>DASZIA010000114.1:0-17076 GCA_035949535.1 Planctomycetaceae bacterium | reverse complement strand
GCATTCGACTTCTGCGGGGCCACGGGCGCGAAGTCAAAGCATTCCCGGACGCCCTGCCACTCGTGCGCGGGCTGCGGCGGACGCCAGCGCAGGGAACCCACCGGCGGAGCGGCGTACGGGATTCCACGGTAGAGCTGAACGTCGTCTGCATCGCCGATCACCAGGCCTCGTACGAGCCCCAAGTCGGTCCGCACCGGCTTGGCGACCACTTTGAGCACTCCAACAGCTGGCGCTTGATCGGCCTTCCCTGCCTCTTCTGCCTGCACACGAGAGACCTGGATCACTAAGAGCGCGATCACTAGCAGCAACTTGGGATGCGACATAGTCAGGGTTCCGGCTTCAGAGGGGACGATCGAGGTGTCGTAGTTCACGGCGCACCATCTCTCACTATAAAGATTGCGGCGTACGAATCCGCAATAGAAAATCGTATTCAGTGCACATCGATGCGGGCTGGGAGCAGTGCTCGCCCAAGAACGGCGCTGCAGTGCGGCGCCAAAAGTCGGTAAAAACCCTGCCAGGGTAATTGGCCCCTAATCAGCTACGTAATCCCAAAATGGTTCGAATTCTGCCGACGTTTTCAGGGCGTTTTATCCGCACTCGCAGCCTGGGCCTGGATTCCGCCAAAACGTATGGCAATCTGGAGTCCTAAAAGCGTCCCGAGAATCGCATGAGTTTTTGGCTCGGCGGACCCGGTGTGTCGGCGTCAACGAGGGTGATTCCGGAAACGAATCACGCGTCCTGTCGCGATCTCCACATATCGGTACAGGGTGGTCTTGGAGATCTTTAACGTCGCGCAGATGTCATCCGGATCCACAGACTTGTCGGCGAAGAGTTTATTGGCGAGCGCAACCTTGGCGTCGTTTGGAGTCAGTGAGGGCCGACCACCCATGCGACCGCGGGCACGAGCGGCGGCGAGGCCGGCCTTGGTCCGCTCCTGGATGAGCCGTCGCTCAAATTGCGCGAGCGATGAGAAGATGTGAAAGATTAACTCGCCCGAGGGCGTTGTTGTGTCTATGGCGCCGTCGCAGACCGACCGGAATCCCACGCCAAGCTCCTGAAGCTGATCGATCAACGTGACCAGGTGGCGGACCGATCTTCCGAGTCGGTCGAGACGCCAGACCAGCAAGATGTCGCCGGAGCGAAGCTCGCGGAAGCAGGCATCGAGCCCTGGTCGGTCACGCTTTGCGCCCGACGCCTTGTCGGTGAAAATCAGCTCGTTCGCGACTCCGTGATTTCGCAGGGCATCGAGTTGGAGAGCCAACTCTTGGCCTTCCGTGCTGACCCGAGCGTATCCGACAAGGCGAGCGCCGTCGGAAGAGGCGATCACGGAATTGCTCTGTTGTCACTCTTGATGTGGGTCCTGATTTTAGACACCAAGCGTCTTCCTGGAATTCCAAGATTCCGGCAAATAATCCCAGAAACAGGGTGGTTTGATGGCGTGTCTGGGAAAACGGTCGAGATTACAGGAAAGCGGCAGGTGTGAGGACCAAATTCACCGGTTTAGGCGAGAGTAAGCAGCAAGCTGCATCACGACACCTCGGAAAAGCGTTAGCACACCGAGCTCAAGGGGTTGCCGTGGATTTCTGCCCGGGTTAATCCGCATTTTTCGCCGACCACGCGTTATACGGGCCGCAATTCCGCGCCTAGAACAGCAGGAACGCGAAATCTGATCGATTGCGAAAAACTCGGGAATGCTGCCATGCACCCTGTCGTGAGTGAAAAGCCGTATGAGTTCGTTCCGCCCTATCACGGCACTCTCTGGCCGCGAATTTTAACGCTGGTCGGGCGGCGGAAACTGCGCCGCGACTACGGCATTGAGAGGGTCGAAGTCCAAGGGTCCGATCATCTCCGCCAGTCGCTGGCCGCGGGGCATGGCGTGCTGCTGGCCCCCAACCATTGCCGGCCGTGCGATCCGTACGTGGTGGGAGAAATGTGCCGACAGGTGGGAACGTTGCCGTTCATCATGGCCAGCGCGCATCTTTTTGTGCAGGGCCGGCTGCAAGCGTTTCTATTGCGCCGAGCCGGGGCCTTTAGCATCTATCGCGAGGGGCTTGACCGGCAAGCGCTGGCAGCCGGCGTCGAGATTCTGACGCAGGCACCGCGCCCGCTGGTGATTTTTCCGGAAGGGGTCATCAGCCGGCACAACGATCGGCTGAACTCGATGATGGGGGGCACGGCGTTCATCGCCCGCGCGGCGGCGAAAAAGCGGGCGGAGGCCGATTCGGGCGCACAGGTTGTCGTTCATCCAATTGCAATCCGATACCACTTTCACGGCGACGTCGAGCGGGCACTGCACCCGGTGCTGGATGACATTGAGCAGCGTCTTAGCTGGCGGCCAAAACGCGGGCTCGAGCTGGTCGACCGCATCGTCCTCGTCGGCGAGTCGCTTTTGTGCCTGAAGGAGCTCGAATACCTCGGACGGCCCCAGTCGGGAACGATCTTCGAGCGCGCCGAACGGCTGATCGATCATCTGCTCGTGCCACTCGAGCAGGAGTGGCTGAAGGGCCGCCGGGAATCAACCACCGTAGGGCGCGTCAAGCAGCTGCGGATTGCCATTCTTCCCGACATGGTGCAGAGCACGATCTCTCCGCTGGAGCGCGACCGCCGCTGGAAACACCTGGCCGATATGTACCTTGCCCAGCAGATTGCCTGTTTTCCGCCGGATTACATCCGCTCGAATCCCACGAAGGAGCGCCTGCTGGAAACGGTCGAGAGATTTGAAGAGGACTTGCGCGACGACTGCCGCGTGCATCGTCCAATGACCGCGACCGCGACGATCGGCAAGCCAATCACCGTGAATCCCGTGCGCGAGCGCGGTGCCGCCGAGGACCCGGTGATGTCGCAGCTCGATCAACAGCTTCACCACTTGTTGGGTATCGCCCGCCCCGACACGTTTGCGATCAGCCAACCCAGCTTGGCGTCATGAGTGACGGGAGGTGAGAAATGGAAGCACTTTTGCTGACCGATTCCTACAAGAGGCAGGTCTCCATCATGATGGCACCACCGCCTTCGAGCGGATTGGCGCCAACGACGCCGGCAGTGACCATCGCTCCATGGTGGTTGCGAGCCGCCTTCGTTGCAGCAGGGCTTGGGGCGTGGTTCTGGACGCAGTCGCTAATCGGTCAGCGCGAGTTCTCCGACAGCGGCGTAGGCGACGTCGTGCATCAATGGACGGCCGGCTTGCACGACGCGTTCCGAGCGCATCCACAAGCGGCCAATACGCTGCTGATCATCAGTTCGGCAGTGATCGACGTGGTCGGCGTGTCGTTGCTGGCGGCAACTCTTTTCGGACGGACTGTTCGCCCATTCCTGGGGCTGCTCATGCTGTTCGTCTTGCGACAACTCTGTCAGATGCTCTGTGCGCTTCCCGTGCCGCCGGAGATGATCTGGCACAGCACCGGCGTGCCGACGCTCCTGGTGACGTACGCCGTTTCGACCGATTTCTTTTTCTCCCGTCACACGGGGTTGGCTGTTTTGGCGGCCGTGGAATTGGCCCGGACCGGGCGCAGGTCGCTTACGGCGCTGGGGGTGTCGATCGTTCTATTTGAGGCGTTGACGGTATTGGTGCTCCGCGCCCACTACACAATGGATGTATATGCCGGCGCCGTGACGGCCCTTTTGGTCGCCGAACTGGCCTGCCGCTGGGCTCCGACCTGTGATCGAGCCCTGGCGCAGTTGAGCGGTCGGACATTGTGAAGCGACGGATCGGCGAACCGTCAAACCCTCGACCGTCGAATATCACCATCAGTCGTTTCCGAAGGCAGTCCTTTAAAGACAGAAGTCGAGCGCGAAACTTGTCCCTAGTCCGGCCATCCGAAGCCCGATTCCGACCCGTCGCCGGGGAATTTGTCGCGCTGAAGCGGGTACCCTAAACGTTCCAATTCCGCGTTCAGTCGGTGGGCATTTCACTCGCTCTCGTAGCCCAAGGCGGGATTCCTACAAAACGTATGGCAATCTGGTGCACGGAAAAACTTGCCGAAACCGCTGAATTCCCGTCCCAGTCACGGCCGCACTTATCGGTCGATTTTTGACGTGGCGCAGAAACGCTTGAGTTGATGATACGGGCGTCTGGCAGTGCCGGATGCTATTTGGGGGCGATGACGCCGATAAACAACCGCCCGTCCGTACGCCAAGGCACTCCTTCGCCGTTCTTGCCCTCGAGGATTTTGTGGAAGTCGTCCACTACTTCGACCGAGGATAGTCCTCCCGTCTCCTCCAGATTCCGAAACAAGTAATCGCGCTCGACATCGACGTCGACTGCCGTGAGATGCGTGAACTGACCCGTGGTCCGACTCAGTCCGACTCGCTTATCGAAGATCGCCGAGCCAATCCAGACGGTGCGTCCTTCGGAATCCGCTGTCGGTGCGCGCCAGAAACGGACGTGATGGCGCTCGCGCGGATTGTCGCCAACTGGCTTCTCGATCGCTAAATCCTGCTTGCGGCCGAACAAGAACTCGTCGCTGACCGGCGCAGCGTCGTGGGGGCGTTTGAGGACGGATGCCTCAGCGATCTCCAGGCAGCTTCGCAACGTGAGCGCGTCAGCGGGATACCAATGCGCGTTTACCATGATCCGCTTGAGCCCGTTCTCCGGTCCAATCAGTTCCACGTTGAGAGGGTCGGCTGGTAGCCCAGATGCCGTATAGGTGACGCGGGGAATGTCCTCAAGCTCCAGATGCCGGGAAACGTACCGCTTCCAACCAAATGGGATGACCAGATAGGCGATCGCGAAGTAAGTGAGGGTGATCGCCACGATGATCGCAGCAATCCGCTGCCAGCGTCGTCGTGGCTTGAGTGCGGGTTCCGTTGACATGGCTAAGGAGTCATTTTTTCAGCGCTTTGCCGAGGAACTCAAACAACGCCTTTGTGGCCGGATCGTCGGGCAAGCCGAGGTTCACGTCGATCTTGTTGTGATTCGTCTCTTTGGCACCGAAGACTGTTGTGGGAACGCCTGCGTCTTTCAGCACGTTACTCAAATGCTGCGCTTGCGCGCTCGTGTCAGGATGATCGGCGACATGCAGGATCAGGAACGGGGGAATACCTTTGTCCCTGGCCACATGCGTTACCGCGGAGAAGTTACGATGCTTCGCGGGATCGTTACCGAACTTCTCACGGTGACCAAACTTCGATTGCGGCAGACCATGCACCCGACGCCGGGTCTCGGCGGTCTCAATGATGGCCGGCACGTCATAGGTGTCGCCATCGACGGGCACGCAGCCTTTGATGATGGCCAAGGACAGGCCTTCGGCCTTCAAATAGCGATCATCGGTGCATATCAACGCAGCCAGCTGCGCACCGGCCGAATGGCCCATGATGAACAGGCAGTTCGGATCCCCTCCGTGGTCGGCGATATTGCCATGCACCCAGCGGATGGACTTGGCGATGTCGCGAACGATGGTCGCCATGCCCACCCTCGGCAAGAGTCGGTAGTTGGTGGAGACAAAGACAAACCCTTTGTCCGTGAAAACCTGCGGCTTAATCTGGACGCTTGTTTTGTCGCCCGTTTCCCAGCCGCCGCCGTGAATCCAAAAGACCACAGGCAGGTTTTTTGCCTTATGCTGTGAATAAACATCGAGCACCTGGCGCTCGTGCGCCGGATCGGCGTAGGGGATGTTGCGTTGGACGACTTGGGCTCGCGCTTCAGACAGAAAAGCGACGGCGATGAGAAGTTGGCAGACGTAATTCATGAGGCGACCTCCGGCGCGTACCGCTCGCTTTCGCTGTCCGAGACACGATTCCGCGGAAACAAATGAGAATCCGGCACTCAGAACAACGTGCCGAAATAGGCGCCGCTTTGCGGTGCGCGTCCAGGCGGTCGCAGCAGAATTGCCGGCGGGGTCTAACGGCGAGATCATGGCGGTGGTGTCAACCCGCCCCAGGGATCTTGTCGAAGGGTTGTTCTTATGCATCGGCGTCAATTCTTGCAAAGCAGTTGTTTGGGGGCGGCGGCGCTCAGTCGCGTCTTGAACTCAGATGCCACGGCAGCGGACCAGGTTCCCCTTCTGAACGACGCCCCTCAGCTCTTCGTGGACCTGGACCACGTTGAACGCCTGGACAACGTACGTCAAGTCTTTCACTCTGCCGAAAAGCATCCACAAAACCCAGTATTGCGCAAGGTCAAGCCGTGGGAGAACGACAGCGGCACCTGGGGTTCGGTTATTTACGACGAACAGGAAAAGATCTTCAAAGCGTGGTATGGCGGCCTATCAGGACGGCAAAAGGAATCTCTGCCTGGTTCGCTTTCCGAGTGCAAGGTCTTGTGCTACGCAACGAGCCAGGACGGCGTCCACTGGGATCGGCCTGAGCTGGGCCTGCACGACGTGATGGGCACCCGTAGAAACAACGTAGTCGTCGGTGACGATCATCACGACGGCCTGGGGCACTGGGAATCGACCCTCAAGGACCCTTTAGAAGTCGATCCTCGGCGGCGTTATAAAGCCCTGGGCTGGTCGAGCTACGACTGGAATGGGCCGCTCAGTGGCATCTACTCAATGACCTCACCCGACGGTCTGCGCTGGACCCACACGCCCGAGCCCGTTTTTCACTTCCACCCTCGTAAGGGGACGAAGGACCTCGGCCCGGTTGGTGACGCCCAGAGCCTGATGATCGACACTCTGCGCCGCCGTTACGTGGCGTGCCTGCGCAGCTCGCCACATCGCGCCCAGAGCGTCAGCCAGGACTTCGTCAACTGGACGCCGCCCCGTATTCACCTCCAGGCCCGACCGGGCGAAATCGCGAATACCGTCTATAACCACTTGGGATTCGTCTACGGCGATCGCTACCTCGGTTTGCTCACCTATTTTGCGCGCGATCCGAAAGACCCGCTGGTTACAGTGCGGTTGCTCACCAGCAGAGACGGCGAGGCCTGGCAGCGGCCGGACACGGGCAAGCCGCTCATCGATGTGGGCGCGATCGGCGAATGGGATCGCTTCCTGATCATGCTCACCGGCGCACCGCCGGTCCGTGTCGGCGACAAGCTCTACCTCTACTACCGCGGAATGGCAACCCGGCACAAACCCTACGGTGGCAAGGACGACGCCTTCCGGCAAGGTGGCGGTTTAGGGCTATCCATCCTGCGGTTAGACGGGTTCGCCTCGCTGGACGCGAGCTACGACGGCGGCCGTGTCACGACCAGGCCATTTCGAATGCATGGCCGCCAGCTGCGCGTCAATGCCAAGGCCGACTGCGGACGCTTGCGGGTCGAAGTGCTGGACAACTCCGGTCATGCGCTCCCTGGCTTTGGCCGCGATGATTGCCGAGCGATGCAGGTCGACCGGGTGAATGAGCCGATCGGTTGGAAGGAAAGTGCTTCGCTCGAGATGCTGAGAGATCGGCCGATCCGGCTGCGTTTTCATCTTGAAAACGTCCGAGTGTATGCGTTCCGAATAGCCTAAACCACGATGGCAGGCCGCCGGAGCGGTCCCGGGCTCCGGGACCTGCCAAGGCGTCACTTAGACCGTCGTTTAATGGGGCTCCCGAGAACGTTTGAGATCGCGGGAAAACGGCCGCTGTCACGACCAATCTGCGGGCTAAGCTTGAGATATCACGTCCAGAAACTCCGTCTCATTCTGCTTGCCAGCAAAGTTCACAGAGCGCATTTGCGTCCGTCTCGCGGTTCCGCGAGTCAATTCGCTGGAGAACTTGTTGCCACGTCGCGACTCTCGGGTGCCGCGGGGCGCCTCGAGTCATTTTGCACCCATTCGAATAACTTGGTTCCCCATCGGTCGCTCGCCGCGCGTGACGAAGGCGCTCGTCGCCTCAGTCCGACTCGACTCATGCAGAGGGCGTACTTATGGATCGTTTCTTTAGTCATTACGGTCAATATTGCGATTTCTGCCTCGCCCGTTGGGAGGCAGCCACGATGTTCGATTACAGCATCCTGCTTGTGGTGATCATCACCGGCGGATGGCTGACGTCACGGCTGCAATCGCAGTCCCTCCGTTGATCGCGGGCTTTCTTTTTTGTTCTTAATGCTCGCTTCGCAACGGCAGAGAGCCGGCGTGGTGGCCGCACCGCGTCAGCCGTCGAATTCGTCCCGTTCGAATTCGGCCACTCCGTTGCGGCGTCGAGCAGCGGCAGCCCTTGGCAGCATGTGCGGACGATTGACTTGCCGCCACCAGCCGCCGATCGCAAAGAAGCTTGGAAAGCGTTCCCGCGCTGCTAACGCCCCGCCCGTCCCGCAAGAAAACGCGCTGATGCCACAATGACGCAGAAGAGGAAAAGGGGCCGCCCAACAAAACCCGTGAGCGAACGCAAGTCCTGTTACGTCGCGCTGCCGCTCGAAAGGGCCCGGCTCGATCTATACAAGGAAGCGGCGGAAAAGGGATTCAAGGGAAATCGTTCAGCCTTTCTCCGTGCCGCCGCTGATGCCCTCGCCGCCCAGCTCACTGCGACCGAGAAACGGGAGACACGGGAGCGAGAGGCATCCCGCGGCACGCTCGCTGATGTTGGTCCCGAGCAGTTCGAGCAAGACCGGCCGGTGAGTGCCCCACATGGGGAACAGAAGCACAGGCCAACCTTGGACTCCATTTCCACCTGGGATTGAGCAAGCTTTTGCTGTGCAATGGAGCTCGTCGGTTGTCCGTACAAACGGAGCCTTGGAACTGGATAACAGAATCGCCTCACCTGCACGGCTTCCGACCCTCTTGGATTGCGGCGACCCGAGCTGCAACCGTGTGCTAAAATTTTTTATAGGCACAAATATCTCTATCAATCATTGTGTCTCGCATGGATCAGCCTCGTGGCCACCTCCGCTTGCACCGCCGCATCTTAAGCGGCCAATGACCACGCCGAGACGTCTTTCCCGGCCACTGCGAGCAATCCGGAGATCCCCACTCATGTTGATCGGATTTGGCGTGTGCCCCTATTGTGGCACCCAGAACCACGTATTCTGCACAATCGAGTCGACGACGCCATGGGACGCGGACGAACACCTTCGCCCTTGCCCGTACGTCATTCGTTGGGTGTGCTTCAAGTGCGAACGGCAGTTTAATTCCGAGGTTTGGTTGCAACGTCCAGACCCGCCCAAATCGCATCTTGCGATTAGGGTGCCGCGTGCTAAGTGCAGGGATGCCAGCTCCCCGCTGAACTTGAGCCAAGTGGCGCAAAGGTCGCGTTGAAGTCGGCGCACGGGTCCCGCCGCAATCCGCAACTTGCCGGGCACGCGGCCGTTCGTTTCGGCGGATAATCAGTTCCGCACTCGGGACGCTGAATTCGGCAAGCGATCGCGGCGGACAATCACTTAGGCTTGGGCCTGTCGGGCGGCGCCAGCGAATACCCGAGGTGTCGGGTGAGAGTGTCGAGCGCCACCCGCGCAAACTCAGAGCGGTTTCCGTTAAACCTCTCCTTGATCACGGTTGTAAACCTCCTCGCGCCAAGGTTCGACTTCGACCGAAAATGGCTCGCTCGTTTTCTCGCCTTTCGGCGTCGGTTGTCGCGCGGGCCCGCTGGCTTCACTGTGATCGCTCAGTCGAAAGGCAACGGTCGATTTGTTGTCAGAATGCGCCGGCCTGCTGCCGCCAATGAAGCGCAGCACGAATGACTTGCCGCACTCTCTGCACTTGACCGTGCGGCCCATGTATTGCAACGGAGCGTCCGAATTCGAAGACTGAGACGGTGAGACACCATGCCAGCGCTCTGCCGTTGCGACGCGAGCATTACAAAAAGACCCGCGGGCATGGTCATTCCCGCGGGTCTCTTTGCCGGATCCCTACTGCACACATCACGGCGCGGTCATGTGAGAGCGTTCTTGACAGTGTTGAACTTGGCGTTCGCGTTGGTGCCCACCGCCTGAATGGCGGTGAGACAGACCACGATGATCAGGGCGAGCATGACGGCGTACTCGACGGCGGTTGGGCCGTCTAAGGGTTCCGTATTTTCCCTTTGATTTTTGGCAACAGACTGGTTCGTCGCGTCGGTCGATGTAGACCGACGCGCGCAAGAGTGCAAATCTAAGCGCCAGTGGATTTCCGAGAAAACGGTGGTTTCTCGCTGACTCGCAAAACGGTTGGGTAAACGAGACTTACGCACAAAAAAGCCGGCAGGCCGCCGGCTTTCATGCTGTATGATGTCGCCCGTGGGCAAGTCACAACGAACCGACCCCTCGCATGAGTGACGTTACGCGCATCCTTTGCGACATCGGGAAGGGCGATCCGCGCGCTGCGGAGCTACTCTTGCCGCTGGTTTACGAGGAACTG
Organism: Planctomycetaceae bacterium; assembly: GCA_035949535.1. Classification (GTDB taxonomy): domain Bacteria; phylum Planctomycetota; class Planctomycetia; order Planctomycetales; family Planctomycetaceae; genus DASPSM01. The sequence goes on along the minus strand of DASZIA010000114.1, from coordinate 6,883 downwards.
CGCCGACTGGCGGCGCAGAAAATGGCCCAAGAAAAGCCGGGGCAAACGATGCAAGCGACGGCTCTGGTCCACGAAGCCTACGTTCGGCTGGTGGACACAGATAGGGTCCAATCCTGGAACAGCCGCGGCCACTTTTTCGCGGCCGCCGCCGAAGCGATGCGGCGGATTTTAATCGAGCAAGCCCGCCATAAGGCCACCGTAAAAGCGGGCGGCCAAGGCCAGCGGATGGATGGTACCGAGATCGAGCCGGCCATTCCGGGACCCCAACCCGACGTACTGGCTCTCAACGATGCGTTGGAGGAGTTGGAAAAAACTGATCCCCGGGGTGCAATGGTCGTGAAGTTGCGGTATTTCACTGGCATGACAACTCAGGAAGCCGCAGACGCACTCGGCGTGTCGCTCGCGACCGCTGAAAATGACTGGACCTACGCGAAAAGTTATCTGCGGCTTCGGTTGTCTTAACCCTGGGGACGAGCCAGCATCCGGAGCCTGACTTCGGAATTCGACGGAACCCGTCGCAATGCATACCCCCCCTCCACTTGCGCCCCCTGTCAACCCGAGCCTTGGGGTCAAAGGCGGCGGTTGCGAACCCTCAGAATCAACGAGAGCCGAGCCTGACGCAGCCGCCGACAAAAACAGCGTTGCCAGGCCCTTCAATGAAAAGGAGGTCTTCAACGCCGCTCGGCAGATCGTCGAAGTTGAAGGACGGATGGCCTACCTCCGGGAAGCCTGCGGCGCCGATGAAGCGGCCAAAAGGCGGATCCTGGACTTGCTGCGGGTCCACGAACAGGAACAGAACTTTTTGGAATCGTCGCTCGTCGATCGCCAGGCGAGCACTCACGAACAAGTCGCCGAGGGCCCAGGCTCAGTCATCGGTCCTTACCAACTTCTGGAGCAGATTGGCGAAGGCGGCTTTGGCGTGGTCTATCGGGCCGAGCAACAGTCCCCTGTCTGCCGCTCGGTGGCCCTCAAGATCATTAAGCCCGGCATGGACACGCGGCAGGTGCTGGCACGATTCAAGGCCGAGCAACAGGCGCTCGCGTTGATGGATCACCCGAACATTGCTCGGGTCCTTGATGCCGGTGCAACCGAAACGGGGCGGCCCTACTTCGTGATGGAGCTGGTTCGTGGCATTCCGATCACGGACTACTGTGACCAGAACAATCTCGCGGTGCACGAGCGGCTGGACCTGTTCGTCGAGGTCTGCCAAGCCGTCCAACACGCCCACCAGAAAGGGATCATTCACCGGGATATCAAGCCCTCCAATGTGCTGGTCACAGGAAACGAGGGCCGCCCCGTCCCCAAAGTCATCGACTTTGGAGTCGCCAAAGCGATCGACAGTCCGCTGACTCAAGAGACGCTCTTCACGCGGTTTGCCGAAATGGTCGGCACGCCGCTCTACATGAGCCCCGAGCAGGCGGAGATGACCAGCCTCGATATCGACACGCGCAGCGACATCTATTCGCTGGGTGTCCTTTTGTACGAGTTGCTCACCGGCACGACGCCGTTCGATAAAGCTCGACTCAAGGAGGCAGCATTCGACGAGATTCGGCGCATCATCTGCGAGGAAGAGCCTCCCAAACCGAGTACGCGAATCAGCACGCTAGGGGACGCACGTGCCGCCGTCGCGGCTTGCCGCCGCGCCGAACCCCAGCGGCTCAGCCAGCTCGTGCGCGGGGAACTGGACTGGATCGTCATGAAGGCGCTGGAGAAGGATCCAAACCGTCGGTACGAGACGGCTAACGCTTTCGCGCTCGACATCGAGCGTTACCTGGCCGATGAACCGGTGCTGGCCTGCCCGCCGTCGGCGTCTTATCGGTTCGGTAAATTCGCGCGACGAAACAAGACCGTGTTGGGGGTGGCTGGATTGGTCTTTGCGGCGTTGGTTCTCACGGTGGCAATTTTGGCGATTAGCAATGCCCGCATCGAGAAAGAAAAACGGCAGAGGGACCAGGCTCTCCAGGAGAAAGAAGCCGCCTTACAAGAGAAAGACAAGGCCTTGCAGGACGCGAAAGCCAATTGGGAGGCAGTGGAGATCTCGGAAAAGGCCTTGTTGGCCTGGGAAAAACTGGCGGCGGCTCACCCGAGTGTTCCCGAGTACTCCGACACCCTGGCCGTCGCGAAATCGAACCTGAAAATCGCTCGCGCCCGGGTCCACTTTGTCACCCCTTGGTCCGATTCCGACACCTGGGTGCAGAGCGGCTCGGAGTTGCAGCAGCTCGACGATGCGCTGGTGGGCCACGTAGTCCTCTTCGGCGATTCGAGTTGGAAAGACTACGACTTCGAGGCCGAGGCTGAGACCATCACGCGAGAGAGCGAGCTGGGACTGATCTTCCGCGCGACCTCTCCCCGCAACTACCTGTACGCAGTCATTGGCGCGTTTGGCAAGCAGGGCCAGGGCATCCTCGTCCACAGCGAAGGTGGGGCTGCCACCATCGGTTATGTGGCGGGACAAATCTCCAAGGGCCGCTGGTATCGCTTACGCGTCGAGGCCCGCGGGAACCGGTTCAAGATGTTTCTCGACGGCAAACTCCTCGTGGCCGTCACCTTTGACCGCTCCCCGCAGGGATGTGTCGGGCTGGTCACAACTGCCCATTCGCGGTTCCGCAACGTGAAAGTCACCGACCCCGACGGCAAGGTGCTCATTGACGGTGCGGAGAACATCCTTCCCAAACCGGAGCGCGCCGGCGCCGCGACAAGCAACCGCTGACCGTTGCCTGCAAGATTTGGAAGGCCCGACCCACCAGCGTGCACCCATCCGGCCAATGGACTTCTCACATCCGAAACTCCAAATCTGTGACCCCGTCCAAAAAAAACGTTAGGGGAAAAGACTGCGGATTTCGCACTACCTCTAGCGGCTCCTCGCCGCACCGCGCGCGGTGCGCGATGCTGAGGGGTCAAATCGGACACGTCAAAACCGCCTGAGTGCACCGGCCCAAGGCTCCCTTTGCTCTTGGCCCGATGCGCCAACTTGCAGCCCTCATGAGGCCCAACGCATGAAAACCACGAAACGCAGTCTCACGCTCACAGCCTTTGGAGCGGCGCTTTTTAGCGCGGCATTTCTCGGATTAGTCCTCCGCGCGCAGCCGGTTCAAGCCGTTCCCCCCACCCCAATTTTCCCCGGCACTTGGGCCGGCACGGTCCAAAGCGACTCGGGAGCCACGGGCAGCGTGTCTCTCAACATCGACTCGGTTGATGGACTGCAGTTCGAGGGCCTGATTGGCGTCCTCGTGCCGCCCACCCCGATTATCCCGACCGAGCCATGTCGGGGAACGGTCTCGGCGGCCGGCGAGATCAGTTTCGAGTCGGAGACCGACGCCGCGCACATTGAGGCTCACGGGCAAGTCGGCATCAACACGATGTCTCTCCGATATCAAATCGATTTCGCCGACGGGACATTCGACAGCGGCTCGATGGACCTCGTGCTGGGCGGAGGAGATGGAAACCCCGGCACCTGATCAACGCCGCGACAGTGGCTCCACTCCTGTTTCTCCCCAATCCCCTCGCGGACTTCGGCGAGTTCCCTTCGGGTCTGAGCCTCAGGGTCAAAGACAGTCGAGCCGGAGAGGGGTTGGGGGTGAGGGCTTGCATCGCTGTCGCAGAATCGCGGATAGGGCGATTTTGAAGACGCGGCGAAAACCTCAACCGCCGCGCGATTGAGGAGAGCCGTTACGCCTGACAATTGGCCTTCCGCTGGAATTCGAGGCGGAGGCGACACGGGGGATTTCGCAAAGCGGAGCGGCCCCGCCACCCAGGCGAGGGAAATGACGGTCCAACTCATACATGGTCCAACTCATCAATCAGATAGGCCGTACTGGATTGCAACACGCAGATCGATAGGCAACACCGCGATCGACTCGCAACTTCTGATGAGTGCCGAGACCTGTCCTTCGACGGTCGACGGCAGAATCTCTGCCCAGCGCTCACGGAATAGCACGATACGTTCTCTGAGCGTTCCCAACAATCGGAGTGCTGCCTCTTCTTGGAAATGACCGTGTTGCATGTTGAGGCACCATTCTTTAACTAGCGCCCCAATCTGCGAGAATTCGCCCTTCATCAAGAGACGGGAGCCCGATGCACGGACGTAGGTTCCAGAAACCAGAACATGGCCCGGTTTGGCTTGGAAAGCATATTTGCGCTTGCGCTCATCGGCTGCTTCCTCCACTTCACGCTCGACCTTGTCCTCTACGTGTATCCCCAAATAGGTCTGAGCCTGCTTCAGAAGAACCTTACCTGTGTAGAGATAGCAGTCGCAACCCGCCTTTGTTTTCATCTCTTCCCGCAACAACGGGTGGGGACCAAAGGTGCGCTCGTGCCCCTTGCTCCCGTATTTCTGCCACCAGTCGTCCTTCTGGTCATCGGTCACAAAGATCACACCGTCTTTGTGATCCTTGGCTTTATCTAGGAGTTGTTTCCAGATGATGAGGTCGCCGCACTCTTCATCACGGAATCCAGGTGGGATGAGTTTGAGTTTGCGGGCTTTAGCCTCTCTCAATGTCGCCTAGCTGTTCGGGCGAGTAGGGGGCTCCAATACAGCCGTCGAAGAGTTTGGTGAGCGCGTCGAGGATTGGGTCAGATTTGGTCAGAAATGCTTCGTGGACTGCTTTTCCCTGGTCGAGTTCCGTGGTGAGGCTCTCGATCAAACTATTCAAGTCGGTGATGGTTTCCGGTTTGCCGAGCTGATGTTCAGAATGTTCAGGGGGCTTCGAGCGCAGGAATTCAGAGAGTTGCTGCACCTGTTGCTTCTTTGCCTCGTAGGGACTGAATTCCTTGTAGATTGCTCCTACTCGCCCACGCTGGTATTCCAGCGCTGCCTGATGCGTGATCCAAAGTCGATTGTCTTTCTTGAGCGTTTCGAGGATCGTCAGAAAGTTATTTGCCCCAGTCCGATCGCCTCTGAATTGCCCGCGCGCCCGCGGCGTGGTCGTTGTCCCCGAGCCGTCTTTGACTCATTTTCCCGACGACGCGCGCCTTTGTGTCAAAGTCAGTGCGAGCTCCTGCTGCACGGCCGCGTCATCCGGGGCGATCTTGCTCAGATATTCCAGCCGACGGATCGCGTCGTCACAGTTTGCGAGGCACCAACCGGGTGCGCAAGTACGCCACAATCGCGAGCAGCAAAGGCGCGAGTTACCTAATGAGTTACCGGATTCTCTCCGAAACCGCGAATTGCAGCAAAGACCCAACAAAAAAGAAAAAGGCGGCCTTTTTAGACTGGGGGAAAGGGTCAGGGCATGGTCAAAGCACTGGTTGAGCCATAATCCGCGTGTCGCGGATTCAAGTCCCTCCTCCGCTACTTTGCTACACGCATCGCAGGCTCCGTTTGGTTGTCGATCATTATCCCAGAAACGGCCATCGTCCTCCCGCAGAGAGGTATCGCCTCATCCGGTCGCATTCCGCTTTGACGCCGGCGGTCAGTGGCTCCCTGTGTCCGGGGCACAACACTTGAATGTCCAGCGACAGGCAGCGCTCCATCGACCGTCGCGCCGCCGGCATGTCCAATGTCACGGGGCGCGCCATGAACCGCACCCGGCCGCCAACTACCGCCATCGCATCGCCTGCGAAAAGAACGCGCTCCGGCCCGTAGTAAAAGCTGGCGTGGCCGGGTGTATGTCCAGGCGTCTCAACGACCTCGAATCCGCCAGCGACAATCTGCCCGTCTTTGAGGTATTCAGCCGCCCGGACCGCCTCCGGAACCGCTTCACCCAACAAGCCGATCAACAGCACGCCCACTCCCCATTCCGGGACGCGTTTTGCAATCCATCCCCGGAGCCCGCCGCGGGCGGCCGCCCGCGACAGCCACGGCTGGTCGTCAGCGTGATAGTAGACGGGACAATCTGATCGCCTCTGAATTGCCCGCGCACCCGCGGCGTGATCGTTGTGCCAGTGAGTCAGCAAAACAGCCTTAACTGACTTTTCCGGCTGTCCCATCGCGGCGAGGAGCGCCTGGATGTCCGCGCCGGTTGAGTCCATGCCCACATCGACGAGTACGACTCCGTCTTGCGTCGTCACGGCGTACGAACACGTGAGGTACGACGGGCGACGGACGCACCAAACGGAATTGGTGACCTGGAAGACCTGCCGCGCAAACACCCCTTCCCTCCCTTTCATTCGCCGCGATCTTGGCACGATCGCCAAGGGTGTTGGGAATTCGAGCAGTCGACGCGACGGCAACGGAGATCCACCAGATACGCCACCATGACTTGGGATGAGCTTGAACACTGCGAGCGTGACAATGGACGACAAGAAAGCAGCGCTACTCGTACCGTAGCGATTCAATCGGGTCCAACTGGCTCGCCCGTCGCGCCGGATAGAAGCCGAAGAAGATGCCGACGGCTGCGGCGAAGAGGAACGCGAGAATGGCCGCCACGAATGAGACCTGATGCGTCCACTTCTGGCCGGCCGAGACGGCGTTGATCAGCGACACGATGCCGATCGAGGCTCCCACGCCGAGCAAAAAGCCAATCAGCCCGCCGACGCATGAGAGCATCATCGCTTCGACTAGAAATTGGCGTAGGATGTCGCCGGGGGTCGCTCCGACCGCCATGCGGATCCCGATCTCGCGGGTGCGCTCCGTCACCGAGACCAGCATAATATTCATGATGCCGACGCCGCCGACCACGAGCGAGATCCCGGCGATGCTCGCTAGCATCAGAGTCAATGTTCCGGTGACGATCCCGAAAATGTTGGCGATTTCGGTCGTATTGACCACCTCGAAGTCGCGTTGCTGGCCGGGCTGAACGCGGTGTCGCTCGGTGAGCAGCTCCTCGATTTCGTGCTGCGCCTGCGTCATCAGTGACGTCGACCGAGCCGAAGCCAGGATGGCGCTCACGTTATCGAATTCGGAGCCTTCCAGCCGCTTTCGCACGGTCGTGACCGGGATCAG
>DASZIA010000113.1:0-18696 GCA_035949535.1 Planctomycetaceae bacterium | reverse complement strand
CGTGGAGGCGTTGACGAGGAACTGGAGCCACGGCGGCTGGGCCGCACCCGCGTCGCTCGCAGGGACGCCGATCGCCAGGATCGGAGGAGGAATCGGATTGGGGAAGGAGGCCGGAATGATGCAGTAACGGCCACGACAACCCGAGAATTTCGGGGTCCGGATCAGCGGAGCCATCGCACCTTCGCCGATGGCGAACGTGCTGCTCGTGCCGTCGGTGATGTCCCGAATGCGCGTGTTCCCATTGATGTTAAACACGCCGAGTTCCCGCGCCGGAATCAATGCTGCCTTCCAGCAATACTGGTCGTTGACGCCGTGACTCAAAAGGTAGTTGATGGGGACGTCAAAGAACCCATTCGCACCTCCGCCCGGGAAAGTATCGCCGAAGGTGTCGGACGGGCAGCGGTACAGCCCGCTGGCCGAGGCCGCTTGAATCGCGGTTGGCGTCAGGCCAACCCCGTTCGTGGAAGCCGTGACCGTTTGGGCGTTGACCGCGCGGTTCCACTGGTAGGCATGGGCGAAGGCGGTCTGCTCGTCGTAGGGCGTCAACAGGAGGAACGCGTCGGCCATCGTATGGGAGTAGGCAACCACACCGGGAAACGCGGTGTTGTTGCCGTACACCGACGCTCCCATCGGGAACATCCGGGCAACGTCGTGGTAATTGTGCATCGCAATGCCGAACTGTTTCAGGTTGTTGCGGCACTGGCTGCGACGAGCGGCTTCCCGCGCGGCTTGGACGGCCGGAAGCAGCAGGGCGATGAGCGTCGCAATGATTGCGATCACCACCAAGAGTTCGATCAGAGTGAAACCAAGGCGCCGAGCGCGCTTGGACCCTAGACCTGTCATCATGAGACTCCTAAGAAAGGGCGAGAACCAAACATGCGGAACGCATAAACACTAGAGAAACGACTTACACCTGAGAGGATTTACACTGGACGACCGACCATACTCCTGTGGAGAACGATCAAGCAATGCGGAATTCTCCTGAAAAGGCCCTCAGGGAATCCCTGATAGAAGCTGACGCACATGGAGTTCTCGTAATGGCTTACGATGTCCACGCGCGCGAGCTAACACTCAGGAATTACAGCAGATGCGACACAGCTGACGCTGAGAGTGGGGTGACGATTGTCACCTTGGAACGTGTCCTGCGCACTTCCCGGGACATTTAAGAAATTTTCAGCAGCCGGCCGCGCGCCGCGGCAGACAGCGCAAAAAAAACCCCGCCGAAGCGGGGCAGGTCAATCACTTGTACGTAATTGCGGAGAGTTGCTCTCGGTGGGCCGCTCGGTTTATCGCGGTGGGTTGGCGGCTGGCACGGCCACTCTCAGGTCGTTTTGAACGGAGGAGATCGACGGCTCGAGCATGGCCATCTGCGCCGCCAATGCTCGGTCTTCCTCGGAGTTGACGGTGCCTCGCAGGATGACCGTGCCGCCCTGCACACTCACGTTGACGCTTCCGAAGCGAGGCGACAGGGCCGGAGCACGAAACGGCGCCACGATATTTGTCTGAATCACGGTCGGTGCGGGACCAGTCACGGCAAAGCCGATGTCAATCCGCGGCTCGTACCAGGCCTGCTGGTCTTTATTGCCGGCCGTTCCGCTTTGTCCCGGTCCGCCGGCCTGGCCCGCACGTCCGCGGCCCGATCCGCCGCCACGGCCTTGCCCGGCGCCGTACTGCCCGCCGCCCTGACCGGCGCGGCTTCCGTATTGGGAGCTGGACGAATTGTTCGAGCCGCTCGTCCCGCGATTGACATTTCCGTACCCAGTTCCCCCGTACATGCCCCCTGCGGACATTCCGACGAGTCCACCGGCTTGTCCAGTCGATGAGCTGCCGAACCCGGTGGATGAGCTTCCTGAGGACCCGAACATGCTTCCTGAAGATCCAAACATGCCACCCGAGGATCCAAACGCGCCGCCTGACGAGCTGAAACTGCTGCCTGACGAGCTGAAGGCCCCGCCGCCCGAGGCGCCTCCCCCTCCGCCCCCAGACCCGTAGCTTGAAGCCTGCGCGAAAAGCGATCCGTGAGTCGATAGGGCCACGAACAGAGCGCCGAGCGCGATCGAAACGAGCCGTTTCATCATATTCCCCCAAGAGAGGCTAAGGCTTAGCCATCTCATGCGCACCATTCGCGGCACTTCAGATCTTCGACTTCATTCTAGTCGCCGCTGTTGTGGTTTCCTATCCAGGACATCCTCGAAGCGGGCGACGCGTCCGCCTAATCGGCAAGGGGATGGTTCGGATGAGAAAGCGGCGCGGTCGGCACATCAGCCGGACGCTGGTCGTCAAAGTTGCCGCTTCCGCCAGACTCGGACGAGTAATTGGCATTGCTTACGGCAGCCTGAAGCTTAAACCGGCCGGAAGGCCGCGGAGCTGCCTCAGGCGATCGTCCGGGGGAGTAGCCAACCGGATTCTCCGCAAAGACCGTCGAGTCCGGCGGTGCGCCAGCCGTCGTCGCGTCTGTGGTCCCCGACGTTTGCATGACGGGACTGACGCGTGCCGCTTGCGATGGCTGGCCCGCTGAATAAGCGCCGGGTGACTGCGGCGCGAGTGCCGCGGCTCCGGCCTGCGGTTGGGTCGCCGACATCTGCGGATCGCTGTTGAAGGGCCTAGGCTCGGTATCGAGGGTTGGGATATTCCACGGCCGGGCGGCCTGCGGCTGCGTCTGGAGTTTCTTCGCCAACTTGTCGAGCGGAGACGCCTGGGCGGTCTCGACCTCGGGCTTCGCGGGCGGACCCGGAAGTGTGATCGTCGAGGATTGCGAGAAGAGCGGTTGGCCCTTGGAGGCCGTGAAGCGAATCCGCAAGGAGCAGACGGCCTGATGGAAGTCGTTGCCCGGATAAGGGATGAAGACCCCGTAAGTCGGGCCCAGCTTCCCATTTTGCAGATGAGCCGTCCACGACTGCCGATCGAAGTCGAATTGACGCAAGGGCCGCGCTTGTTGCTCCGCAGTGCCATGATTGTCAAAGACGTAGATGCGAGCGACGCCGTCAACGGCCACGGGTTGGGCGCGGTCCTGTGTAAAGAAGAAGATCTGACCGGCGAACCCGCGCGTTGGGACGCCGCCCAAACCAGGGCCTTCGGCCGCCTGCCAGATGGCGAGGATCTCAATGGGCGGATGCTGGGCATCGGCCGTGGGGACTTTTTCGCCCTTGAAGTTGAGGAGTTGGACGCTCGCGCAGCCCGGACTCGTCAGCATCAGAATAGCAGCCAGGATCGCGGGCAGTTGATGGTCCCGGCGATGACTCGTTCTCAATGACATCATGCTTGTGAACCTTTTCCGAGTCCCTCAAGGGCTGCGGTCGGCGTGCCGACTTCCCTTCGCGATTATTTCCCATCCGGCGCCGGCGGGACCGCACCGGAATCGGCATCGGACGGTTGAAACGGAAACCGCACGGTTCCCGACTGATCGGCCGCCGGAGCCCGCTGGCCAAATGAGTGCCCGCCTGCGGCGAAGGTGCGTAGCGGCTTGACGTCGTGGAGCGTGTCCGACGGCATCTGTGTCGTCGGGACGCTCGGATCATCCAAGTACATTTCGCGCGGGATAGGCGGCGCGACTCCCGGTCTGACCGGCGGGACTCCCGGCGCGGGTGAGACTGCCGGCGGTAGCTCGGGAGGCATGCCTGGCTGCTGACTCGGCCGAATTGTGGAGGGAGGCGCCGTAATCGACGGGGCGACTCCCGGCGCCGGCGGCACCGAGCCTGGCAACTGCGATTGTGGCATCGTGAGCGGCGGACATTGTTGCATCAGTCCGTCAGCCGACGGCTGCGAGAGGATTGGCCCATGGATCGACTCGGCCTCGTCGAGCAAGAAGTGCAGTCGATCGGTTTCGATTTGCTTCAGCATCTCGTCGTCGGCGTCGCTGCGGATCACGCGCGGCGTCAAGAAGATCAGCAGCTCTTTTCGCTCGGTCGTCTTTGTGTCGTAACGGAAAAGCTGGCCCAAGATCGGCACGTCGCCGACCCAGGGAACTTTTCGCTCGACGGTGTCCTCGTTACTCGTGATCAAACCTCCCATCACGACCGTCTCGCCACTGGCCAGGCTGACCGTCGTCACGGCGCGCGTCACGTCTTTGATCGGTGAGGTGATCGTTCTTCCGCTCACGGGGTCGGTGACAAGCACCACGCCGTTTCCCGGCTCGTACAAGCTCTTTTCGATCGACGTTTTCATGACGATCATGCCGTCAGGCGTGATCCGAGGCAAAACCTCGAGGATGATGCCGGCGCCGTCTTGCCGCACGATGGGCGCCAGCGCGCCGGTCGTGCCCACGGGGATGAATCCGGTAATGATCGGCACGTTCTTGCCAACCTGGACGGTGGCATCCTGATTGTCGACGGTGCGGATCATCGGCCGGCTCAGGATGTGCACGCTCTCTCTGTACGACAAGGCCCGCAACAAGAAACTGACCGACTCCGAGCTGGCCGCCAGGACCAGTCCCGAGCCGTATTGCGGGTTGACGGTGCTCAGGCGGGTGACTCCCAGGTTCGTCAGCTCCTGGGTACCGACCGTCCCCTTGTTGACGATCGAGTTGGTCCCCAAGCCGTCCGTGCCCAGTGCCGGGTCGCTAAATTGGAAGCCCGGTGCGGCGGGGGTGCTCAGATTAATTTGATTTTGGACCGTCGTATTCGTGTTTTGCGATGAGATCGTCGTGAAGGTTACGGGAGTGCCCAGCGTGCTGCGGTCAAACAGCACCGGCGACTGGAACCCCAGCTCGATGCCGAATTCGTCGTCATTGGTCAATGTCACTTCGACGATCATGGCCTGGATCACGACTTGCGTCGGCGGCGCGTCGAGTTTGTCGATCATCTTCTTGAGCTCGTCAAAGTAGCGCGGCGTCGCGCTCAGCAGCAGGCTGTTACTGACCGCCTCGGAGACAATGAACACTTCGCGCTCGAGCAGCTCGACGGTGCTGACAAGGTCCGGATCAAGCTGCGAGACGGCTCGTTCCGAACTCACGAAATCGCTGATGGCCTTCGCCACCGCGTCGGAGGAGTTGTTTTTGAGCTTGATGACGACGGTCTGACGCTGATGGGCGTCGGTGTTGTCCAAGCGCAGAATCACCGCGTAGATGGCCTGCAGCGTCTCCGGCGCGCCCACGGCGATGATGCTGTTGGTCCGCACGTCGGCCGTGATTCGCAAGATGGTCGGCGAGGTCTCGCTGGTCTGTGCGGTCTGGGTGGCCCCTCCACCCTGCTGCTGTCCCGAGGGCAAGAACAGGGTCGTCAACAGCCGCACGATCGTGGCGGCGTCGCCGTGGGTGAGCGTGAAGACCTTGACCGTCGCCTGAGAGGCAGTCGGACCGTCCAGCTTGGCGATCAACTTGGCGACTTCCTCGAGGTCGCGGGGCCGGGCCTGCACGATGACTGAATTGGTTCGAGCGTCGGACACGGCCGATACGACGGTCCCCAGCCCCGAGCGACCTTTGTAAAAGTCGTTCACCGACTTGGCGATCTGCGCCGCGATTCCGTGCCGCAGGGGAAAGACCTGAAACTCGGTTTCCGGGAGGACCGGTTTGTCGAGCTGCGAGGCCAGTTCGCGCACGCCGTTCATCTCGGCCGGAGGCGCGATCACCAACACCGCGTTTGGCTTCCCGATCGCGTAAAATTTGATCTGTGGCTTTGCGGCCGCTTCGCTCGTCCGCAAGCCGTGCAGGTCGGAGTAGACCTGACTCATCAGCTTGGCGAACGAGTCGGAGTTGACGTACTGCAGGGGCAGAATTGTGATCTGGGGCGCCGCGCCCGCGCTCAGCCGCTCGACCTCGCGGATGACCTTCATCACGGCGTCGACGTCGGTCGGATTGCCGCGGAGAATCAAGATTCCCAGTTCGGGCACCGATTCAACCGTGACCTCGCCCTTGAGGCCTTTGATCAGCTCCGAAAGGTTCGGTTGACCAGGCGTCACCTGTAACGTCGCGCGGCCCGGCGCCTGTTGCGGCGAGGGGATGGGCGGATTCTGCACGATAAATTTGTTGAGTTCGGAGGTGACATTTTGAGCAATGGTGGCCTGCGGCAGGTCGGCGGAAACGAGTCGAAGGTTGTCATCGGTAAACGAGTCGGTTGCGTCGAGTTGCGCAAAGACGTGCAGCAAGGCGGAGCGTTTTTTGGCGGGCGCTTCGATTACGAGCCGGTTGTGCTCAGTATCGATTCCGATGGTGCACGCGACCCGCGAGCGAGCGCCAGCCGCGTCAAACACGCGAAAGCTGGGCAAATTCTCCGGCCCCGCGTCGAGCAGCTCAGAACGCGCCTTGAGCGCCGAGTAGAGCCGCCGGGAGAGGGCTTCCACCCGCCGATGCTGCGGGGTAAAGGCCGAGCCCGAAGCCCCCGATGTCGAAGTTGATGCCGTGCCCGACGACGAAGGGGCAGGGGAGGGGGCGAAAATCTCTTCGGCGCGGCGCGCGGGGCGGGGCGTCGCGTCACCGGTCGGAGCATTGCTCGGTACTTCGAGAGCGGTCGGAGCAGGCAGCAGTTCGGGTGCGTCGGGCGCGCTCTCTAAGCGGACTGGTTCGATCGTTCGTGCTCGCGGCGCGTCGTCGTCCGCGTCCGTCCCGCTCAGAGTCGCCGGGAGAATGACCCGGGCCGGCGCTGAAGGCTGCGGTCCAGCCGGGTCGACTGTCGCGGGCCGGGATTCAGTGATCGTCTCGACCACCGAGTGAACGGGCCGACGACGTCCGACCACCGGCCGCTCATATTCCGAGCGCAGATCATCTTTGTTGACGACAAGCAGAAAGTTCTCTTGGCGGACGAGGCGGAAGCTCGACTGGTCCTCTTCGAGTTCGTGATTCAGAACGGAGATCACTTCGCCGGTCGTGTGCTTTTTCCAGTCGCGGAAATTGACGGTTCCGCTGGGGCACTTTTTCGCGACCAGCGTCAATCCGCTCTGCTCGCAGAGGCTCTCCAAAACCTCGGGCCACTTGGAGGAGACAAAGAAGATCCGGATTTGAGGCGTCGTGTCGGCCTTTGCGATCTTTTCTTCCCGCAGTTCCTGAGGTGATTTTTCTTGCTTGACTGATTTTTCTTGCTTGAAGGATTTCTTTGCCGGCTCTTTGGTGGTCGGATCGGCCTCTCCCGAGAGATGAACCGACTCAGCGGCGCTTAAGGCAATGTCGGCGCCGTGCGACCCGGCGCCGTGCGACCCTGCGCCGGGCTCGGCATTTCCGTCGGCATTCAACTCCATGAGAGCCGGCGCTACGGCTCTCACGGAATTCGCCTCTTGATCCGTCGCCGACGTTTGCAGGGAGCCTGCACTGGATTCCGATCCAGGCGCGGCCGTCGCATGAGTTGAGTCCGCCTGCCCCGCGGCACCGCCTGAAGACGCGACGTTCCGCGGCTGACGCATGAAGGCCGGGATGTTGTAGCCCGCCCGCATTCCATCGAGATTGAGCACGACCAGGAATTTGCCCTGGGGAATGGCGCGATAACCGAGCGCCTCGAGCTGCCCATTGACCAACCGCAGCGCGTCGGGAATGGTGTGATCGGACGAATCTGAGCAGCTGAACGTGCCCGGTGGAGAGGACTTCATCACGAGTTCCATTCCGCCGTGCCGCGCAATGCGTTTGAGCACCTTCGACCACGAGGCAGCCTGCATATTGAGTCGAACGCGTCCGTCAGGCTCCGACTTTCCTGCGCTGCCGCCGCCGCGAGTGGCTCCCGACGATGGGGCCGACGAGTTGGAGTCCGCCTGCGCCCGGACGGCCGGATTGCCGCTGACCCAGATCAGTCCCGCAATCGTGAAGCATCGGGCGACTGTGCCTGCGACGCGAAAACACTTCGGCTCGAAGCGCGAACGATGGCTGGCCATTGGCTGACGCCCCCCCTGAACGACCTGCTCCAAATACTGCGGATTGCGGCAACCCGCGCAGTCGATGCGCTCCGATCGGTAAAACCGGAGTTTTCGTTACTATCGGCAAAGTCGGATCAGTCGTTTAGGTCTGCCGCTTCTGCCAGCCGGAATTCAGCTTCAAAGGGGATTTTCGCGCCCGAAGGAATTCAGCTTCCGCACAGGCGGTCAAGATGGGGCGACTTTGACGGTGGTGCACCGCGGACGCCGGCGTCAATAATTCTGGCCGCGTGAATCGGCGCCAAGGGGTCATTAAACGCGGTGCTGGAGCATCAAACGCCGTGATAGGCGCGATACCAGCGAACAAACCGCTCGACACCGGTCTCAATCGGCGTCGAGGGCCGGAAGCCGACGTCGCGAATCAATTCGTCGATGTCGGCATAAGTTTCCGGCACGTCGCCCGGCTGCATCGGCAAGAAATTCAGCTCGGCCTTGCGGTCCAACTGCTGCTCTAAAACGGCAATCAGCCTCATCAGCTCGACCGGCCGGTTGTTGCCGATGTTGTAGACGCGAAACGGCGCAAAGCTGGAGGCTGGATCCGGAGCGGTCGCCGACCATTCGGGATTGGGCGCGGGAATACGGTCGGCCACGCGCACGATGCCTTCGACGATGTCATCGATATACGTGAAATCGCGACGCATCTGGCCGTGGTTGAAGACGTCGATCGATCGGCCCGCCAGGATCGCGTCGGTGAATAGCCAGAGGGCCATGTCGGGTCGGCCCCACGGACCATAAACGGTGAAGAACCGCAGGCCGGTCGTCGGCTGTCCGTACAGATGGCTGTAAACATGTGCCATCAACTCGTTCGATTTTTTTGTCGCGGCGTAAAGACTCACCGGATGGTCGACCGGGTCGTGGACGGCGAATGGCATTTTCTTGTTTGCGCCGTAGACCGAACTCGACGAGGCATAAACCAGGTGCTTGACGCCTCCGCGCCGGCATCCTTCGAGAATGTTCACGAAACCCACCAGGTTGCTCGCGACGTACGCTTGCGGGTTCTCAATCGAATAGCGCACGCCCGCTTGGGCAGCGAGGTGGATGACCACCTCGAACCGCTCTCGCTCGAAGAGCCGAGCGACGGCATCGCGATCGGCCAAATCCGTTTGGTGGAAGGAAAAGCCCGCCCGATGCCGGAGCTGCTCGAGCCGGTCGCGTTTGAGCTGCACACGGTAGTAGTCGTTGAGGTTATCCAGCCCCACGACCGTATCGCCGCGAGCCAGCAGCCGCTCGCTCGTGTGAAAGCCGATGAATCCGGCCGCCCCCGTTACTAGAAACTTCGCCACCGCGCGCCTCAAGTCCCATGCTGCCCGTTGGAACCGCCAGCGCATCGTCCGCGCCGGCAATCGACTCAGGCTCCAGCCTCTTTATCGGCGATTTGCGGTGGGACGACAAGACGAGTGGTTAGCGGCTCGCATGCCTGGCAGGTGCTGCGGGATGCATTAGGCGGCGCGACGCGCGGCGACTTCGTGCGACACGGGCTCAGCCTGCTGCGCTGCCGACCTCGGCATGGAAAGGATCGTTGCGGGCTCAGCGGCGCCGTCCACGCTTCCACCCACGGCGGGAATCGGCAACGCGATTTGCGTCCAGGAGTGGCAGAACGTATCGAACAGCCGAAACAGGTCGATCAGCCGTTGTCCTCTGAGCCTGTTCTGCAAAGAGCCGCGAGACGCGAGGGTCGCGCGAACTCCGTTTGTCCCCGGCACCGAGTAGTTGAATTGCCATGCCGGCTCTTGCGGGCCAGACTGCCGTTCGTCGCGATCAAGCGGCTCGCTGGCGGTCGGCCGATCGCCGGCCCAGCGTAGGCGGCAAATGACGGTGTCGCTTCGCTCGTCCCAGCAGACGAAGTCGAGATGCGTTCCCCCCATGGCCTCGACGTGCTCGGTGATCTCCTTCCAGTAGTGGATGGGCTCGACGCCGCTCGACCGCGCGATGCGATCGACGACGAGTTGAGTCTTGAGGACACCCGCACTTCCGGCCAGCAGCGCGCTCATGGCTTGAATGTAGCGAAAGAAAAGGACGGTCTCGTCGTAACCAAAGACGCGTCCGACGATTAGCAAGGCCAAGAGCGTCAGGCACAATCCCAGGGCCAGCCGGTCGTTCTGGAAGTAGGCCGAGACGAGCGTGACGGCGGCCATCGCGACGCACAGGGCCGAAATCACCAAGAGCGACTGAGCGCGGGACAGCCCGCGATCTTGCAGACAGTGATGGATGTGTCCCCGATCGGCCTCGCCGATCCCGCGCCCATTCAGCTTACGACGCACGATCGCCATACAAGTGTCGAAGACCGGCACACTCACCAGAACGAGCGGAATTGCCAGCGCAAAGCCGGTGGCCTTCTTCATCGACGATTCGATCGCCAAGGCGCCGATCACAAAGCCGATCATCAAACTGCCGGAATCGCCCAGATAGATGGCAGCCGGCGGCCAGTTGTGCAATAAGAAGCCGAAGAGCGCTCCGGCGAAAACCAGCGACAGGGCGAGGGGGCCGTAAAGCCCCTGCATGTCGCACAAGCCGGCCACCGCTGCGCACACAATCAGCCCGATGGTTCCCGCCAAACCGTCGAGGCCGTCGACCAGGTTGATCACGTTCGAGCAGCTGACCAACCAGAACACGGTGAAGAGCGATCCGAGCAGGCCCATCCCGATCCGGGCATCGAACACGTGCAGCGACTCGATCGAGCGGCCCCAGATGACGAAGGGAAGGCAGGCGACGATCTGCAGCAGGAGCTTCGTCCGCGGACGCAGGCTGACGCGGTCGTCCCACAGCCCCACGGCACAGAACAGGCCGGCCGAAATCAGCAGCATGGGGACAAAGTGTCCCTGCTCGGCGTCGACGACCAGCCATTTCCAGTGATAGATCCAATGGCCGATGACCACGGTCGTCACCAGCGACAGGTAAACAGCCAGTCCGCCAAGCAGCGGAATGGGGGCGCTTTGAGACTTCCGGCGGCCGTCGGGGTGATCGAGCATGTGCGTGCGCCGCGCGACGACTTTGGCGACCGCCGTCAAGAAGTAGCTCGCCGAGACCGCCAGCAGGACGAATCCGACGGTCAACGAGTCAAAATTTGGCAGCATGAAAGCGACCGTTTTGCGCGACGCGATCGGGCGTGGAGGCTCCGGCGACGGTTGACTCAGCCGCTAGGTCCCCCCAAAGCGTGTCGCAGTATACTGGCGTCACTGATTCGGTCAAGGCGATTGCCGAGCCGCGACAATTTGTATAAAGCCTTTGACGCAAGCGGTTTGAATCTGAATGGTCGCGCTGGAGGCTGAATCCCCCGCGCTGCCGTCTTCCGCAAAATCCAAGTGGCCCACCTGCGTCTTGGTCCGCATCGGTCAAACCAGCGAGGGTCCGCTTGATTTGGGGTGATTTCGGACCGAAACTGGAAGACAGGAAACGCTTTCGCTAAGTCGGGCGCTCATGTCAGAGGAGGGATCGTGACTGCCAAGCGCCTCATGCCGACAAGCCGCAGAGAGGGACGTTCGATGCTGGCAACCCCGATGGCTGCCCAAGCCGTATTGGATCGTGAGTTCCTGGAACTCCGCGCCAAGCTGCTGGAGTTGGCCGCCTCGTTCGATCGGCTGGATCGCGGCGGCGGCCTTTCGCCGGACGATCGGCGCCTGCAATTCATCCGGCAGGGTTTGAAGGTCCTGTTGGATGAGACGGGCGACCGGGCCGAGCAGATTCAACTCATTTTCTCGCGACCGTACGACGACGACTGGCAGAAGGAGTTTGGACTCGTGCCGCCGACCGGCGAACCGGCACCGGTTCAGGAGTAAGCTGGATGTACTATTTCGATCCGCACATCCATATGGTCTCGCGGACCACCGACGACTACGAGCAGCTGGCCAAGATGGGCTGCGTCGGCGTGAGCGAGCCCGCCTTTTGGGCCGGCTTCGACCGCGGCAGCGTCGACAGCTTTCGCGACTATTTCCGCCAACTCACCGATTTCGAGAAACGACGCGCTCAGCAATATGGAATTCGGCACTTCACCTGGCTGTGCATCAATGCCAAGGAGGCCGAGAACGTCCATCTGTCGCGCGATGTGATCGCCATGATTCCCGAATTCCTCGACCAACCGACGGTCCTGGGAATTGGGGAAATCGGACTCAATAAGAACACGCCGAACGAAGCCATCGTGTTTCTCGAGCACGTCGACCTGGCCGTGCAGCACGACCAGTCGATTCTGATCCATACGCCCCACCTGGAAGACAAATTCCAGGGGACGATGATGATTCTCGACATGTTGTGCGACGACAGCCGGCTCGACCGCAACCGGGTGCTCGTCGATCACGTCGAGGAGCATACCGTGCGGCACGTGATCGAAGAGGGTTTCTGGGCCGGCATGACGCTCTACCCGGTCTCAAAATGCACGCCGCAGCGGGCCGTCGATATCATCGAGATGTACGGCCCCGACCGGCTGTTGGTGAACTCGGCCGGCGATTGGGGCCCGTCGAAGCCGACGGCAGTGCCCGATTTCATTCTCGAGATGCGCCGCCGCGGCCATTCCGAGAGCCTGATCCGCCGCATCGTCTACGACAACCCGATCGAGTTCTTCAGCCAGAGCCGCAACTTCCAGTTCCAGGCTCCCGACGCGTTGGAAGAAATCATCCGCTCGTAAACTGAAAACTCCCCTCGCCCCTTGCGGGAGAGGGGTTGGGGGTGAGGGGGCGTCTGAGGAATGAACGGCCAGCGCGTGCCCCAAGATCCGGGACAGTTTCCCACGACGAGAATGCGCCGCAATCGGCGGACGGCCTGGTCGCGGCGACTGGTGGCCGAACATCGGCTCAGCGTCGATGACTTGATCTGGCCGGTCTTCGTCCAAGAAGGGAAAGGCAAGCGCGCCGCGATTCCCTCGATGCCAGGAGTCGATCGCCTCTCGATCGACCTGTTGGCTCAGGCCGCCGGCGAAGCCTTCGAGTTGGGGATTCCCGCCATCGCGCTCTTTCCTGCCACCGATCCGGCCAGGAAAACTCCTGACGGCGACGAAGCGCTCAACCCTGACAACTTAGTCTGCCGCGGCGTCCGTGCGATCAAACTGGCGTGCCCCGAAATCGGCGTGATGTGCGACGTGGCCCTCGATCCCTACACGAGCCACGGACATGACGGCCTGTTGCGCGAGGGACAGATCGTCAACGACGAAACGGTCGCCGTTCTCTGCAAACAAGCCGTGAATCAAGCCCAGGCTGGCTGCGACATCATTGCCCCGTCCGACATGATGGACGGCCGCGTCGGTGCGATTCGCCGGGCCCTCGATGAAGCCGGTTTCGACTGCGTTCAGATCTTGGCCTACGCGGCCAAGTACGCGTCGGCCTTTTACGGTCCGTTTCGTGATGCGGTCGGTTCGGCGACAAACCTGGCTGGCGGCGACAAGAAGACCTACCAGATGGATCCGTCCAACGGCGACGAGGCGCTGCGCGAAGTGGCCCTCGACATCGCCGAAGGGGCCGACATGGTGATGGTCAAGCCGGGCATGCCGTACCTCGACATTGTCCGCCGCGTCAAAGAGACCTTCGGCCTGCCGACGTTCGCCTACCAGGTAAGCGGCGAATACGCGATGCTCTGCGCAGCCGCCGAAAAAGGCTGGCTCGACCGCGAACGCGTGATGCTCGAAAGCCTGCTGGCTTTCAAACGCGCGGGAGCCGACGGCGTGCTGACGTACTTTGCCCTCGACGCCGCCAAGCGCCTCAAGCGCGGCTGATCTGCTGAGCGCGGATCAAGCAGCTTCAGCCGAGTCGTCGTCTTCGTAGACGAGGAAGAAGATGCTGTTGATGGCGTCTTCGAGGTAGGACTTGATGTTCTCGCTCTGGACGGTTTCCACCAGGCGCTCCAACTGCTCGACGACGCTGTCGACTTCGTCGCTGGTGATCTCTTCGTATTCCAGTTCATCCGACTGACCGTCGAGCTTTTCTGCCGCCATGTCCGCACTCCTCAAAGACCGATGCTTCTCGTTTTAATCGGCTGCGGGCGGCGGGCGGCATGAATTTCAGCAGGCAGTTGGCGCGCGAACGAATCCGAACGCGTGCGCAGCGTCGGTTAGAAAGCGGTCCTAGCGGTGGCCACGTTTTTTTGCGCTCGGTTTCTTTTTTGACGGAGTCTTTTTTGCAGTGGCCTTCGGGCTGGCCGCTTTTTTCTTTGCGCTCTTGGCGAAAATCTTGTCCCAATTGTCGGAGAAATTGACCGACGATCCTGTGTGCACGGTGTAACCCGTCATGGGTGCTCCTCGTTGTTCTGATTCCGACGAACGGGCGCCTGCTTACCTCTGACGCGGGGCTCTCACCCAGCCCGGCGAGCGTCACGCGTCAGCCCGATGGTGCTTGGTTTTGTTCCCTTCTAAAACGCGTGCTTGCGGCGCGCCTGAACTCGCGAAATACTCGCCACGCTACAGCCCCAGCAGACGGCGGATGCCGAGCCAGCTTTGAATGTACGTCGCGAAGGGCAGACCGTCGACCGTCGGCTCGCGGCGGCGCGTCATGCCGTCGATCGCCGGACCTTCGGCGACCAACTGCTCCAACACGCGTCGGTGAAAATCTTCGTCGAACGGCGCGAGTGCCTCGACGCGGTTCATGAGCAGCAAGGTCGCGGCAGCGAGAGCGAACGCTCCCCAGTTGCTTGTGCCCGCGATCACATTCCAATCGGTCGCGATGCGGCAAGGAATCCAGGCCGAAGTCTCGCCCCCGATTCGTCGCGCCAGATCGTCCCACGGGACGCAGCCCATGCCGATTTCATTTCCACCGTCGCCGATGCCGATCGTTTTCAGGGCCGGCCGCTGTCGTGGCCCGTGCTCATATAAGAGGTGTAGACGGGCCGTGGAGTCATCGATCAATTTGCCGCGCACATTGTGGCAACGGTCGCGATGTTCGACAGGCACGGCCGCTCGGAACTCGGCAAGGGGAGCCGGCCCGTTGCGCGACTGACGTGCCAAAGACTGCTCGTCGTGACTCGGTCCCACGCGTTCGACGGCAATCAAGTGAGTCAATTGCGATCCGCGATCGCTGTTCACGAAATCGTCAAACCAATCGGTCGGCTCTGTGCAGATCTCGATCGGAGCAAGAGAAATCGCCGCCGCGCGGGCGGCCGCTTGAACGGCCGAGGCGCAGGGCAAATCGGTCACGAGCGTGCAGCGGACGCCGACCGCTTCGAGAGCCGCCGCCAACATCACCGCGCCAGGAGGTCCGTCGGTTTCGGCCGAGGGCAAGTCGGCATCGGGGACGAAGAAACCGGTGACGATCGCTACGCTGCGCGCCGTCGTTGCTAAGTTTTCGGCCGCCTGTGCGAGGTGGCCGGAACAGAGGGGTCCCAGCTGAGGCTCGGTCGAAATCAATCCTCGGCCGGCCGGGTCGCGGCGGACCAACGCCTCGATCTGGTCAATCAAAGCTAAGGAAGGTGCCACCAGCCGCCAGTTCCGCGCGCTTACGCAGTTGGATGAAAAACCATTGGACGGCAGCAGTAGAACGGGACGCAGGCGGCATCACAATGGTGGATGTAGGAAGGAGTTCTTCCCAGCGCTGAGAATCGGTTCTTCTGGGCCGTTCTTGGTTCTGGGAAATCTCTTTGTCCATTGCTTCCCAGAGTAGACAGTCTGCGAAAGCAGTGACAGAATCCGCAAAGCGAACCCGGTTTTCGGGCGGGCTCGGTGCGCGCATTTCGAGGTCCTGAATTGCATTTCGGTCCTCGAAGCTCATCTGCCCCGACTCGATATTGATCTGCGGCTGTTCAAATCGGCGTCCGCCAGGGTTCACCTTGGGGTGATGGAAAGAGCGAGATGGCGAAGAAGCTCTCTACAGCTGACATCTTGAAAGCGGCGCGAGCTCAAGCAGGGCAGGGAGGAGAAGCGCCCGACTCCACTCCGTCGGCGGCGGACGAAACGCCGGCCGCGGCGCCTGCCGAGCCAGTTGTAGCCGCGGAAGCGCCTGCCGCCCCAACACCGGCACCCGCAGCCCCGGTCGCAAGCTCTGGCGCTCCGAAATCGACTAAAGATATCCTGGCCGCCGCTCGCGCCCAGTCGACTGGAGCCGGCCCGGCCACCAGCGCGCCGGCCGCGCCCAAAGCAACACCGGCCAAAGCGCCAGCAACGCCTGCGGCGGCAGGCGGCGGGGGTTCCACAAAGGACATCCTCGCCGCGGCTCGCGCCCAAGCGACAGGGGGAGGGGCCCCGGCCGCTGCCAAATCGACCAGCGACATCTTAGCGGCCGCCCGCGCTCAATCGGGTAAGGGAACGGCTCCGGCGGCGGCGAAGCCCGCGGGAGAAAAACCGCCAAAGGCGGCAGCGAAAACGGCAGCTGCAGCTGTGGTGGCTGCCGCGGCGGGCGCAGCTCGACCGTCCGTCCAAGAAATGCTCAAGGCGGCCCGCGAAGGGAAAGGGGCCGCAGCCGCGGCGCCCGCTGCCGCGACTGCCGTCAAACCGGCGCCGGCCGCGCCCGTCATTCCGCAAAAGCCCCCCGCGAAGAAGGCCGCGCCTGCCGACGTCGAACCGCGCCGCGGATTTGTCGCCGGACTCGCGTGGGTGCTGTTCGGCTCGCCGTTCCGACTCGCTTGGACTGCGTTTACGGCCACGATGGGCATCGGGGGACTTGCGACGGCGCGATTCATGATGCCCAACGTGCTGGTCGAACCGCCCAGCAAGTTCAAAGTCGGCCCTCCCTCGGACTATCCGCCGGCGAGCGTCGCGACCAAGTGGACGGCCCAATACGGCGTCTGGCTGGTGCACAACGAATTCAACGGAAAAGACCTGATCTACGCGCTGCAGACCGTTTGCACGCACCTCGGTTGCACGCCGAACTGGCTCGAAGGAGAACGCAAATTCAAATGCCCGTGCCACGGCTCGGGCTTTTACATCACCGGAATCAACTTCGAGGGACCCGCTCCGCGACCGCTCGAGCGGATGGCCATCCGCTTGTCGGAGGACGGGGCGATCGAAGTCGACAAGAGCCGCAAGTTCCAGCAGGAACTTGGTCAGTGGAACGACCCGGCGAGCTACGTGGAGGTCGCCTGAGTGTCGCAATTCGGGAGGGAAGCCCGAGGTCACCAAACGGCGGTGACCATCTGGGAATTGCCGCATGAAGCGGTCACCGGCTCAAAGCGCTTTAAGGACTAAAGTACTCGTCTTTTCAAGGCTGGCCTGAACCAACATGTCTGTCGGCGATTACATTCGCGATTCGCAGATCTGGAAGAGCATCTTTCGCCACCCGGCGCCGTACGATCGGCGGAACCGCGTGGTCGTCATGCTCACGAATTTCTTTCTGCACCTGCATCCCGTCTCGATCAAGCAGCAGGGGATCGCCCTCTCGTACACCTGGTGTATGGGAGGCATCACGTTCTTTCTGTTTCTGGTCGAGACGATCACTGGCGTGCTGTTGATGTTCTATTACCGCCCGACCCTCGAATGGGCGTTTAACGACATCCTGGCACTCCGCGACGTGACGACCTTGGGCATCATGCGGGAGATTCACCGCTGGGGTGCCCACGCGATGGTCATCACGGTCTGGCTGCACATGTATCGCGTCTTCCTGACCGGCAGCTACAAGCCGCCCCGCGAGTTCAACTGGGTCGTCGGCGTGCTGCTGTTAGTCATGACGCTGATGCTGTCGTTCACCGGCTATCTGCTCCCCTGGGACCAATTGGCGATCTGGGCCATCACCGTCGGATCGAACATGGCCCGCGCGACGCCGTTTTTGGGACATGAGGGACCGGGCAACCAGCTGCTGAACATCGGGGGCTTCGACTTGATCACCAACGGGAGCGATGCGCGCTTTTTACTCTTGGGCGGACGGTTTGTCGGCGAGGCGACGCTGAACCGTTTTTACATCCTGCACTGCGTGGCGATTCCGCTGGTCGCAGCCGGGTTGATTGCGATTCATTTCTGGCGAGTGAGGAAAGACGGAGGCATCAGTCAGCCGCTGTGACCGAAAACCGGTCGCTCTACGTGCGAGTAGGGTGGGCCAAGTCCGCCGAAGGCGGGCGCTGGCCCACCGGAAAGTCCAGCAAACCAGAGGAAAGGGAAGTCGTCGTTCCGGCGGAATGGTGGGCCATCGACCCGAAGCGGGTCTCGGCCCACCCTACCTTCTGCCTGATCGCGGCGAACTAAGATCGTGAGAATGCACAGGGACGAGGATGCTTGAACCTCATCCGGATTTAACACTCGACGTCATTCACGGGCTGGGATGGATCTATCTCATCCTGGCCGCGATGAATTTCACCTGGGCGGTTTACGTCTTCCGCAAGGGGGCGCATTTTCGCACCGGGCTGGGCGGCCTGTTGACCCATCCGCAAGACGTGCCGAGCGCGGCCCCCTGGGCAGCCTACGCGACGCTCCTGTCG
Organism: Planctomycetaceae bacterium; assembly: GCA_035949535.1. GTDB lineage: Bacteria > Planctomycetota > Planctomycetia > Planctomycetales > Planctomycetaceae > DASPSM01. The sequence continues at coordinate 549 of DASZIA010000113.1, read as the reverse complement.
CTGATCGGGGTCGGGCACCTGGTGGCCAACAGCGATCCCGACGCTTTTGTGATCAAGCTGCCGCTATTCTTCAAGACGGCAGTCAATTCGATCGTCGCCAGCCCCTCGGTTTATTTCGCCCTGTCGATCGCCGGCTTCGGCCTGGTGGTTGCGATGCGCAAGTGGCTGGTGAAGCCGACCGTCGCCTGGACGCTGCTCAACGTGGGCCTGTTGTTCATGGCCTTAAGTCTCACCGATTACAACTTTCGGCAGATCGTGGGCAAGCCCGACAATGTGCCCATCGTTTCGATGCTCTTCATCGTCGGGTTCTTCACCTGGCTCTATTTCAAACGCGCGGTGGAAAACGACGAACGAATTGCCGCAGGCCGACCCGTGCTCGAGGCCGAGAAGAACGAAAAGGTGCTGGTGTGGCCCGACCTGGTCTACACCGAGCTGATCTGCATGGTGGTGCTGACGGCCGTGCTGGTGGCGTGGGGCATCGCGCTTCAGGCGCCGCTAGAAGAGCCGGCGTCGTCGGTGCGAACGCCCAATCCGTCGAAGGCCCCGTGG
>DASZIA010000112.1:0-2347 GCA_035949535.1 Planctomycetaceae bacterium | reverse complement strand
CTGACGAAAGATCGCCATAATGGCGCTTAGTGAATAGACGGTAAATTGTCTACACTTCTGCACAGACTAATCCACAGTACACGGCAACAGCGAAGAGCCCACGACCAGATCAGAAACCAACGGGATCGGCTCGTTGCCCACGGTTTCGGTCTCACAGTTGATCCAAACGGCAGGCGTCCTATAGGTTTGTGTTTGGAGTTGCGCCCTGGACATCTATCTAGTCGACGGCACATACGAGTTGTTCCGGCATTACTACGCGCTGCCGTCCGCGAAGGATTCGGACGGACGAGAGGTCGCCGCTGTCCGAGGCGTCCTTGCTTCGGTTCTGGGCATGATCAAAGGCGGCGCCACGCACATCGCGGTTGCGACCGATCACGTTATTGAATCGTTTCGCAACGAACTGTGGCCAGGTTACAAAACCGGCGAAGGCATCGAACCAGACCTACTAGCACAATTCCCATTGCTCGAAGACGTCCTCTCTGCGGCTGGCGTTGTCGTCTGGCCTATGGTTGAGTTTGAAGCGGACGACGCGCTGGCTGCGGCAGCCGTCGCGGCCGCTGGAGACGCGCGTGTCGAAAGCGTGATCATCTGCACGCCGGACAAGGACCTTGCCCAATGTGTGCGCGGCACGCGCATCGTCCAACTGAATCGCCGGACGCGAGTCACCTTAGACGAGGCCGGTGTGATGAAGAAGTTTGGCGTCTCGCCGGAATCGATCCCCGATTATCTGGCACTGGTGGGCGATGCGGCAGATGGTTATCCGGGACTTCCAGGCTGGGGTGCGAAGTCGTCTGCCGCCGTCCTTGCAAAGTTTACGCATCTTGAATCCATTCCGGCGGATTACCGCGAGTGGCACGTGAACGCCGTCAATGCCAGCGGCCTCGCAGCCACTCTCTCCCGCGAGCAGCAGAGCGCACTACTGTTTCGCACCCTCGCTACGCTTCGCAGCGACATCGCGCTCTTTGACAACGTGGAGCAGTTGCGCTGGAACGGCCCGACACCTGCCTTCGACTCGCTCGCGGCTCGAATAGGCGCGGCGCCTACCGAAACGCGACGGCCGGCGGATCGTTGATCCCTGAGCGTGCCGTCTCTCGGACCTCCGCGGCGATCAGCGACGAGTCGGGCAACGCCCTCGCAGTCAGCGACTCCCAAATCTGGCACAGAACTGGCACGCCAAAAAAATTTCATTGGGTCTTCTGAGGGCGACTTTCTTATGTTGACAATCGGAAATAACACATGTACCAATCAGCGACGCTTTCGAGGGGGAAGCAAACTGCAGGAGTGAAATTGTGTCCCCTTCTTGGTCGACTTTTAGCGTTGCTCCCCCTCCAGATTCAACGGGTCTCGGCAGAATCGCGCGACTGCTGGAAGAGGGGACGATACGACCAGACGTAGCGACCGTGTACGCGCTCGAGGACGCGGCCCGGGCCTCGAAGGACATCGCCGGGAACCTGCCAGGGGTTCATGGGATGTCGCCCAGTGGGCCGGGAACGGCAAGACGCAGGTCACAGGGCAAGATCGTGCTTCGTGTGGCCTAGACATCTCCAACGAGTGACATACCTCTTGGCTTACGGCTGGGCGTATTGCAAACGAGCCGAAGGACCCTCCGTTTCAAGTTTGTTTACGATTGAAACGTGAAACGATTGGGTGCGACTTTGGTTTGATCTTCGTCAAGCGGTAGCCCGATGCCATGACTATGGCCGCCAGCCGCCTCCAAGTGCCCTATAAAGTTGCACGAGGCTCTGGTACTCGCCGCCGCGCGCCTGCGCGAGAGTCAGCTCTGCTGTATATAGCGATCGCTGGCCGTCTAACACTTCGAGGTAGGTAGTGATGCCGCCGCGATAGCGTACGAGGGACGTATCGACTGAATCCTGAAGGTCCTTGACCGATGTCTCTTGGGCGACCCGGACTTGGTGGAGTTTCTGATAGCCGATTAATGCATCGGAAACATCTCCGAAAGCCTGCTGAATGGTTTGCCGGTAAGCGATGAGAGCCTGCCGGTCCTGCGATTCAGCCAGGTGGAGATTGCCCTTCAACGCGCCACCCGTGAAAATTGGCTGGCTCACCTGAGCCCCATAAGACCAGACCCCGACCTGCGAGCTCATCAAGCTTGAGAAGACGCTGCTTCGCCCAAAGGCCCCCCCACCGGAGCCGGTCAACGAAATCTGCGGGAAAAATTGGGCCTTTGCGACTCCAATTTCTGCGTTCGCTGCAATTAGGTTCTGTTCCGCCTCGCGAATGTCGGGCCGGCGCTCGATGATTGTGGAAGGCAATCCGGGCGGCACTTCTGGCGGGAGTGGTTGCTCGATCAGAGGAAGACCCCGCGGCACATCCTGCGGGTAATTGC
>DASZIA010000111.1:0-18625 GCA_035949535.1 Planctomycetaceae bacterium | reverse complement strand
GAATATGGCATCTTCCGACAGTCGATCCAGGACGGCTGGCAGCAGGAACAACCAGACAACTGGCTGAGGCGGCCCGATCCTTGGGAGGTGGCGCGGCCCGACGAGAGCGTCGAAGTCAAGTTGAATTGCTCCTTCGAAGTCCAGGGAGGATCCCTACGGGCAATTCGTGGCCGCCCTTCCAGTCTGATCGGCATTCCTTTTGATCGTCCGGTCGTCGGCTACGGCGGAAAGACCATCAACACGCTACGGCTGTGGGCGGCCGCCGCCCCCGATTACTTCGACTTTCAAGAATTCAGCCATGGCCACTTCGTGGGGGCGCTTGCCGAGACACTGACGGCCGAGTCGCTCACGCGAGTTCTTTATCCCGACGATTCGACGGCGCAGGGGCAGGGACTGCGGTTCATTCAGGAGTTCTTCCTGGTCGCCTGCTCGTTGGGTGACCTCATCCGGCGATTCCGTCGCGCAAACACAGATTGGAACCTGCTTCCCGACAAGGTCGCCATCCAACTCAACGATACTCATCCCTCGATGGCGGTTCCCGAGTTGATGCGCATTCTTCTCGACGACGCTCATTTGAGCTGGGACGAGGCGTGGGACCTCACGCGGCGAACTCTGGCCTACACGAACCACACGCTGCTTCCCGAGGCTCTCGAAAAGTGGCCGCTCGCTTGGTTCGAGGCGATGTTTCCGCGACACCTCGAGATCATTTTTGAGATCAACCGCCGATTGCTCGAATCCGTTCAAACCCGCTTTCCCAAAGACACGGTTCGCCTGCAGAGGATGAGCCTCGTCGAAGAAGGGGGTGAGCGCAAGATCCGCATGGCCCACCTGGCGATCGTCGGAACCCACAGCACCAACGGCGTGGCCGAGATTCACTCTCGTCTGCTGCGGACACAGACCGTCAAAGACTTTGCGGAAATGTTCCCGGAACGGTTCAACAACAAGACCAACGGCGTGACTCCCCGACGCTGGCTGCTTCTGGCGAACCCGGGACTGACGCATGTGATCACCACCGCGATTGGCGACGAGTGGATCACCGACCTGAGCCATCTGCAGAAGCTCAAGCCCCTCGCTGAGGATGCCTCCTTCCGCCATGAATTCGACAAGGCCAAACGTTTGGCGAAAGAGGAGTTCTGGGTTTGGCTCAAGGCGACCCGTGGCCAGATTGTCGATCCCGACACGATCTTCGATTGCCAGGTCAAACGCATCCACGAATACAAGCGGCAGTTATTGAACGCATTACGAATCGTGGTTCTCTACAACCGCCTGCGACAGAATCCCAATCTCGAAATGCCGCCTCGGACGTTTATCTTTGCCGGCAAGGCCGCTCCTGCCTACCGGGTCGCCAAGCTGATCATCAAGTTCCTCAACAATCTCGCCGGCACGATCGACGGCGACCCAGCCGTGCGCGATCGGATCAAAGTGATTTTCTTGCCCGAGTACTGCACCACGCTCGCCGAGCGCTTGATTCCGGCCAGCGACGTCTCGAACCAGATCTCGACCGCTGGTTACGAAGCCAGCGGCACCAGCAACATGAAATTCATGATGAACGGCGCCCTGACCCTCGGGACACGCGACGGCGCAACGATCGAAATGGCTCAGGAGGCCGGAGAGGACAACTTCTTTTTCTTTGGATTAACCACTGAACAAGTCGCCCAAAGCCAAGGCTGGTACAACCCCCGCTGGCACTACGACAACGAGCCGGAGACCCGGGCGGCACTCGACCTCATTTTCTCGGACCATTTCAGCCGCTACGAACCAGGCGTGTTTGCGCCGTTGCGCGACGTGCTGCTGACGGGCGGAGATCACTACCGACATCTGGCCGATCTTTCTTCGTACTTAACTGCCGACTCGCGGCTCACAAAACTGTACACTGACCGCGCGAACTGGGTGCGCAAGACCATCTTGAACATCGCGGGATCGGGAAAATTCTCGAGCGATCGCACGATCGCTGAATATGCTTCAGGAATCTGGAACGCCGTGCCCTGTCCGGTCCCGTGACGGAGCGTTCGGCTCTTGGGAGGCACCGGTCCTATTTCGATCGACAGACTGCTTGCAAGAAAGCAAGGGCTTGTTCGCCTGCCTGGCGATCGCGTAAAAGGGACCACCGCACTGTGGGTGAACTCAGCTCGGCATTGTTCGACAGATGCTTTCGCCTCTATAGTGATTCCGTGCCGGTCGTTACCTCTCGGCGAAGCCCTCCCGGGTCTGACGCCCTTGTGTACAGGTATTTTTCGCGCTCTAGGTCGAACGCGACCAACTGCTCTTCGGCGCGTCCCATCGAGCCGCGCGAAAGTACCGGATTGTTAGTCCGGTACTTGTTCCGTTCACTATCAGCGGAGAGATCGGGATTCGAACCCGAGATGCCGGTTTCCCGACATACCGGATTAGCAATCCGGCGCTTTCGGCCACTCAGCCATCTCTCCGGCGTCAATTTCGGCGAGGTCTCGGGAAAACCGCGCCTTCGAGGCGAATATAGTCGGAAAACTACCCAAATCCAAGGTCAGCCCATCGCCGCTCGCGCGACAGAACGCGCCCTCCGGAGGTGCCGCTATTTCTGGGCCGATTGCGCTTCGTGAACGTCGAGCCGTCCGTCACCGTTCGTGTCGAGGCGGCGAAAAACCGAAAGCGGGCCGAGGAATTCGCGCAGCGACACTTCACCGTCGTGGTCGCGATCCATCTTTTGGAACCAGACGGGTCCTTCACTCGGCGGCTGCGACGGCTGCGGAGACTTCATGCGAGAATATCGCGGATTGCGGGCCTGGGCCGCCCGCTGGGGCCCAATGTGAAACGTCCCGACGAGGGTCTTCGGAACCTCGTCCGGCGTAATGAATCCGTCGTGGTTGCGGTCCCAGGCGGCGATGGTGGCGAGCAATCGGCCAAACTCAGCGCGGTTGAGCCGCCCGTCATGGTTGGCATCGAATTCTGCGATGGGATCAATGAATTCGCTCGCCATTGTCAATGAAAGGCGGCCGTCTGCGAACGTGTCGCGTAGGCGCAGATAGGCCAGCCATTCGTCTTCAAACACCATCCCGTTGTGGTCGCGGTCCATCGCCTCGAAGTCGACCGACCCCAGGCCCTGCCCCAAGTAGGGAATTTCAGATTTCTCGACGTAGCCGTTCTGGTTCTGATCGGCCCGTTTGAACAGGGCCCGATAACGGCTCATTCTTACGACGCGACGGCTCGGTTCGGCCGCCCGCAATTCGAGCGGGACCCCATCGACGCGCAGCACCGTTTTGCCGGGGGACGGCGTCTCGACAGATAAAGCCGTTTCGCCTCCGGAGGGCAGAGCGAGCAATTTGACGCGCGGCTCCTGCAGGGAGGAAAAGGCCAGTTCGACGGACAATTCGCACTGCGGCTGAGGACGGGCGAGCCAACTTGCCAACTCTGATTCATCGAGCCATCCATCGCCATTTTTGTCGGCACCGACGATGCACTCGGCTGGAATTCCGCGGCGCGTTTGCAGCGGCTTGCCTTTGTCAACCTTTCTCGCCGCCTGCTCTCCCGGTTTCGATTTGGCGCCGAATGACTCGATAAGCCGCCGGACGAGTGCAGTCTTGTCGGACGAGCGGGGAATCGGCTCGAGTGGAACCGCAAACTTGGTCGATTCCCCTTGCGAGAAATTGAAGGTCGTTCCGAGTGCCAGGAGTCCGTCGATTTCCGCTCGGGATATCTGCTCGTCGTCATTGACGTCGAAGAGCCGGAACAAGTCGTCGCCGTGCGAAAGCTCGGCCACGCTCAATCGGCGATCGCCCTTCACATCGATGGCCGAGAGGAGCGCGGATAGCTCGCCACCCTCCTGGCCGGCCGCCATTTCCCGAACTGGCGCGTTCATCGTCTGTTCGCTACGAGCCGGCGACGCAAGGGTCAGCGGGGTCGCGGAGCGCGGGAAGAGAAATCGGGCAAACGCGTCGGGGGTCACTTTACCTTTTTCGGGGGCGAGAGACGCGATCGAAGCTGCCGCGTTGGGAAGGGTGCCGGACTCTCTGCCCGCGCCCGCTACTATCTGCGGCGTCGGCAGTGCGACGAGTTCTTTGCCTTCGAGCAATCCATTCTTGTCAGCGTCCAGCGTGTCGAAAAGCCGCCGCGCGATTGCCGTCCGAAACGCAGAGATCGACTGTCCGTCAACAGAGATATGCAAGCGGATCACGATCGGGCGCTTCGAGGCCAGGCAAATCAGATCGACGGTCTCCGCCGCATTGTCAGCGCGAGCTGCTGTGGCGGCGTTCTTGGGATCGTCGAAGGATTGGGCTGTCGGCAGAGCGGCGACGAGCGTGCCCAACGCAAGCAGAGCCGCGCCAAAGGCGAGACGTCCGGCGCGAGGTCTGGGCTTCGGCAGCGCGCTCATGCGAGAGCTTCCCGAATGGGCGACGCTTTGGGGTCGATAATGCGAATCGGCCGACCGACGTTGGAGACGTTTTGCTTCGTCGGATCGATGCCGAGACCGGCACAGATCGTGGCGAGAAAGTCGCCGACTGAAACCGGCCGCGCGGCGACGCGCATGCCGTCGGGATCTGTTTTGCCGATTGCCTGGCCGCCGCGGATGCCGCCCCCCATCAGCACAGTCGACCAGGCCACCGGAAAATGATCGCGGCCGTTACTTTGGTTGATCTTGGGCGTGCGGCCAAATTCGCCCATCCAGACAATCAGGGTGGAGGAGAGCAATCCACGATCGGCCAAGTCCGCCACGAGGGTCGCGAAGCCGGCGTCGAGGATCGCGCTGAGCGATTGGACGGCTTTGAAGTTTTCGATGTGCGTATCCCAACCGAGCGGACTAGCTCCATTGGAGAGAGAGACTTCGACGAAAGGAACGCCGCGCTCGATCAGTCGGCGGGCGAGCAGACAGCCCTGGCCGAACTGATTGCGGCCGTACTTCACGCGCAGGCTCTGCGGTTCTTCGTCGAGGTCGAAGGCCTCACTCCCCTTGGCTTTCATCAAGTGCAGGGCTCGCTCGTAGGCGGAGAGATGGCTGGCAATCGGCGGAGCGGGGTGGCTCGCTGCGAACTGACGATCGAAGTTCCTGAGGATGTCGAGCCTCGCCTCGGCTTGGCGCGACGACACGCCGACGGGGCGGCCGAGGTTGGCCACCCTGAGCGGAGGACCGAAGTCGTCGGACGCCGGTTCCTGCGGCGTATCAGATTCGGGCTTCTCGGGCTTCGGCGGCGCGGGCGGCTCGCCCCCCACCACCATCGGAGCGTATTGCGGTCCCAAAAAGCCGGGACCGGTGCCGAAGAAGGACGACGGGGCGATGCTCACAAAGGCGGGCATTTCGGACCGCGGATCGAGCAGTTCCTTTGAGAACAGCGAACCGAAGCAGGGATAGCGAATCGGCCCTTGAGGCAGATAACCGGTCTGCATCAAGGACGTGGCGCGGTTGTGATCGCCTTCCTTGGTGCTCATCGAACGGATGACGGCGGCATGATTCATCTGCCGCGCCAGTCCGGGAAGATGCTCGCTAATCGAGACACCGGAGGCCGATGTTGGGATCGCCTTGAAGGGGCCGCCGTTGGCATGCCCCGGCTTGGGATCGAATGTGTCGAGCTGGCTCGGTCCGCCTGGCATCCACAGGAGAATGCACGACCGTTTGCGTTGTGGATGCTTTTGGGCTTCAGCAGCAAACGAGCCGAACCAGCCGGAAACTGACGCAAACGACACGCCCGCCGCGGCCATCCGCAAGCAATCACGACGAGAAACCATGCGTCACCTCAATATGTTCTCTTGGGCGTCTGTCGAAGCCGAATTTCGCAGCACCCGCCAGCTGACGCTGGCGGCTCGCCTGGTCTGTTTGTCGTCAATGATTCGTCAGAAACTCGCTGCTGTTGAGTAGCGCCCAGAAGATGTCGCCCAAGGCGATCTCATGGTCACTACGCGTCTTCGATTTATCGGTCGTAATCATCTGTTGAAAAACATTACCCAACTTCGGCTTTGAGGCCGCGTGCGCTCCGCCGCGTTCGACATATCGAATCAGGCGTTGTGATTCCTCCGGGGTCGGCCGGCGGCTGAGGGTACAGAGGTAGAGCATTTCGATGCGGCTTCGGGTGTCGAGGAACGGCGCATCGAGCAGAGCGGCCAACGTGCTCCCGCGGCCGGGGGCAGTCGATTGATCGATGACAGGACTGTTCATAAGCGCCAAGGCTTGCAGGATCGTGGTCTCGCTGTCGACGGGATCGGAGTTTTCATTCTTAAACAGCTCCATCACGAGCGTTCGCAGCTGCGACGAGTCGCGGCCAGGAAAGACCGGGCCTGCCATCATTGGGGTCGGTTCATCCGATTCGCCGATCGCTTGCGACAGGCTCGCCGCCAGTTCCGCGGGGGTGAGCCCCTTGACCGGAGCGCGAGCGAAGAGGCGACGGTTGGCTTGGCGCGGGTCAGTCTGCGCGCTCGACAACTGGTAAGTGCGGCTCGCGCAGATCGCGCGGATCAGAAATCGCACGTCGTATTTCTCGCGCACGAATTCGTCGGCCAACAGGTCGAGCAGCTCTGGGTGACTGGCCGGATTGGATTCGTCGAAATCATCGACCGGGTCGACCAGCCCGGTCCCCATGAAGTGCGCCCAAACGCGATTGGCCGCGGCATGGGAGAAATACGGATTGCGCGGAGAGGTGATCCAATCGGCGAGTGCTTTCTTAGGATCATGATTTCCGTTCGCGGGCCAGGCCGGCTCGCCACCGTCGAGGTAACGGGCCGATACCTTTTTGGCTGTGTCCGGAATCAGCAGTTCGGCAAGCTCCGTGTCTTCTGTCGGCTGTTCAGCCGAGTCGGTAGGGGTGCCGGCAAAGAACGCCGCGAGCTGCCAGAATTGTTCCCGGCGCCACTTGGCGAACGGGTGATTGTGACATTGCGCACATTCGATGCGGACGCCCAGGAAAACACGCGACACGCCGGCCGCGAGATTCTCGGGCTTATTGCCCTTCGCCAGAAAATAGAAACCGGAATCCGGGGAACGTGAGTCGGACGTGATCAGCGCAGTAACGATCTGATCGTAGCCGGCGTTCTTGGCCACTCGCATTCGCAGCCAACGCTCGAAGACCTCCGACTGCTGTTGCAAGATCGGATCGGTGTTGGCCTCCGGCACAATCACCGAGCGAAGCAAGTCGGCCAGGTGCGTCGGGTACGCGGAGCTCGCCAACAGGCGGTCCACCAGCACGCGGCGTTTCGCGGCGCCGGCGTCGTCGAGGAACTGCTCGGCCTCCGAGGCGGTCGGGATCCGCCCGGCAATATTCAAATAGGTGCGTCGGAGAAATTCGGCGTCGTCGGCAGGCCCCGTCGGCGGGACATTTTCTTCGGTCCAGCGCGCGGCAATCTGCCGATCGATCGCGGCCGCCAGCAGGCTGACCGGATCATTAGGCGCAGCGGGGTTGGCTTGGGCCGGTGGACCAGCTGTGCCGACGCCCGGTGTCGGAGCCGCCCATGTCTCTATGCCAACCCAACCGCAGAATGCGATCGCGATCGAAATAGCGATCAACAGGCTTCGATTCCATGAAGAAGCGGGGATTGCTCGCAAGATTGCCCCCCGTTGTTCGGCGACTGCGTGTCGCAGTGGCGTTGCACGGCCGCACATCCGGATCCGCCTAGGATGATGACGGCCCACGCCGCCTAATTTGTCTGCCCAATAGAGCCCGAGGCGCGAAATGTGGGCGGCGCAAATCTTTACCGCCAAAGCCGATTGTACCGCAGGCAGGGGCGTTCATGAACTCCTATCGCCCATTGCTCTCCAGCAGTGCCAAGAGGGCCCAATTGGTCGCGGTAAACGAGATGAACTGGGATTTCCCGCCAGCGTCGCCGTTGTCAAAGAAGACCTGAACCGGCTTAGCTCGCGTGGTCACGACCCAGGAGCCGTCGTCTCTTTGTGTTTCCAGCAGGTATTGGATGCCCTTCCGATTCGCCGGGTCGTCATTCTTCAGGGCCGCAGCATGCAGGGCGGTCAAGACGGTGGCCGTCGCGTAGGCATCGCCCGGCATCCCGGAAACCTGTCCCCAACTGCCGTCGGCGTGTTGCTCCTTCACGAGTGCGTCGCGGGCCTCGTCGATTCGCTTCCTGTCCGCAGCGCCGTAAACGAGGCCGCGCAGTGCGAAGGACTTGTCTTCGGTCGTTTCGGGCTTGGTGCTTTGGATCCAGGTTTTGGCTTTGATCGTTGCCGTTTCAGCGCGCTCTCGGAGTTCTCGCGCGGTGTCAGCTCCCACGGCAGGACGATAGATCTGCAAGGAACGTAAGACGAGCGCCGTCGCAGTAAACCGACTTCCTTCGCTCGGAGGTCGCTGTGCAATGGCCTGCCAGCAGCCCTCCTTTTCTTGATGGTGCAGCAGGTAGCCGACGAGGGACGAGGTCACCTCATCTCTCGGATAACCAGCCTCCCCCAAAGCGACAAGTGCGTAGGCCGCCATCGGGCTGCCGCCCGGCATCCATTGTCCTTTGCGAATCTCTTCGAGCTGCGGACGAAAGTAGTTGACCGTGCGGTCAATTTGCTTTTTGAGAACGGCCGGTTCGACAACAAAACCCCGCTTCGGAGCGATCGTCATATTGAGGATCGGCAGCGCCTGGTGGTGGCAACTGAAACACTTTCGTTTTTCGAGGTATCGCGCTGCGCCCTCCTCGACGCGCAGCAGCCCTTTGGCAATAGCGTCGTGTTCTGTCTTCGGTTGGGACTCGGCTCGCGCCGACCCAAGCAGCACGGGAATCATCAAGAAGGGGACTATTTGCTTCATCGGACTTGCCGATTCACTTGCGCGAGTGGACGGGGAAATAGACCCAAACCGCGTCGTGCATGGTGTAGAGACGGAACTGCTTTCCGTCGTCGATCAACAGATTGCTCGAGCGGTTTTCCGGCAGTGGACGCAACGGGTTTCCCGAGAACTTTTTCCAGTGGATCAGATCGGTCGAGGTGGCGAGGTTGCTCGACCAGGTAGCCGGCTTCGAGTCTCCCGGCGAGCCGTGATAACACGCGTAATACCGATCGTGGTACTTGAGGATCTGGTTCAAGGCGATGAATTTGCGGTCGTAGTTGTCCGGCCCGGGAACCAAAACGGGCTCGTCTTGGACATTGGTGAACGTCTTGAGGTCCTTCGATTGTGCGAGCCACACACCCGCGTCGTATCGTTCGTAAAACAACAGCCAACGACCGTCCTGATACCACGCGGTCGGCGTTCCATAGGGACCCTTTGAGATCGGTTCACCGTTGGCTTTACGGATGTCGAGAAACCCTGACCAGGTCCAATTGACTAAGTCCTTCGAGGTCAGCATTTGAGCATGGTCGTCGAGCCCTTCTGCGAACATGTAGTAGGTCTCGCCGTGCTTGACGACCATCATGTCCTCGACCCAATGCTCCCCGTAAATCGGGTTGCGGGGATCGCGAGTCCAGTGCAGCCCGTCGACCGAGGTCGCGTGGCCAAGTCGCTTGATCCCCGCGCGCGTCCCATCGTAGCCCGTGTAAAACAGATGCCAGGCCCTGCCTTCGCGGAGGATCCATCCACGCTCGCGCATTTTGACGTCCCAGTGCCCTGGTCCCTCGGGAGTGAATACGGGGTTTTGAGCAGCTGGCTCGAAGCGGGTCAGCTCCGGCGGGAATTCAGCCGCATCCTTGGCGCGAACACAGCGCGCCAAAGCGCAGACTGCGATGCCGGCGAGGACGACGCGCAGCGCACGGAACCCTCGCCATGGATTCGAAAGCTCGCGCCCTCTCATTGTGGCAGCCTGTTGGACAGTTCAATCAGTCCCCGGTTCGCTTGATAGAGCTTATCGGGGTCCATCTTGATCACCGCCCGGTCGTAGGTCATCAGGCCATTGACTTCCGTCTCGACATCGGTCGTCTGGGTGTAAACGGCGGCCGAAAGTCGCGATTCGACGAGCGGCGCCAGCTTGGCCGCCAGCTTCAGGTAGGCTGCCGTCAGTTCGTCGCGAGTTTTGTACTTGCGATAGCCCCAGTTCTTGCCTCCGGACATCCAGAGATGCCCCGGGATTGGGAGGCCAAGTCCGCCGAATTCCCCGAGCACCGCGGCCCGAGTCGGATCGCCTTTCGGCGCGGCGGGACCGGGATAGGAATGGACGTCGTGGATGTCGCCGACCGGGAAATCGTTCCAGCCGCTCGCCGGCGTCACCAGCCGCCGCGCGTCGTGCTCCTTGATCGTGCGTACGTTGCCGACGGTGTCGAATTGTCCCCAACCTTCATTGAACGGCACCCAGCCGATGATCGACGGAAATTGCCGCCGCGATGCGATCAGCTCCAACAATTCTGCCTCGAACTGCTTAGCCGATTCGGGCGAACGCGTGATTTCGGCCTTGCCCGACGTGGTTTCGGGGGCCGATTTGTCGCCGCTGGGCATATCTTGAAACACGAGCAGCCCCAGCCGATCGCACCAGTAGTACCAGCGGGCCGGCTCGACCTTAACGTGCTTCCGCACCATGTTGAAGCCGAGCCGTTTGGTGGTCTCGAGGTCCGATCGCAGCGCCTCGTCGGTGGGGGCCGTGTAAAGTCCGTCCGGCCAGAAGCCCTGGTCGAGCGGGCCAATCAAAAAGACGGGCCTATTGTTGAGACGAATTCGCGTGACCCGATCGTTCGCGCCGGGAAGTGCGTCAATGTTGCGAAGCGCGAAATAACTCTGAACCTCGTCGAGGACCTGCTTGTGATCGGCGCTGAGCAGCCTCACAGTCGCACCGTAAAGCTGCGGCGTGTCGGGCGTCCAATAGGTTGTGAGATCGCTGGGGACGGTGAGCACTAGCGGAATTACAGACGTGCCGGCCGCCGATGCAATCTTCGCCGGCATACCGTTTGATTCGGGCGGCCGGTCGAAGATGTCGACTTCGATGGGGAGCGCGACCGCGGCATCGGGAGACGTCACCGTCAAAATGACCGAGTTCGGCGCTCCGCCCGGTTGGAACACAAGGTCTTGAAAGTAGGTTTTCACCACGGGCTCGAGCCAGACCGTCTGCCAGATGCCCGAACTCGGCGTGTACCAGATGCCTTGAGGTTTGTTCGTCTGCTTGCCTCGCGGCTGAGTTCCGGCATCAGACGGATCCCATACTCCCACGACGAGTTCATTCGTGCGGTCAGGAGAAACGGCGTCGGTGACGTCGAACGTGAAAGGCGAATACCCGCCGCGGTGAACGCCGATCTGTTTGCCATCGATCCAAACGGTGGCCTCCCAATCGACCGCGTCAAAATGCAGCAACACTCGCTTGGTGCCCCAGGTTTTCGGGACTGAAATCGTCCGGCGATACCAGAGTCGATCGTCCGGACCGACCCGCCGCATCACACCCGAGAGCGCCGACTCAACGGGAAAGGGGACGAGGATCGAGCCTTCGTAGGCCGAGGGCCGGTCTTCGGTCTTCGGCTTGATGGCATAGTCCCACAGGCCGTTCAAGTTTTCCCATTCGCGCCGGACGAGTTGCGGACGGGGGTACTCGCGATGCGCGTTGGCGGGCGTCACATCCTTGGCCCAGCGAGTCATCAGCGGGCCGGCCGCCGGCTTCCAATCCGTAGCGAACAGGCTTGTCGCCATGAGCGAGGCGGCACAAATCGCGAGGACAATGAAGCGCTGCATCATGGCGGGAAAGCCTCAGTAGAATTTGGCCGGTTGCTCCCATCTTAGCGGAACTCACGATGAATCGCTTTCGTCAGACGAGAGCGGCGGCATAAGGATCGGTCCGAGCTGGGACGCGCTCTAAAGCAAGCAACGGGCGTGCGGCGAGAAAGCTCGAATGCCCTGCCAGTCGATTCGAGGCGGAACCGAATTAGAGCCTGTCTAAGAAGTCGTCTTGTCTCTGATCAGAGGCGTTTGCTGGATGACGGTGCGCAGGAGATCATTTGCAAGCTGATGCGACGGCAGTGATTTAACCTCAATCGGGGACTTGCTTTGCCAAGTTCTTTCCTGGCCCCCCGGTTCACTGACCTACACTTGTTTAGTCCGCGCATCGTTTGCCGATCTCGATTTCGGTTCCGCGGCGGTGAGATGAATTCGTCGGAAGATTAGTTGAAGGGCAGCCCGACCCAGGCCGGGAGGCTCGGTGATGAATAAGCCGACGTGGTGGAAGACCTCACGGTCCTCCGCCACGTCGGCTTGTTTCATTTTGGGTGGTACTGAACGGTCCGCACCCACGAGGAGAGGCCCGATGGAAAGCTCCGATTCAACCCGCTTGCAGCGAATGAGAGCGGCAATCGCAAGGTATCGGGAATCGTCCGAGTTCAAACCTCGCCTGACGACATTCTGGAATAAGGCGAAGGATCATGCCCATTGGCTGGCCTTGGGCCTCTTGGTCGCCGTGGGAATATTTTCCTACTGGAACACCAGCACCCTCATCGCGGCCAACAATTCGCAGAGACAGCTCCGCATGCTGCTCAACGAAATCGAAGAGACCCGTTCCATGGTGGTTGATGCGGAGACCGGGCAACGCGGCTATCTGCTTGTCGGAGAGAATGCCTATCTCGAACCCTATGAGAATGCCGTCAAAGCCGCCGATCAACAAATCGATCGGGTCAAGCAACTGCTGACAGCCATGCCCGGCCATACGTACCAAATCGATGCCCTTCAGCAGCTCACCGCATCGAAGTTCGCGGAGCTGAAGAACACGGTCGAATTGCGACAGAGCAACAGGATTGACGCGGCCATGCAGGTCGTTCGAACCAATCAGGGCAAGCGTCTGATGGATGAGATCCGCGTCGGCGTGGGCCAGATGACTGCGGAAATTCAGGAACAGCTGGCAAAGTATGACCGACAGATCGTGGCGCTTTCCCGGCGCGCGACCGTGTGGAGCGTTCTGGGAAATGTGTTGGCGGCCGTCCTGTTTGTCTCGGTCTTGCGGCGCGCGTTTCGGGCGCAAACGCGGGTTGAGGACGCGGAAAAGACGCGAATCGAGACTTTCAAGCAAACCGACGGAAAAATCGAAGCGTTGGGGCAACAAGCGGGCGAGTTAGCTCGTTCTTTTGAATCCTTGCGAATTCAAGCCACCGCGCAGCCGGAAGGCGAAACCGGGGCTCTCACGCACGAGCCGCGAGATGTGTCCGATGAGATCGAAGCGCTGGGGGAGCAAGCGCGTGAGCTGGCTCGTTCCGTGGAAGAGACGCGAATCCTGACCCTCAGCCAATCCGACGAGAAGATCGAAGCTCTGGGCAGGCAAGCGCGGGACCTGGCTTGTGCCGTGGAACAGTCGCGAATCCAGACCCTCAACAAGTCGGATAAGAAAATTGAGGCTCTGGGCAAACAAGCGCTGGAGTTGGCTCGTTCCGTCGAATCGTCGCGCGTCTGGACCCTCAACCAATCGGATAAGGAAATTGCAGCACTCGGGCAGCGAGCGCGGGAACTGGCGACTTCGGTGGAATCGTCGCGCGTCTGGACCCTCAACCAATCGGACAAGGAAATCGAAGCCCTCGGGACCCGAGCGCGGGAATTGGCGACGTTGGTGGAATCGTCCCGACTCTGGACCCTGAACCAGTCGGATAAGGAAATCGCAGCACTGGGCCAACAAGCCCGAGAATTGGCGACGTTGGTGGAGTCGTCGCGAATCCAGACGCTCAACCAGTCGGATAAGGAAATCGAGGCGCTCGGCCAACAAGCTCGGGAACTGGCGACGCTGGTGGAATCGTCGCGAATCCAGACCCTCAACCAATCGGATAAGGAAATCGAAGCGCTTGGCCAGCAAGCGCGGGAATTGGCGACCGTCGTGGAATCCTCGCGAATCGAGACGCTCCAGCAATCGGATAAGGAAATCGAAGCGCTCGGTCAGCAAGCCCGGGATTTGGCGACGGTCGTCGAAACGTCGCGGATCGACACCCGCGATCGATCGAATCGGGAAATCCGCAAACTCAACGAAGAGTTGGAACAGCGCGTCCTGGATCGCACGGCGGAGCTCGAGGCGGCGAACAAAGAGCTTGATTCCTTTTCCTATTCCATTTCACACGATCTGCGAGCGCCCCTGCGGGCGATTGACGGCTTTTCGCGCATTGTGCTCGAAGACTACGGCGAGCCCTTGGCACCGGAAGCGAAAGCCTACTTGCAAAGAGTCCGCAATAACACGCGGCAAATGGGGATGCTGGTGGACGACCTGCTCGCGTTCGCCCGCCTCGGCCGCCAGGCACTCACGAAGCATCCCGCGGACCCCGACAAACTCGTGCGCCGCTGCCTGGGGGAGATGGCGGAGGAATTGCAAAACCGAAAAGTCGAGATCGTCATCGGCGAATTGCCGGTTTGCCGTGCGGATTCGATCTTGCTCAAGCAAGTCTGGACGAACTTGCTCTCGAACGCCATCAAGTACACGCGCAAGCAGGAGAACGCGCGGATCGAGATCGGCAGCCGCACGCAACCGCGCCCGGCAGCCGACGGACAGCCGCTCGCTCCGGGCAGCGCCGACTCCGAGCTGGTTTATTTTGTCAAAGACAACGGTGCCGGCTTCGACATGAAGTATGTCGGCAAACTCTTCGGCGTCTTTCAGCGACTGCACCGCGCGGACGATTACGAGGGGACCGGGGTGGGCCTGGCGACCGTGCACCGAATCGTCCAGCGTCACGGTGGCCGGATTTGGGCCGACGCGAAACCCAACCAGGGCGCGACCTTTTCCTTCACCCTCGCGTGAGGAGCGATTCCATGTCGGCACCGTCTGCACTACTCCTCGATTCTCCCCCGCTCGGACACGATCTCGAGCTCGGCCACATCGGCATTCGCCTGCTCGTGGAAAGCGTGCTCGATTACGCAATCCTGCTACTAGACCTCGAGGGCCATGTCCTTACTTGGAACAAGGGTGCGGAACGTTTGAAGGGGTACGCGCCGCACGAGATCATCGGACGGCATTTTTCGATCTTCTATCCCCCCGAGGACATTGAATCGGGCAAGCCGGGCCGCGAGCTGCAAAAAGCCGAAGAAAACGGCCGCATCGAGGACGAAGGCTGGCGCGTGCGCAAGGACGGCACGCGGTTCTGGGCCAACGTGGTCATCACGGCGTTGCGGTGCGAAACGGGAAAACTTCGCGGCTTCGGTAAGGTCACGCGCGATTTCACGAGTCGCAAGCGAGCCGAGGAAGAGAAGTTTCAAATGGCCGTGGAATCGGCGCCCAACGCCATGGTCATTATCGACGGCGACGGCCAGATTGTGCTTGTCAACTCGCAAACGGAAAAGCTGTTTGGCTACCCGCGGGCCGAGTTACTCGGGAAGAGCGTCGAGTTGCTGGTGCCCGACCGATTCCGCGAGAAACACCCATTCGATCGCAGGAACTACTTCGACCACCCGCAGGCCCGCGCCATGGGGGCAGGACTCGATTTGTTCGGACGGCGCAAAGACGCCAGCGAGTTCGCGATCGAAATCGGTCTCAATCCGGTCCGAACTGACGAGGGGTTGTTTGTCATCAGCGCGATCGTGGATGTGACCGATCGCAAGCAGGCCGAGCACGTCATTCGGGAGCTCAATGAAAACCTGGAACAGCGCGTCTCAGATCGCACGGGCCAACTCGAGGCCGCGAACAAAGAACTCGATTCCTTTTCCTATTCCGTTTCGCACGATCTGCGAGCCCCACTACGGGCGATCGACGGCTTCTCCCGCATCCTACTCGAAGACTTCAGCGCTCCCTTGGCGTCCGAAGGAAAGGTCTATTTGCAAAAGGTGCGCGACAACACACGACAAATGAGCCAGCTCATTGATGAGCTTCTCAAATTCGCCCGCCTCAGCCGCCAAGCCCTCACGAAGCAGCCCGTGGACCCCGACAAGCTCGTGCGCCGCTGTCTGGAGGAGATGGCGAAAGAAGTGCGAGACCGAAGAGTCGAGATCATCATCGGCACTTTACCAGTCTGCAGTGCGGATGCGACCTTGCTCAATCAAGTGTGGATGAACCTGCTTTCGAACGCCCTCAAATATACGCGCAAGCAAGAGCACGCGCGGATCGAGATTGGCTCCCGCACCCAACCGCGCCCGGCGGCCGACGGACAGCCGCTCACTTTGGATAGCGCCGGCACCGAGCTGGTTTATTTTGTTAAAGACAACGGCGCCGGCTTCGACATGAAGTATGTCGGCAAGCTCTTCGGCGTCTTTCAGCGATTGCACCGCGCGGTCGATTACGAGGGGACCGGGGTGGGCCTAGCCATCGTGCATCGAATCGTCCAGCGTCACGGCGGCCGGATTTGGGCCGACGCGATACCCGGCCAGGGCGCGACGTTTTCCTTCACTCTCGCATGAGGAGGTTTTCAGTGAAACGATGTCCGACGGCCCATCTCTCGTCACTCTCAAATCTGGGAGATTTTCATCATGTATGACGATGTCGAAATCTTGATGGTCGAAGACAACGCGAACGACGAAATGCTGGCTCTGCATGCCTTTAAGAGGAACAAAATTGCCAACAAGGTGTACGTGGTGCGGGACGGGGCCGAGGCCTTGGAGTTCATCTTTTGCACCGGAGCCTACGCCGAGCGCAGGATCGAGAACCCCAAATTGATCCTGCTCGACTTGAAACTGCCCCTCGTCGATGGCATCGAGGTGCTGCGGCGGATTCGCAGCGACCCGCGAACGCGATTGGTTCCTGTCGTGATGCTCACGTCGTCGAGCGAAGAGCGCGACATCGTCGAGACCTACACGCTGGGGGTCAACAGTTACATCGTCAAGCCCGTGGACTTCGAGCAATTCAACGAAGTCGCCAAGCACCTGGGATACTACTGGCTGCTCCTCAACCGGCAGCCGACTTCCGTGTGTGGTTCCTCGCTCCCAATGACCTCTGCACTTGTGAGTCGATGATTATGGCCGCACCGCTTTTACCTCGTTTTCGAGGGACTCCCCCACCACTGAGCGGGTGCAGCAGCACGCGCCGGGCTGTGCCGGGTCCGACCCGCAAGATGGAGCCGCACGATTTGACCGGCTGCGCGGCGAGACAGCTTCTGACGTTGAAACGAATCCAAGGGGACACACCATGATTGCCGAAGACACGTACTTCAAACCCTGCACCGTGCTGCTCGTCGAAGACAATCCCGAGCATGCGGAACTCGCGATGTATGCCCTGCGGAAAGCCCGCGAGGCGGCGTTTCAGGTTGAGCACGTCGATCAACTGGCCGCGGCGCTGGCCCGTCTGGCCCAAGGCGGCATCGATGTGGCGCTGGTCGATCTCTCGCTGCCCGACTCCAGCGGGATGGAGACGTTTCAAGCGATCCGCACCGCGGCTCCGGGCGTTCCCATCGTGGTATTCACCGGCATGGAGGACGAGAAATTCGTGCTCGAAATGCTCCATCAAGGCGCTCAAGACTACTTGCTCAAGCACGACGTCGAGCCAAAACTGCTGGCGCGCTCGCTGCGCTTTGCCATCGAACGGCATCGAAACGCGGAGCTTGAGGAATGCATCCAGAAGTTGGACGGGGCCCAGACGCTCCTGCAAAAGAAAAACCGCCGGCTGGCGAAGTTGTATCGCACGGCGCACGAGTTCGTCGATAACGTGTCGCACGAGTTCCGCACGCCGCTGACTGTGATCAAGGAATACACTTCGCTGGTCCGGGAAGGCGTGGTCGGCCCGGTCTCCGATGAGCAGAAAAAGATGTTAATGGTCGTGGAGGATCGGGCCGACGACCTGAACACGATGGTCGACGACATGCTGGACGTCAGCAAGCTGAAATCCGGCCTGCTGGGGATCTGTCGCCAAGACTGCCAGGTGGGGGAGATCCTCGATCATGTGCGACTGGGGCTCGAACGGAAGGCCGCCGTCAAAGGAGTCGAGCTCGAGTTTGAGGTCGATCCGCTGCTGCCGACTCTCTTTTGCGACCCGGAGAAAGCCGGCCGCGTCCTTATCAATCTCACCACCAACGCCATCAAGTTCTGCGGTCGTCCGGGGCGAGTCCGGCTGAGCTGCCATCGCGAATCTGACGGGACGGGCGTCAAGTTCGGCGTGAGCGACGACGGCAGCGGCATTAGCGCCGAGAATCAAGAAGCGATTTTTCGCCGGTTCAAGCAACTGGGCGAGTCGGACCGCTCCAGCACCAAGGGATTCGGCTTGGGCCTCAGCATCGCGAAGCAATTGGTCGAGTTGAACCTGGGCGCAATTTCGGTGGAAAGCCATGTCGGCCGCGGCAGCACCTTCTTCTTTACGCTGCCGCCGGCCGACCCGCGCGAAGTGCTGCGGCGGTACTTGAAGTGGATCGAACGCCGTCGCAACGGTTCGTCTCAGTTGGCTTTGGTCCAGGCGGATGTGGAAGAATCAACGAGCGCGACTCTGGCCGACGACGTCAACCTGTTTTTGAACCACTTGCTCCGCTCCACCGATTTATTGTTCCGCCACGGGCCGACGCAGTGGCTCGTCGTCTTGCCGGTGGCCGAGATCGAGGTCGACGAGTTCCGCGAGCGCGTCGCAAAACAGATGGGTGAGGCGAATCGCAATCGGCTTGGAGAGCCGCTTCCGGAGATCCGCATGAAGTTCCTGGCCGCGTGGCGCGTGGGCAGCGACCGGGACGAGCTGTTAAATCGGCTGTCGTCCGCGTTCGAGCCCGCGGTGGCCGCTTCAGCCTGAGCCGCGCATCGTGCTGTCGACGGTTGACGGTTGCGAGCGGGAAAGCTTGACCCCGAATGCCCCGCCTGCAAGAATCCGAATCGGCCGTAAGCTCTGCGTTTTACGGTCTTCGGGGCGGTAGCTCAGTTGGGAGAGCGCTGCGTTCGCAATGCAGAGGTCGAGGGTTCAA
>DASZIA010000110.1:0-6861 GCA_035949535.1 Planctomycetaceae bacterium | reverse complement strand
AGCTTCCCCTCCGTCACCAGTCGCGACGCGATCTCGCGGGCTTCGCCGGGCAAATCGCTCGCCGTGAGCCGCTGATTCAGCTCGTTGATCTCGGCCGGAGACAACAGGCCGCTCTGAAAGATCGAGGCTGCGAATTGCTCGACCGTGAGGTGGGAGGCGGGAAGCTCGGTGTCGTGCAGCGCGGCTCGCGATCCGCCCGTCGACGGATCGTCCACGGACGTCGCGCCCAAAGCCGGCTCGAACATCCAGCGCGTGGCTTTGAGCGAATCGATCGACTCGCGCACGATTGGCAGAAGTTCCGGAGCGTCTTTGCAGAGTTCTTCGGGAGTGGGCTCGCGGCCGTCGCGCTGGCCTTGCTCCCAGTCCACGAGTAAATCGCTCAGTCGATCATCAAGAGCCATGGTCGTTCGCCTCCTCAAAACAGGCGCGCACGTTTTTCAAGGATTCATGCAACAGCAGTCGGGCTCGGACCAAACGCCGCTGGATGGTCCGTTCGGTGACGCCGAGCAGCTCCGCGGCCTCTCTCTGTGTCGCTTCTCCGTACCAGATCACGCTGAAGACGTCCCGCTCGTCGCGGGGCAACGCCTCGACGGCCTCGTGAAACCGGACCCAGGCGTCGAGGGTTTCAGGCGGCTCATCGGCGCGGGACGGGTCCGAATCGTCTCCTGCGGTCGATCGGTGTTGAGCGTCGCCTTCACTGTGATGGCGTCGGGCCGCGCCTTCCGGGCCGAAGTGATGCCGGGCAAGGTCGATCAGCGTCCGACGGATCTGAGTCGCAGCCAGACCGAAAAATTGCCCGATCGAATCGGGCCGCACATCCCCCAGCGAGCGATAGAGGCGCAACACAGCGCTTTGAAAGACATCATCGGTTTGCTCCCAGCGGCGCAGATGCGGATAACCGCGGAGCATGCGACGCGTGAGTGCGAGAAGTCTTTGGCCGGCCCGATCGAGCAGTCGGTCTCGCGCGGTAGCGTCCCCGGCAGCCCAGCCGTCGAGCAGACGCTGCATTTCGGTCGTTTGGCCGCCGTCGTACATCGAACCGCCCGGCCCGGAAGGGAAGAGCACTGGCGGGAGAGCCGCCGGTGCCACCCGAAGGAAGCTCGCAGAAGGTGTGATTGCGCAATTGTCCCAGCTACCCTTAGGAAGCGTAAGCGGCACGAAGAACCGGACGGCGGGTGTTTTGTAAGGTTTGACAAGGCCGGCTCCGCGGCCGTGGGCACGCCATCTCGACTTTCCGCCGGCCCAAGTCGTCGTGCGGAGACGATCTTGCCGCTCAGATCGGCGGTTTGGGAGGCGGCGCGTCGCCCAGAAACTCGTACGAGAAGGCCCCCAACAGAGCGCCCCGCTTGACGTCGTGGCACTTCGTGCATTGCTCGCGGGCGCGGAGAGCCCCCAAAGCCAGCACGCGGCGCCCCTCCAGCTCGTATAAGAGCTCTTCACCCTTGGCCAGCGATTCCAAGGCGGCGGCCTCGAACGCGTTCAATTCGCGCGTCGGGAAGTTTTGGATCTCGTCCATCTGCGGCAGCTTTTTTCCCGTCACATAGACCATCGGCTGAGCGAATCGGCGCAAGCTGACGAGTTCTAAACGCTGCAACGGCCATTTCGCTGGTTCTGATGCGAACGCGCTGCGGAAGTTCGAGCTAAAGCGGTGCGGCAGGAAGCCGGCAACGTGATCGCGGTCGATGACCCATCCAAAATCATCCGAATCAAAGAAGTCCCCCAGGCCCCGCTGGTGGGAGTCCCACAGTTCCCTCTCGCGAGGGTCGGCACTCTTGCTCTCGCGATGAGCCGACGGCGGAGGCAGGGCCCGCAGCACGCCCGGGCGAGTAGAAGGCGATTCGTTCGCGACCGTGCCCGGAAGTAGCGCCGCCGGTTCGCGGTGGCTTCTCACGTACCATTCGCTGATCGAACTCATGCGCGTGACTCCAAAGCCCGGCGCATTGACAAAGTGTTCCACCGTCGACGCGTGAATTTCTTCAAGAGCCCGTCCACGGTGCTCCCAATGGTGGGCGGC
This sequence comes from Planctomycetaceae bacterium, assembly GCA_035949535.1. Classification (GTDB taxonomy): domain Bacteria; phylum Planctomycetota; class Planctomycetia; order Planctomycetales; family Planctomycetaceae; genus DASPSM01. Next base: position 4,847 of record DASZIA010000110.1, on the reverse strand, counting down.
CTGGTCCGTTTGAAAGTCCAGCACCGCCCACGCCGGCGTGCCTTTGGGCGGCGGTCCGAATCGCGCAGGCGGATCAGGCGTCGACCTCAGATCGCGACCAGCAGCGCGCGGCGATTCGTATGCCAGTCGCGACGAGAGTGAGACTACGGGGTAGCTCTCGCGAAGACGCCGAATGTCTTTGACGTAGAACCCGGATAAGATCGCTCCGCCCGCCATCGCCACCACAAGCACGATCAGACCGACTGCGAAGACGCGCCCGATCTCCGCCTTTCGGGGCAGCTGAGTCAGGCAGGCGACGAACAGGGCGAGAGCCGCCAACGCAGCCGGCGGGATCGCCAATCCCTGGGCAAGCCAGAACACGAAGAGGAGGCACCCCAGCGACGCCATTGCGCCAGCACCAAAGCCCCCAAAAATAAGGACCGTCAACGAAACGCAACCGATCACCATGCACGACGCGATAAAGGCGAGAATGATCATCGCACGTCCTCGCTGTCCACATCCGCTATTCTGAAGACGCGCGGTCCGCGCGGATTCGTCTAATTGTCACGCCAAGCCGCTTTGAGAGCCGCGCGCGGATGGGGCCGCCAATCTTTGAGACGGCACTTGCCCGACGTGTATTCCGCGATCGGGCCTTTTGCCTACGACTTTGACCGGACAAAACGCCGCCGAAGAGCGCGCACAAGCAGGAAGAACGCCAGCCCGGCCAGCCCGCCGCACCAGTCGGCGACCATGTCCAAGAATTCGCAGTCGCGGCCGAACCAGGGCTGCGTCACTTCATCGACGATCGCGTACACGAAGAAAATGCCGAATGCCGCGGCGAAGTCGCGCGGTCGCAACTCCTGCTTCGTGGACATCCAAATCGCGATCAGAAAGCCGAAGCCGGCATAGCCGGTGAAATGCAGCACCTTGTCGAAGTTGCTGGGATAGCTCTCCAGATTCACGTGCGGCCAGTGCGTGCCGGCGAACATGATCAGCCAGTAGCAGACCAGTACGATGGTCGCGGCCGCGCGGTAACGCTGGGCCAGGAGAGGCCTCGTTTCCGGCATGGCTAGGTCGCCACCGGATATGGATCTTTGAGGCAAAACTCGGGGTGCTGCTTCAGATAGGCGGCCACGCGATCAGATCGCGACAGTGCGGTCGGCAGGAAATCGAGGGCCTTTTGAATGCGATCGTTGGGCTCGGCGCAACTGAATCGCAGGAAGCCCTGTCCCGCCTGGCCAAAACATTCGCCCCCAAGGCAGGCGATGCCGAAACGGTCATCGGCCCCCTCCAACAGGTAGAGGGCCAGCCCGTGGCTGGTAATGCGCTGGCGATTGCAAGCGGGTGCGACATTGGGGAAGACGTAAAAGGTCGCGGTCGGCTCGAGCGTGCGAAAGCCCTCGATACGGTTGAGGCCGGCGGTCAACAGCTCGACCTTGTCCCGAAACTTGAGCATCACAGCGTCGCGTTCGGCCTGGTCGCGCTCGAGGGCGGCTGCCCCGGCGAGTTGCACCAGCGTCGGAGTACACGAAAGTGTCGTGTTGATCATCTTGGCGATCGCGTCCGCAATCGGGGCGCCCGCGACGGCAAACCCAAGTCGCCAGCCGCTCATACTGTACGACTTGCTGAACGTGAAGGCGGCCACACATTGGTCGAGCATGCCGGGCTGCGCGAGGATCGACGCATGTTTGCCCTTCCAGACCATGTGGCAGTAAGGCTCGTCGCTGAAGACGGCGACGTTCCTGCCCCGCACCAGATCGGCGATCTGTTTCAGATCCTCGACAGTGGCGACGCCGCCGGTCGGATTGTGCGGCGAATTGAGGAAGATGGCCCGCGGTGCGCGATCCTCGGCCAGAAACCGTTCGACCTCCGCAATATCCGGTCGGAATTGATTGGCCTGACGCAGCGGGCGCACAACGGGCCGCGCGCCCCGCCGGTGGATGTTCGGCAAGTAGGTCGGAAAGTACGGCCCAAACACCAATACGCCGTCGCCCGGATCGAGAAAGGCCTCGCAAAAGAACTGCTCAAAAACCTTCGCCCCTGGGCCGGCGACGATGTTCTTGGCTTCAGCCGGGATGCCGAATTCGCGCTTCACAAAGCGGGCCGCCGCCTCGCGGAACTCGGTAATCCCCGGCGAAGGGCAGTAATGCGACTGATTGTTTTGGATCGCCTCGACGCCGGCCGCTTTGGCCGACTCCGTGCTGTTAAACGGACTGTCGCCGATTTCGAGCTCAACGACATCCTTGCCTGCCGCTTTGAGCGCTTTCGCGATGGCTAGCACCGTAAAGGCCGTCTCGACGGAGAGCGATCGGGCAAACTGACTCAATTCGGCAGACAAGCGGTTCGACCTCCCAGGAGCGAAGGACACAATCACGTTCAGGATTATTCCTGTTCAGTATGCGGGCGCTGAAATGGCGACGCAATCTCGACACCGACCGTGCGCAACGGCCGTTGTCGCAGCCGGCCCAGTCGAGTAAATTTAGGGTAGCGGTCTCTGAAGAAGTCGGTCCGCGTCGCGGCGGTGGAACGAACCACGTGAACTATACGCTTCTTGAATCTGCGCCCGCCGGGACCGCGCCTGCCGAGAACAGCCCCCCGGTGGCACCAATGGCCGTGGCGGAAGCCATCGCCCTGCCCGAAGTGAGGGGACGAATCCCTTCCTGGGTGATCAGCTTGGTCGGCCACCTGCTCGTGCTTGTCGCGTTGTGGCCGATCCATTTCGCCACGATGCTCTTGCGTGAGCCCGAAGTCACCGCATCGGTCACGGCGGAAGAGACCTTCAGCACGATCCCCCAGGAATTGCGGTTCGACACGGCGGCGGCTCCCGAGATCGGCAACGGGGGCGACAATACGTCCGAGACCAGTCTGCGGGTGGCCCATCTGGGCGCCTCCATCGAAACACCCAAGTCGCCCGTGGTCAGTGTTGCCAGCTCGGTCTCCGCGCTCGGGATGAAGCAAATCAGCGTCGGCCGGCCTCTGGCCGACGTCGGCGTGGCGACGACCAACCGGGAACTCAGCGATCTGATCGAAACGACCGGATCGACCGAGCATACCGGCGGTGTGCGTGGAGCCATCGATCGCCTCACGGTTGAAATCGAAGCCTCGTTGCGACAAGAGAATACGCTCGTCGTTTGGCTGTTCGACGCCACGCCGTCGATGAAGAGCCGGCGCGATGCCATCGCCGACCGGTTCGAGAATGTTTACCGGCAGTTGGGGCTGTTGGGTGTGGGCGGCAACGGGGCGCTCAAGACCGCGGTCGGCACATTTGGAAAGTCGGTGCAGTTCCTGACGAAGAGGCCGGTCGACGACGTTGCCGCGATCAAAAAAGCAATCCGCAAAATTGAAGACGATGGCGACGAAAAGGGGGCCGTGGAAAATGTGTTTAACGCGGCTCTCGCGGCCGGCGAACGGTTCCGCAGCTTTCGCATCGGCACGAAAGAGCGCCGCCGCGTGATGATTGTGGTCGTCACCGACGAGCGGGGCAGCGACACCGAAAAGCTCGAGACGGCCATCGTGAAGCTTCGGAAGTTGGGCATCCGAGTCTACTGCGTGGGCGACGACGCGGTCTTCGGTCGTGAGAGACATTATTTTCCGTACGTCTTCGAGGACGGGTTTCACGGCTTCGCCTACACAAACCGCGGGCCCGAAACGGCGGATCTCGAGGGAGTGCAGTTGCCGTTTTGGGGCGGGCGAAGCCATCGACTCGAGGAGCTGACCTCCGGGTTCGGACCCTATGCCCTGACTCGACTGTGCGAAGAGACGGGCGGCATGTATTTGATTTCCGAAGAGCTGCCCGGTCCAAAATTCGATAGGGCCATCCTGGGGAATTATTCGCCCGACTATCGCCCGAAAAAGGACTACGAACTCGAGCGGGCGCGAAACGCCGCTAAGGCAGCCTTGTATCAAGCGGCTCTCGTGGGGCCGCCCGAGAAAATGCCCCAGCCGCAATTGGTCTTTCGCGCGGATAACGACAACACGCTGAGGCAGCAGATCACCGCGGCGCAGATGCCGCTGGCCGAGCTCGATTACCGCCTGAGCGAAATGCACACGCTCTTGGAAGCGGGCGAGCGGGACCGTTCGCGGCTCGACACCCCGCGTTGGAAGGCCAGTTTTGACCTGGCGATGGGGCGCGTGCTCGCCATGCGGGCGCGGGCATTGGGCTACAACATGATGCTGGCGGATATGAAACTCTCCCCGCGTCCCTTTCAGGACGCGACGAACAACACGTGGCGAATCGAGCCGGCGTCTGCGGAGAAATCGCCCTCGAAAGTCCAGCGGTTCGCCAACCGGGCCCGCGAATATCTCGAAGGCGTGATCGAAGATCACCGTGGGACACAGTGGGAGGCGCTCGCCCGGGAAGAGCTGCAGTCGCCGATGGGGTGGGACTGGCACGAGCTGCACGTGAATTACCCACCGCCCCAACCGCCTCGTCCGCCGCGAATTCAGCTCGACGAAGACCGCGAGCGGAACATGCCGCGCCCGCCGCAGGTCTCGCACGAGCCGCCGAAGCTCTAGTGGTTCACGGCAAGGGCGAGTCTCGACGGGCCCTTCTGAGAACTCACGGGGACTTCGGCTTCGCGGTGGATTTCGCATCCGATGGCACGGGCGTGGCAGGCGAACTCTTCGGCTGCGCCCCGTCAGCCGGTGGAGTCTTCTGCGGCGTTTTATCGTTGCCGGCCGGCTTAGCCTTCGCCGGCTCGGCCTTCGCGCTAACCGGCGTGGACTGCTCTTTCTCTTTCGAAGGAGTTTCACTGCCCGTTGTCGGCGGTTTGGACGCGTCGCGGGCGGTGCGCCACCGTTCGCTCATTAGCTCGAAGCTCGGCCGCCGATAGTCGCTTTCCTGCAAAGCTTGGGCAAGCTGCGTGATT
>DASZIA010000109.1:0-3781 GCA_035949535.1 Planctomycetaceae bacterium | reverse complement strand
CCAGGCCCAGAGCCAGAATCAGGCGCCGCAGGATGATCCGCATTTCGCCGCGGCGCGGGCGGCCTTCTACGCCGGCAACTATCAAGAGGCGCTGCGGGAAATCACGCAGGCCATCGCCGATATGCCGTCCAGCGACGACGTCCACGAGTTCCACGGGCTCGTGATGTTCGCGATGGGCGATTACCAGAAAGCGGCGGCCATCGCGCATACCACGCTCGACGCCGGCCCGGGTTGGAACTGGAGCCTCGTGCAGACTCTCTATCCGTCCCCCGACGCCTACACGCAGCAGCTGCGGGCGCTGGAACACTACGTTTCCGAACACCCCAACCAGGCGTCGACTCGCTTCCTGCTCGGTTACGAGTATTTGACGTTGGGACATTTGAACGCGTCGCGGCGGCAGTTTGATAAGGTCGTAGCCTTGGAGCCCCGCGACCAATTGGCCAAGAACATTGTGGCCGGGCTGGCCCACGCTCCGGGGGTCACCCAACAGAATCAGGGCCAGACAGGTTCCAGCACACCGAGCGGTCCGTCGGGACCACCGAGCATGCCGCAGGGGCCAGGGAACGCAGGCCCGGGGAATGCGGGTCCAGGAAACCAGGGACAGATGAATCAGGGACCAACGGGGCCCACCAACCCGAGCGGCGGGCCCGGCGCTCCGCCGCTGCCGCCTCAACCGTCCAATCCTTCGGGTAACGCCCCGCTGACGGCCGCGACGTTGAATGGGGCATGGAAGTCCAGCCCAGCGCCAGGCGTCACGATTGAAGCCACCCTGCATCCAGACAAGCACTTCACCTGGAAGTTCACCGAAGGGGGGCAAACGAAGAGCTTTACCGGCACCTATGCCGTGCAAGGGGATAACCTCGTGCTCACTCGGGACGAGGACGGCCAAAAGATGGACGGCACGGTCACGATGAACGGGGACAAGGGCTTCCGGTTCCGTCTGCGGAACACGGATCCTCAAGACCCTGGACTGGATTTCACGAAGTAACTCGTCGGCGGCGCCTTGAAGAAGCGCACTCGACCTGACGACAGGTTGTTGTCAACGCGAGACGGGGCACCCTTCCCAGTGCCCCGTCTCTTTATTTTGTCCGCGAAATTCTAGTGCTCGTAGCACTCACGTGTCGCGGCGTCTGCAGGAATGATCCGGTGTTTTCACCCGCGGAACTGCTTCACCTAGGTAAGACGCGCTCTGGTGAGCCGTCATTGAGTTTCGGGCTGAGTCTCTGAGGGCCGGTCCGGAATCTCGATACCGCCCGGAGAAAGTTTCGCGAGCCGCTTCCCCCTCGCGAACCACGCGTCGAGATCGGCCAGCCAGACCTCGAAGAGGGAGGCGTGATCGTCGGTCCAAAGCACCCGGAAATCGCTTTGCTTCTTGGTTCGGGCGTTGTGAATGCGTTTCGGCTGGAGCGCCCGGGGCGACGTTGAAACGAGCACCCACGTGCTGGAACTGGAACCGTCGTGCTTTCCACGTGCTTCGATCGTGACTGTCGACAGTTTGTAAACGTCGGCGATCGCCAGCACGACCGGCTCCAGCGCAAAATGCCTGTTCGAGATGTGAACGGCGATGATGCCCTCAGGAGCCATGTGCGGCAGGTAGATGGCGAACGCCTCACGTGTCAGCAGATGGATGGGAATCGCGTCTCCGGAGAATGCATCGAGCACCAGCACGTTGAAGTTCTGCGGCGGCTCGCGACTCAAGTTGAGCCGCGCATCGCCGCGAATGACTTCGACCTCTCCCTGGCAGTCCGACAGGAACGTGAAGAACGTGCGGGCGAGTTCCTCGACCTTCGAATTGATTTCGTAGAACTGGAAATGATCCCCCGAACGCGCATAACTCGCCAATGTGCCGGTGCCCAACCCGACCAGGCCGACGCGCCGCGGTCCGTCGGAGGGAAGCGATAAGGCTCGTCCCACGCCCGACGCGACCCCGTAATACGATGTGGCCACTTTCTTCAATTCGGGATTCAGAAATTGAAAGCCGTGCTGGATGCGGCCGTTTAAGAGTTCGCGCACCGGCTCATCTCTCAAGTCATCGTCATTGTTGCCGTATTCTTCCTCACCCTCCTTGACGCGAAGGACCCCGTAAAAATTGCGGGAGACATTGATGAGGTTCTTCCCTTGCCGGGTGGCATTCACAACCAGCGACGCTCCGAGCGAGCCGACAGCCAGCGGAAGCACCAGCCATACCAATTTCCACATCCCCGAGAAGGGAAGCTGCCGGCGGTCGAGGCCCAACACGATGAGCATCAAGAGGCCGCATGCGAAGAGTCCGAGATGCAGCTCGTAGTAGCCTGTGAACCAATGCGGGGCGATGATTCCGACGAAAATACCCCCTGCCGCGCCGCCGGCGGAGATGACCAGATAAAACGAAGTGAGATGGCGCACGTGGGGCTTGCGTCGCACTAATTCTCCGTGACAGACCATGGCACAGAAAAACAGCGCCGTGAAATAGGCCGCGAACTGCAGCGAAAACCGAGCGCCGGCTCCTTGTTCGAGCACGTAACACACACAGGACATCGCCACGAAACAGGCCGGAATGAAGTACCGGCGCGAGTACCACCGGTCGCTATCGAAACACAAAATGAATGACAGCAAGTACAAGGTCAGGGGCAACACCCACAAGAAAGGAACCGTGGCGACGTCCAGACAAACCTGGTTCGTCGTCGCCAACAGGAGCACGGATGGGACCATTGCCAGGCAGAACCACAAGAGCCAGGTTCCCCAGCCGGGGGGCACGTCCGCTTCGGCCGTCGTGTCGGGGGAAGTAGAGGCGGCGGTTCGGCCGTGTGCGGCAAACGCCCACGCGCACACGCCGCACAGAATTGCGAAAGCGATAAAGCTGATCGACCAAATCCACGCCAACAGCCGTGCCGGCAGCAACCATTCAAAGACGATCGGAAAGCTGATCAGTGCGAGCAGCGATCCGACATTCGAGAGCGCGTAAAGCCGATAAGGTGAGCGGCTCTGATGCGTGCGGCTGAACCAACCCTGCAAGAGGGGTCCCGTGGCCGACAAGATGAAAAACGGGGCCCCCACCGAAGCCGCCAACACCAACACGATTCGCGTGAACGGTTCCTCGGCGCCCGATGGTTTCAGCATGTCCCCCGGGATAATGGGCAGCGCCGCGCACGCAGCGGCCAAGAGCACCAGGTGCAGCACGGCTTGGACCCGCGGCCGCAAGCGGCTGGTCGTCAAATGCGCGTAGGCGTAGCCCCCGAAGAGCAGCAGCTGAAAAAAAAGCATGCAGGTGGTCCACACGCTGGGCAGGCCACCGAACCAGGGAAGAATAAATTTCGCGATCAGCGGCTGGACCTGAAACAGCAAAAAGGCGCTCAAGAAAATGGTCAGCGAATAGACCAAAAGCATGCCGCGCGAACCGTCCGGCGCGGCAACCGCAGTTTGAGCGGGAACAGACGCCAAGGGTTCGTCTACTGACCGTACAGATGTCATGAGAGTTCAATCGGAGAGGTAACTGAAGGCGAATCTCAAAAGCCGCACGGCGAAACGCTGCGGGCCGCAAGCGGTTTTGGCGCTTGGAAACGGGCTTTCGCCAAGCATAGCAACCGCTGAAACGAGAGGCGACCAAGCTCGTTTGGGTCGGTGGACCTGACGCCGCGCGCGATCAGTCGCGAAGCATCGTGCAGTTGGGCAGAAATCGCTGCAGCTGGTTGGCTCCATCCTCGAGGACGCTCGTCCCGCGCAGATCAAGCCGCTTGAGCCGGTAAAGACCCCGCAAGTACAACAGCCCCGAGTTCGAAACGCCGCGGCACAAGGTGAGACT
>DASZIA010000108.1:0-3152 GCA_035949535.1 Planctomycetaceae bacterium | reverse complement strand
CCCCGAAGTCTGGGCAAAGACGGTCTTCATACTCAACTATGACGAGAACGACGGCCTGTTCGATCACGTCGTCCCGCCGACGGCGCCAGAGAGCACGGCGGGGGAGTACATCCATGGCTTGCCGATCGGCGCCGGGTTCCGCGTTCCCTGCATTGTTGTTTCTCCCTGGACCGCCGGCGGCTGGGTCTGCAGTGAGCCCTTCGATCACACGTCGGTGCTGCAGTTTCTCGAGAAATTCACCGGCGTTCGCGAGCCCAACATCAGTGACTGGCGCCGCCAAACATTTGGCGATTTGACCTCCGCGTTCCGCTTCCACGAGAAGAGAATCCAACCGCCGAAGTTGCCCGACGCGGGCGGGTGGCTCGTCAAGGCCCGCGAGGAAGTCGCACATTTGCCCAAGCCATCAACTTCCGCCGGGCAGCGATCACTGCCGGTTCAGGAAAGACGGCGCTCCTGATGGCTCCGAACGCCTTCACCTGCCAGTAGGGCGCGAGCTACGAGTCAGCGGAAATGACATCCGGGGAGGGGAGGAAGAGGGGACGCAGCTAGTGCGCGGGGCCTTTTATGCGAAACGTTCGAGGGATTTGGCGTCGCTTATCTGCCAGTTATCGTGATCACGGGACACGGCGACGTTCCGATGGCCGGTATCGTCGCTGGCACCGCGTGGGGCGGCGAACTGCCGAAAAACGCTCGCTTTGGCGCGGTGCTGGTTCGCGGGCCGTCGGCGGAAGTAGGTGCAATGACCCGCTCCCAATAGCCCATGTTCTGTCGAATTGGCCCGGCAGCAGGGCTCGCGGTTTCCAGCTTCCGTTGACCCTGTTGGCTCCGCCGCCAGTCGCGAATTGGGTTGCTCGACGTCCCTTGGAATCGGGACGCTTCCGCTCCCGCGCCTGCTGGCCGTCGCCCGTTGCCCGGATTTGCCTCGAATTCGGGTTGTCCCTCGGCTAGCCTGAAGCATTCGTTCGTACACCGCTCCCTTCACGTAGCACCCCCGCAATGGGCGAGGCCACACGCATTCTCTCGGCGATTGAGGCGGGGGATCCGACCGCGGCAGAGGATCTCTTGCCGCTCGTCTATGCCGAGCTGCGTAAACTCGCCGTCCTTCGGCTTGCCCAGGAAAAGCCCGGACAGACGCTGCAAGCGACGGCCCTCGTGCACGAGGCTTTTCTTCGCCTGGTCGACGGCGAAAAGGTTCAGCAATGGAGCAGTCGCCGACATTTCTTTGCCGCCGCGGCTGAATCGATGAGGCGGATTCTCGTCGATAACGCGCGTCGCAAACGACGACCGAAGCTGGGCGGGGATCGGAAGCGCGTCGAATTCGACGAAGCGTGTTCCTTCGCGGAGGATCGTGCCGACCAGTTGCTGTCGCTTCACGAGGCGCTGGAAAAGCTGGAAAAGGAGTCGCCCGAAAAGGCTGAATTGGTCAAGCTGCGGTACTTTGCCGGTCTTTCCCATCAGGAAGCCGCACTGGCCCTCGGAATCGCACGTGCAACAGCCGATCGCTATTGGGCTTACGCCAGGGTGTTCCTTTATTCGGCGATCGAGGACGCGGAACAAACCTGACGAAATCGGCTGCCGTGTGAGGCAAATTGTCGTCGGAAATCGCCACGATGTATGGGACGACTGTCAGGAATCGACCACGTGGACCGTGTCACGCCGAGCATCGACGAGATCTACTTCTCCGCACTCGAGATACCGACGAGCGGAGAAAGGTGCGCCTACCTCGATCGGACCTGCGGAGGCGACGAAGAGCTGCGTCGACGTGTCGAAAGACTGCTCTGTGCCGAGTCGAAAGTCGGCGATTTTCTAGAATCTCCCGCGCCGGAAATTGCCGCGGCCTTCGTTCCATCGCCCGCCGAATGCCGCGGGACCGTGATCGGCCCCTACACGCTATTGGAGCAGATCGGTGAAGGGGGTTTTGGCATCGTCTACATCGCCGACCAGGAGGCTCCGGTTCGCCGGCAAGTGGCGCTCAAGATCGTCCGGCCCGGAATGGATACGCGTCAGGTTCTGGCGCGATTCAAAGCCGAACTCGAAGCTTTGTCATTGATGGACCACCCAAACATCGCCCGGGTCATCGATGCCGGGGCGACCGATGCCGGTCGACCGTACTTCGTGATGGAACTCGTCCGCGGCGTTCCCATCACCGACTATTGCGACCAGAACCATCTCTCGGTGCACGAGCGGCTGGATCTGTTCGTCCAAGTCTGCCATGCCGTTCAGCACGCGCACCAGAAGGGGATCATTCACCGAGACATCAAGCCCTCCAACGTGTTGGTCGCGCAGCACGGCGGACGGCCCGTGCCCAAGGTCATCGACTTCGGTGTTGCCAAGGCGATCAATCCGCGGCTCACGCAGGAAACGCTCTTCACGCAGTTCGCCGAGATGATCGGCACGCCGCTCTACATGAGCCCCGAACAGGCCGAGATGACCGGCTGCGATATCGACACGCGCAGCGACGTCTATTCGCTGGGAGTGCTCCTTTATGAATTGCTCACCGGCTGCACACCGTTCGACAAAGACCGCTTGAAGCACGCGGCGTTTGATGAAATCCGCCGGATCATCCGCGAGGAAGAGCCGGCCAGGCCGAGCACTCGCATTAGCAAGTTGAGCGAAACACAGACTACGGTCGCAGTCGAGCGGCATGCTGACCTGCACCGCTTGAGCCAGCTCGTACGTGGCGACTTGGACTGGATCGTGATGAAGGCGCTCGAAAAGGATCGAGCCCGACGCTATGAGACGGCGAACAGTCTGGCGCTGGACGTCCAACGGTACCTGACCGACGAGCCAGTGCAGGCCTCTCCGCCTTCGGCAGGGTACCGGCTGCGGAAGTTTGCGAGACGCAATAAAGGCTTTGTGCTGGCGGCCTCGGCGGTCTTGGTGGCGCTCGTGGCGGGCATCGTTGGAACGAGTTGGGGAATGCTCCGCGCGACCGACGCTCAGGCGGAAGCCGTGCAGTCCGCGAACCAGAAGCAGATTGCACTCTCGGAAAAAGTTGCCGCCTTGGCGGTGGCCCAGAAGAGCGAGCGGACCAAGTCGGAACAACTCTGGCAGGCGCTCGTTGCCCAGGCCCGGGCCCATCGTTTGAGCCGCCGCCCCGGGCAACGCTTTGAAAGCCTCGCAACCTTGCAGCAGGCGACGCATCTGGCCCG
>DASZIA010000107.1:0-11869 GCA_035949535.1 Planctomycetaceae bacterium | reverse complement strand
CGCGTGCTCAAGCCGGGCGGACGATTGGCAATCAGCGATATCGCTCTGAAGAAACCGCTGCCTCCGGAAATCGGCCGCGAGATCTTGGCCTATGTGGGCTGCGTGGCGGGCGCGATTCCGATCGAAGAATACCGGCAGGGACTGCTCGACGCCGGATTTGCGGCTGTCGAGATCGTCGACACCCGCGCTGACCTCAATGTTTATGCCAAAATCGAGGGCCAGGCCGGTTGTTGTCCTCCGAGTATCGACAGCCACACCGGATGTTGCGCGCCGGCGATCGCCAGCGAATTGCCGGTCGTCTCAGAATCCGCGCCCGAGTTCCACAATCGGCTCGCCGAGCTCTTGCGGCGCTACGACGTCAACGACTTCGCGGCCAGCGTGAAGGTCTTCGCCGTCAAACCCAAGTAACCGCGCCCTCGAGTGGGACGCACTGAGGAATCTCCCATGTTCCGACGTCGATTGGCTGCTTTCGGAATCGTGGCGACAATCATCAGCACGGGGGCCACACCGGTGCATCCGGAAGGGGTAAACGAGAAATTGCAGCGTTATGTCGCGGCCCGGGTCGGGGAGTTTGACAACATCCCGCAGGAGCGGCGGCAGCAGTTGGGCCAACTCGCCGCCTACATTCGCGATAACGCCCGACTCAATCAACCGGCGCGGCTGACGTTCATTTGCACGCACAATTCCCGCCGCAGCCAGTTGTGCCAAATCTGGGCAGCCACTGCGGCCGCGTATTATGGCGTGCCCCACGTCGAAGCTTACTCCGGCGGGACGGAGGTCACGGCCTTTAATGGACGAGCGGTTGCGGCGCTGCGTCGTGCGGGTTTTGCGATCGACGCTCCGAAGACGACGCCGAATCCTCGATATCGCGTGTCCTGGCACGTCGATGGGCCCGACTTGGAGTGCTTTTCCAAGGTTTATCACGACGCATCGAATCCCAAGTCGGATTTCTGCGCCGTGATGACATGCTCTCAAGCCGACAAACTGTGCCCGAACGTTCGAGGTGCGTCAAAGCGGATTTCGCTGCCGTATGACGACCCCAAAGCGTTCGACGGCACGCCGCAAGAAGCTGCCAAATACGACGAACGGTGCCGACAAATCGCCCGCGAAATACTGTTCACGTTCTCGGAGGCGGCCAAGTCCGATCGTTAGGACCGCGGCAGGGTGGCACTGACGGCTTGCTCGAGGGTGTCCGGGAATTCAATGGTCTAGGCCCCCTCGCTTACGCTTCGGGTTAGTAGGCAGTCTGCACCAACCCGACGCGTCAGCGAGGCGCCCCGCAAGCATAGAAGCTCGGAATTCCCGGACACCCTCGGATTGCTCGCCAGTGTCTTGTCGGACGTGTTCCAAAAAGAGCACTGGCGGACGAGGCGCCGATGGCACCCGGCGTCGAAGGATCTGTGAATGGCAATGTTCGTGCATCTGGCCCCTGAGTCGCGGCTGGCCCTCATTCGGCGGAATGGCATCCGTCGGTTGCGGCGGGCGGCCGGCAACTTTCCGGGAGGCGTGTTCGCTGTCCCTGTTACGCGGAACTTTTATGTCTCGCACCAATGGCTGCGGGAATTGAAACGACGCAACCAAGGACCAATCGCAGCAGTTTACTTCCGGATTGCTGATGACGAGCGAGTCTGGGTGGGACACTACAATCAAGTGCACCGCTGGCTGTCGGCGTCCGAGGCCGTGGGGCACTTCATGGCGGCCGAGGACGCCGAGGGATGGGAAGTGGTGATTCCGCGGCGCATCGAAGCCGGAGAAATTCATAAGACGCGGCGCATCTTGCAAGTCGTTGGTTGGCGCTTTTCTCCAAGCGCCAAGGGGAAGCCTCCGTACTGCACTTGCAAGTTCTGCATTGGCGGAGACTACGGGGCGCAGCGTCTGCGTAAGCGGTTGGGCGCTCCCGACGCATGACCGACGTTTCCCATCCCCGCTCGATGATCGTAGGAGTGGCTCTGATTGCATGAGTAGATTTGGAAAGGATTGACGTGAGCTCGTCGTGGTGAAGCATCAACCAATGCGCGAAGTTTGCGCCGACCCAATTGTGTTGACTCGCCCCTGCTTGTTCTCCCAGCGCCGGTTCATTTCCTCATCGATTGGGCGAAGCTCGATGGCCAGGCCGAACGGAAGGACCGGATGCTTGGAGAGCATCGCAATGCACTCGTTCAGGTCTTTGATCGCCAGGACGACAATTCCGCCCAGAAATTCCTTGGTCTCGGCGAAGGGGCCGTCCGTGACGATGACTTGGCCGGCTTTGGCCCGCAATGTCTTTGCGGTGCGCGCGCTCTTGAGCCCGATGCCACTCCGCCATTGGCCGCTCTTGACACGTGCCTCATCGAAGGCGATTGAGCTCTCCATCATGGCGGCCCGCTCGTCCTCTGAAATCGAGCTCCAGCCGTTTTCATCGAGATAACCCAGGCTCGCGTATCTCACCGATTGTGGATCAGCTGCGGGCGCACTGGGGCGCAAGGCTGCGAGAGAGGTCGCCTGACGCTGGAGCGATTCCTCGTCGATCGGCCGGAGCTCGAACGTCGCGCCGTAGTGCAGGGCGGGATGTTTCGAGACCAGCTCGACGGCGTGCCCCATGTCAACGGCTTCCAAGATGCCGACGCCGCCGAGTTGCTCCTTCGTTTCGGCAAAGGGACCATCGGTCACGATCACTTTGCCCTTGTGCCAGCGCAAGGTTTTGGCCGTTCGGCTCGGTTGCAAGGCCGTTCCCTCGCTACCGATGTGCCCCGCCTTGATAAGCTTGCTGTCGTAAGTGAAGCAGTCCTCGAACATTGCTTCCTGCTCGGCATTCGACATGGCATTCCAGTTCTCCTGACTGTAGCCCAAGAAGGCAAACTTCATCGGTGGCTCCTGATTGCGCCGTGCTGAAACTGCGTTCAAACCATTGATGCCCGCCCTCTAGTCGAATGGCGCGGAGTCAGATCGACATCCCCGAGTGTTTTTATGCGTTTCCACGCGCCGCAGTGCGCCACTGGGAACATCGCGGCGGTGGCAGGCGGCTTGCCGAGGGTGTCCCGGAATTCGATGCGATCCCTCGCTCACGCTTCGGGTTGGTGTGTCGCCCGCATTAACCCGACGCGTAAGCGAGGGCAGTGGAGAAGCAGTTGAATTACCGGACGGTCGCGGCTCGGTTCAGCCTGCAAACACTCCGCTCACCGTGACTCGACGCGTTTGCACGCTGCGGCTGTCAGGTCGGTCAGTTCGCTTCCTTGAATTCGTCGACCTTGGTAGCGTCCTTTGGCGCCGAGAACGTAAATGCTTCTTTGCCGACCGGCGCGTCGACGGCCCAATTCTTGTACGTTTCCGAGGCCGTCAGCTTGCCGTTGTCGCCGTCCGCGCTGTGGGTCATTCGCAGAACGAATGGCTTGCCTTCGGCTGCGACCCACATTTCCCAGTCGAACTGATCCTGGCTGAACTTCATCCGGTGGGCCGGTGTTCCATCCACTTTGTCCATTCCGATGTACGAGCAGGAGTTGACTCCTTGCATCAGGGAGTCGGCTGGATCGTCGCCGAGAACGTTGGCGAACAAAATCCCCGCCGCGGCCGGGCTGAGTTGAAGCACCTTGACGCCGAGCTCACCCATGTCTTTTGGTGCGTCCTCTTGGACATACTGGTGGAGCGCCTTGCGGTAGACAGTCACTTTCTTTCCGTCGGAGATGACGTCCGGTCCTTGCTTGGGGTCGCCGTTAAATGTTGTCTTGAGTGAAAGGCGATTGGGCCTCTCGACGTCGTAAACAGCAGTGACTTTGATCTCTCGCTTTTTGCCATCGTTATCGACGTTCGTGACCAGCGTCCCCTCGGCGTGCAAGGTCTTAGCGTTCTTGTAAAGGTCGCCGACCTTCTTCACGAGCTCGACGACTTTCTTGTCGAGCTTGTCCTCTGCCCGGAGCGTGCCCGGCATGGCTGCACAAAGCAGGGTGAGGGACACGAGCGGCGTCAACTTGAGCAGGCTTGCACTGCGTCTCATGGAACTTTCCTTTGTGAGAACGATTTTCCAGAGGTGTGATCAGCACCGACCAGGTCTTCTTTGTATCCATACTGACAGGACTCGCGAAAGCCAAATGCATGATTTTTAGCGGGCACGACCGTCGTTCCGGCGTACTCGCAGTAAGACGGCGGTAGGAGTCTTCGGCTTGGGAAGCTGAACGCGGCCATATTCCAGCACCGCCACTGCAAGCACCCAAAACAAAAGACCGGCAGGCTCCCTCCGGCCCGCCGGTCTTCACCACCAACACCATATGACTTCCAGTTCAGCCGCTGCTCACGGCGTCTTCTTCACCGCAATCTTCTTTCCGCTGGTGGCGGTCGCGACTTTGGGCAGGACGACGCTCAGCACTCCGTTTTTGAACGAGGCGTCCACCTTCTCGCTGTCGACCTCCGCGGGCAGAGCGATTGAGCGCTGGAACGAGCCGTAGGATCGTTCGATCCGGTGATAGTTCTTGTCCTTGTCCTCTTTCTCAGCGTGTTTCTCGCCGCGGATGTGCAGATGACCGTCCGACAGCGTGACCTCGATGTCGTTCTCGCTCAGGCCGGGCAGATCGGCCGTGACGTGGACGGCGTCGTTCGTTTCCGCGACGTCGACCTTGGGCGTCAGGCCGACTTCGTGCAGGCCCCCCTTGCCGAAGGGAGCCAGATCAAAGCCCTCGAAAAAGTCGTCGAAGTAACGACGCATTTGGGTCTCAACGGCAGTGAAAGGATCGCGGCTCTCGCCTCGTCGGCTGAGTTCGTGTTCGCTCTCTCGATTCCGCCAGGGAACCAGTTCTCGAATTCTCATGGTTTTCACTCCTTCTGACGGGTGGCACTGGCGGCTTGTCCGGCTTGCCCGCCAGTGTTACGCCCATGTCAAAGACCACTGGCGGGCAAGCCGCCAGTGCCACCCAATTTCAGCTTTTCGTGTTTGATAGGCGGTGTGGGACTCAGCGCGCAACGACGTTGATCTTCTGCCGCGCCGACCTGGCCGTCTTGGGTAGCTTGAGCTGCAGCACGCCGTCTTTGACGCTGGCTTCGATCCCCTCGCGGCTGACATCGTCGGACAGCGTGAAGGTCCGCTCGAAGTCGCCGACGCCGAATTCGGTTCGGAGAGAGGTGTGTTCCTCGAACGCAGGCGGCTCGACGGTGCCGCGAATGGTCAACACGTTTTTGTCCAACGTGATATCGAGATGCGTTTCATCGACCCCCGGCACGTCGGCCAGCACAACCATTTCGTTCGGGGCGTCGACGATGTCGACTGCCGGGCGATAGACGGGGCGCTCTCCGGCTCCGTTTCCGCCCTCGGAGGCTTGGCGTTGATTCATGGGTTGGCTCCTATCCTAAATTCTGTGGTGTTCGCGAATTTGATGCCTGATCGATCTCGTGCCGCGGATCAGCCGGCCTTGATCGAGAGCTTTTTCGGCTCATACTCGGGGCGACGCTCGAGCTTCAGCGTCAAAACGCCCTTCTCGTAGACGGCTTCGCACTTATCGGGGTCGACGTCGAAAGGCAGCTCGACGGTCCGGCGGAACGGCTCGAACCAGCGTTCGCGACGCACATACAACTCATCTTTGGGAGTTGCCGGGGCGGTGGCCCGATGGCCGGCAATCGTGATCGAGTCCTTGTCGACATGCACGTCGAGTTGCGACGCGTCGATGCCGGGAAGCTCGGCCGTCAGCGTCAGTCCTTTTTCGCTTTCGAGCGCATTGATCGCTGGGAACGGCGTTGTCTGGCGAAGATTGGGCCACCATTCCCCGCGGCCCGCCAGCTGATCCAACTCTTGCCGCAGGCGATTCATTTCACGCCACGGGCTCCAGGCTGTTCTCACTCTGCTCATCGTTTCCTCCTTTTGTCGCGTGACCGCAGGTCGATTCCGGATGCACCAGTTGCTGCTCCATTGAGAATGCAATGCCTATACCAATTGCTGCGGGCACGCGTTGCATGTCGCTCGAGTGCGTTAAGTCGAATGCTGAATGGATCTTTGCGCGTTTAGGACTAGGACCGGTCGAAGGCCCTTGCGCTTTCCGAAAATGCCAGATTGGCAGCAATGAAATCCCAGCACTTTTTGGCACGTTCTTGCCATGCCAAATTGGCACGAGTCCTCGCGAGCCGCTTTTGCCACGCTGGCCTGTCAACTGGCCCTTTCCTTTGGGCGCACCGATCAGCACGTCTTTTCCGCGGGTGCCGGGCGAAGATCTCGCTTCGTAAGCGAACTTAACGATTCCTGCCGGACGCAGCCTGGAAGGCAAGTCGATCTTCAAGAGGTGCGGCACCGGAGAAGGGAATCTCCGCCGAGGTCCCGGCCTGAAGGGCGGCTCGCGGTTGCCGGAATGTACCCCCGCAATGACGGGTTTTGCCGGTTCGCGTTCGCTCGATGAGCGCCGGCGGCGGCGCCTCGCCACCGACGCCGAAACCGTCGCCTTCGAGGCAGCCACCGAGCCCGCTCCGCGCCGCCTCACCCCGCCCAAGGTGAAGCGCCGTCGCCGCGGCCCCGCCCATTTTCCGCTGCGGAAGGTGATCTCGATCCGCTATTGGAAATTGGCGGCGGTGATTTTCCTGTCGACGCTCGCAGGCGCGGGCGCCCTGGCGGGAGGTTGGGCGGCCGCGACGCATGGCGAGCAGCTCGGGCCCGGTTTCGTTCTCTTCTTTCGTTTGGATGCGGCCCGACTCGTCCGTGGATTTGCCGCAGTCGGGCTGTTGCTCGCCGGGCAGCTGGCGCTCTTGATCAGTTGGGTGCGGTCGCAAAGCCTGCAGGACTTTAACGGCCGCTACCGAGGTTGGGTCGTTTGTGCGATCCTGGCATTTCTCGGGACGATGGCCCTCGAGACGCAGCTCACCGCAGCCTGGAGCGCGACGGCAACCTGGCTCTGGCCGGCTCCGTTCTCGCACAAGTCGATTCTATTGTGGCTCGTTCCGACGGCCCTCTGCGGAGCGTATGTGCATGCGTATCTCGTTCGCGAGATGCGAGATTGCCGCCTCAGCCTGACTTTCTTATGGCTCGCGTTCCTGCTGGGTGGTGGCACGGCGGCGATTATGCTGGCTCGACCCCTCCCGCTCCCGCCCTTGGAGGCACGGCTCGTCGAATGCGGCGTCGCGATGCTGTTTGTCATCTGCGTCTTCTCGAGTCTGCTCTTTCACGCGCGCCACGTTGTGTATGTTTGCGTTGATCCACCCTCAATTCGTCCGTCGCGCTTCTTGGCCCTGTTGCGATGGTTCCGACCCTGGGCGATCTTCAAGTTCACTCGCGCGAACTCGAAAAAGACTCGCAAATCAGCGGACGGCAGCACGGTCGCCTCGCTCAAGCGGCGAACGCCGAAGCGCGTGAGTCCGCTCCGCCGCAAACCGACTCCGGCTGAATCGCAATCGCCGGAGGATGTCGACGCGACGGTCAACCCGCCCGAGCGATCGCAGGCAGCCGAGCGTCCGCGGACGAATCCATCCGGCGCGGGCGTAACGCGGACCGCCCAGCCTGATCTGTCCAATCGTGGCGTTGCGGCCCAGTCAGCCGCGATCAGCAAGAAGTCGCTCCCAGCGATCACCCAGACTAAGACGGCCGCTGACGAGGAAAGCGATGGGTCAGCAGGCAAAGCCAAGGGAGGATCCTTCGAGGGGCTGAGCCGCCGCGACCGACGCCTCCTCAAAAAACAGATGCGCGCCGACGGGACGGCACTGCGTCGTTCCGCCTAACGGCACTGCGTCGCTCCGCCTGACGGCAGTACGTCGCTCCGCCTGACGGCAGTACGTCGCTCCGCCTCAGCGCCAAGCCATCCACAATGCGTCCGCCGCCGCAGGCACCGGGTCCAGGGCCGCGCGTGGTTGACGGCGGTGCTGGCCGCCCGCAGAATGCTCGATAAGTTTGTCGGGGATTGTGCCCCCGCATTGCCTGGTTACCACGCGAACTTGCTAATTCGAGGGGCTTTATGTCGCAATCTGACTGGCCTGAAGAAGGTCGTCGGCCCGACCACGCCAACCGTTCCGGGCAACGACCGCCGGACGATTGGAGCGATCAGCCCACCGGCCCACCCAGCGGAATGAGCGGCGGGATGAAGGCCTGCCTGATCATCGTTTGTATCGGGGGATTCTGCTGCCTGTTGTGCTGCGGAGTGGTCGGATACCTCGGCTACAACATGCGGCCGCAGATTTCAGAGGCGCCGGCGGACATCAATGCGGCCCGCGACGAAATTGCCACGATGAACATCCCCGCCGGACTTGTTCCGAAAAACTCGGTCAAGATGGACAACATGTTCATTTCGATGATCATGGTCGAGTACGAAAACCCGGGGCACGCCAGTCTATTCATGATGCAGATGCGCCCAAAGATGGGGGGCAATGATGCGACGGGCCCCTGGAAGCAGCAATTCGAGCAAAACCGCGTCACGCACAGCAACATCGGCGAGATGAAGAACGCCAAGATGGAGACGAAGCAAATCAAGATCAAGGGGCGCGAGTACTCCTTCACCTTCACCAAGGGCGAGGGGGAGGGTCCCGTCTTCGGCAACCGTCGCTTCGGAAGACCCGTTCGTGGCAAAGGCGCCGGCGGCAAAGCAGAAGAGCGCAAAGCGGCCAAAGGCGAGGAAGCCGCCGAGCCTGAAGGGGCCGCAAAGAAGCCGGCCAAGATGACCCAACACGAAGAAATCGCGGGGCAGTTCGAAGGGAAGAACGGCTTCGCGGTGATCAATATCGATTTCGACGACACCTACAAAGAGGCCGACTTCATCAAAATGCTGGAGAGCATTCAGTGACGCGTCGGACCGGGTCGGCGCAGTCCCAATCGGAAACGCAATAGCTCCCATTGAGCGGCACGCAACCCGTGAATTGCCCCCCGCTCTGATACGTCCCGTCGCGCCGAAATCGGCACCAGCGCAGGATTGCCAGGATTCCGTCCCCGGCCGACGCATCCTCGGCGCGGAACCGCACGATCACTTTGCGCGAAGCCAGCGGGCGCGGATGGCAGAACGAAAGTCCGGCGAGCGAGAGGTCGCGTCCTTGAGCCACAAACGCCCGCTCTGACGGCCGCTCGGTGAGGTCATCAAGCGGCGTGATCAACAGCGGCTTGTCGTAGGCGACCCGGTGCCAGCGCCGCGAGTGCAGCGATCCGAAGCTCGAGTGCCAGCTGGCGACGACGGTGCCGCGCAGCAGACATTCGACTTCCGGAATGCCGCGCAGGATCTCCAAGACGCGCTCATCGGGGGTGGCGGGAGCCCGGGCGTTCCCTGCGAGCAAGACCGAGGCGGCGCTCGGTGCGCACGCATCCGCCGGTTCCAGCAATGCCTCGAGCATTCGGGGGCGGCCCTTGTTGAGGCGTTCTGAGTGCGCAGCAAGAGTGGCGCACAAGAGAACGCTAAGAAAGCCTAGGTCACCCGGCGAACTCGTCAAATTTATTCCAAGAAGGCCTGTCGCTTGTGCTAAAAACTTTACATATAAATGCTAAAAAATTGGTTCCGCACTATTGCGTTAAAAATTGCGCACTGTCAGACTTGAAACTGCGGGCCGCCAATCGATTTCAAATGGGGAGCAGCATGTTGGAATCGACCCAAGTCGCCCGCTGCGGTTTGGAGCGGGGACTCACCGAGCTCGAAGCGCTCGGCTTGATCCGGCCGTCCCACGTTCTCCCGGTCGAGTATCTTCGCGCCCTCACGACGGAGGGAGTTTTGGACGCCGCCACAGCCGATCAGGTTGCCGCCGCGTACAACCGCATGCGCTACTCGTCCGCTGCTGACGACGATCCCGAGGTGTGCGAAGCGGTCGCGGCGCTGAATCGGCTCGCCGAGCGCCTGGCGGCCATTAGCGCGTCAGATCGACAGCAAGTCGCGGCGCGCGTTTGCGAGCGGATTCAATCGCTGCCTGCCTCGCCACTCCTTGAGCGTGACACCGAGCTCTTGGGCGCATGCCAGACCGCAGTTGCACCATCGCGGCAGCCTGAGCAAGCGCGGCGAAACCGCATAGCGCACGCGACAGTCGAAAACGCTGTCGGCTCTCCCGATCTTTTGGAGCCGTTTGCTTCCGAAACGTCTGCCGCCACTCGGCGGCGTTCCATGCGGCCGCGGGTTCCGGTCGAATCGGCCGCCGTAGTCGCCCTGGTCGCGTTCTTTGGCGGATATTTTTTCCGCGATGGCGTGAACAAGACGGTCGAAGTCGGGGAGGACGAGTCCTCGGGTGCCGGCCCCAATCAGGTGAGCGCCCGCGATGCTTGGAAAAACACCGGGCTCTGGGTTGACGGTATCCATTTTCGGGCTGAGGACGAGGCTCGGTCCCAGCGGTACGGTAAAGCGCGGCTCGCGTTCGAATTGCTTCTCGCCTACGCGCCCAATAACGCCAGCGCGCTCAACAACCTCGCCTCTCTTTACCTGACCCCCGACGAACTGGGGACGACCAACCCCAAGCGGGCGTTGGAATTGACGGCGCGAGCCCTGGAATACACCCGCCTGCCGGTCGTCCTCGACACGGCCGCTGAAGCCCAGTTTCAGTGCGGCAATCTCTGCGAGGCCATCCGACTGGAGGGAGAGTCGCTCACCAAGGGTTTCGAGTCGGGGGACGACGACACCGAGTTCCGCAAATACCGCGAAAAGCAACTGAAGAAGTTCCAAGACGCCGACCAGATCAGAACGGCACAGACCCCTGCGGCTGCGAATGGACTCGGGGGGCCTGTTGGCGACCCCGCAAGAAGCGTCATGGGCGGGTCCCTGGTCAGTGCCCCCTCCGGAAAGCCGGCCGGCTCTTAAATCTTGGCGGATAATTCGCCACGAACTGTCAGTTCCCGCCGCAGCCCCGGGAGCGGCCCCGTTCTTGGGTTTCGGCCCAGTCGCCCTTGCAAGATGCCCCGATTCTCCGGACAATTCCCAGCTCAAGAATTTGGTCCACAATCGGCTAACAAACTCGACAATCGACCCGAGAAAACAAACGCGCGGGTTTTGGAGTTCGGCGGCAATGGCTCATAAGAAGGGACAAGGATCGAGCCGCAACGGACGCGACTCGAACGCACAACGACTTGGAGTCAAGAAGTTCGGCGGCCAAGCCGTCCTCGCGGGCAATATCTTGATCCGCCAGCGCGGCACCAAGTGGCACCCGGGCCGCAACGTCGGCCAAGGCAGCGACGACACGCTCTTTGCCCTCTCCGACGGCGAAGTCTACTTCGACCGCGGCGGCCGCCGGATCAACGTGCGCCGGCCCGAGAAAGCGTAACTTTGTACAATCCGCCCGCAGCGGATTGAGCGCGCGCTTTCTTGAGAGCGCCGCCCACGGTCCGATTGAGACAGACCGCTGCAACTCGTCCCATGAAAAAAGCCGCCGGATTGCCCTCCGGCGGCTTCTCGCGAACGTCGCACCGTTCGCGCGGCCCGTTACGGCGTGACGTTTCCTCCCATTGAGTCGAAGTCCGCGACCAATTGGCTCCAGTCAAATCCGTTCGGGGCCTTCCCCGTCGACTGGTTGAGGGAGTCCTGGCTGACAACCGTGTAGAGGTCGCCTCCCGCGCTCTGGTCGCAATATTTTGCGATGGCAGCGTCGGTCAGCAGGCCCGACATTCCCCAGGTACTGATCTTGACGCCGGCGACCGTATAGCCGACTCCGGCGACGCAATGTCCGTTTTTCGGAACAGGTGGGCCGGCGCCATTCCAGACGAAGCCCGAGGCTGACGGGAAGGGCGTGATCCATTGGTTGGGCATCTCGAAACCGAAGTAGAGGTTCTCGAAGAGCCAGAGTGCTGTGCGGTACTCGTTGGGATCCGACGGATTCACCGCGAGCCAGCCTGCGATTTTGTGTGTGCTGCCGGCCGGCGCCCCGTAGTTTTGCCAATAGTTGAGGGCGGTCTGCTCGTCGCAGCCCCGGTCGGTCGGGTTGTAAGGCCCGTCTGGCCCCGGCACGAGAGGCGCGTTGGGGTCGTATCCCCCGATGGCGC
>DASZIA010000106.1:0-5669 GCA_035949535.1 Planctomycetaceae bacterium | reverse complement strand
GGGCCGAGCAGCTGCTCCAGCAGCTGGCGGTTATCCTCGACGTCGTCGGCAATCAGCACCCGGCAGTTCGCCTGCCTGGGCTGGAGCCTCAGGACCTGCCGGGGAGTGTCCTTCACTTGAACCGCATGGGCCTCTCCCTCCTTCAACGGCAAGTGAACCACAAAAACGCTGCCTTTGCCAACCTGGCTTTTTGCCGTGATGTCGCCTGCCATCAGTCGAACAAACTCACGGCTGATCGCCAATCCGAGCCCCGTTCCGGTCGCCGCCTGTTGCCCCGACTTGGTTTGCTCGAAATGCCGGAACAACTTCTCTTGATCTTCGGGCGAAATGCCCGAGCCTGTGTCCTCAATTTCGAACAGGAGAAAGGGCCCCGTCGCGTCGTCGCGGTCCGCGCGCACGCGCAAGACGATACCCCCCTGCTCGGTAAACTTGACCGCGTTGCCCAGCACGTTGATGAAGACCTGCCGCAGCTTGTTGATATCCGTCACGATGTATTGGGGCACGCTGCCGATCATCTCGACCGAGAATGATAACTTTTTCTCGTTCGTGCGGAGGCGGAACATCATCTCCAGGTCGATGAGCAGCGCGAACAGGTCGAACGTGGTGAGATTCAGGGTCGTGCGGCCGGCCTCGATCTTGGACATTTCCAGGATGTCATTGATCAGGGCAAGTAGGTGCTCGCCGCTACGGTTGATGGTTCCCAGGTACTGGTTTTGTCGCGGGGTGAGGTCCTGGTCGCGGAGCATCAGCTGGGAGAACCCGAGAATGGCGTTCATGGGCGTGCGGATTTCGTGCGACATGTTCGCCAAGAAGACGCTCTTGGCGCGGTTGGCTTGCTGCAACGATTGCTCATAACGTTTGCGTTCGGTCACATCGCGGGCAGCGGCGAACACCCCCTGCAGCTTCCGGTCGCGGTCGTGGAAGGTGGACGCGTTGTAGGACACCACGGTTTCCTTGCCGTCCCTGGCACGTGCGGTGAGTTCGTAGTCGGTGACTTTGCCTTCTCCCAGCACCAGCTTGATACCCGCTTCGGCCCGGTCGGAGTCGGTGAAGTAATCCTTGAACGGCGCGCCGATGAGCTCGTCGCGCGTGCATCCGGTGAGCGCCTCCATCTGCTTGTTCACGTCGGTGATAATGCCGCGCGGATCGGTGGTTATCAGTGCGTCAATGTTAGATTCAATCAGCGAGCGTGTGTAGAATTGTTGGTCGCGCACTCGCTGATCAAGGAGCATTCGCTCGGCTTCCACCTGCTTGCGTTCCGTATTGTCGGTACCGATCAACAGATAACCGATGATTCCGCCTTCCGCGTCGCGCAGCGCCGTCACGGACACGATGGCCGGAAAGCGGCTGCCATCCTTGCGGATGTAGGTCAGTTCGTAGATGTCCTCGATCCCGCGCGACGCCTTGAAAACTAACGCCTCGAAGCCCGGAGTGATCGTAGTTCCGAGCTGGGCGCTCAAGGCTTTGGCGCGCGTAATCACCTCCTGCGGATCAGAAATGTCGGCCGGCGTAATCTTGTTCATCACTTCGGCGGCCGTGTACCCCAACATAGCCTCGGCGCCGACGTTGAAGATTTGGATGACTCCCTTCTCGTCGGTGGCGATGCTGGAGAAGTTGGCGCTGTTGAAGATCGCGCTCTGCAACGCTCCGGCTTTGAGCAGCGCTTCTTCCGCCCGCTTGCGCGCGGTCACGTCCTCCATCGCCAGCACGAGCAGTTCGCCGTGATGGCCCGCCTGAAGCTTGCGCGCGTTGAGCAGCATCACTCGGCGTCCGATGACCGGAAAGGTGTGCTCGAGCTCGAAGTCGTCGAAGACGGAGCTTTTGGGCACAACATCCTCAAGTAGTGTCCGCAAGTCGGGGATATCCCACTGGCCGTTGCCCAATTCGTAAATCAGGCGGTTCTCGGTCTCCGCGGAAGAGACGTGAAAGGTTTGATAGAAAGCGCGGTTGGCGGACCGGACCCGCAAGGTGGTGTCGAGGATCAGCAGCGGCTCACGCACCGTGTCGACGATGTTTTGGGCGTAGGTTTCGATGGCCTTCAGGTCGGCTTCGGAGCGCCGCCGCTCTGTCACGTCTTCCATCGCCAGCACGAGCAATTCCCCGTGGTGACCCGCCTGAAGCTTGCGGGCGTTGAGGAGCATCACTCGGCGCCCGATGACCGGGAAGGTGTGCTCGAGCTCGAAGTCGTCGAAAACCGAACTCTTGGGGACAATGTCCTCCAGCAGCGTTCGCAGGTCGGGGATGTCCCACTGGCCGTTGCCCAGCTCGTAGATCAGACGGTCCTCGGTCTCCTCGGACGAGACGTGAAAGGCCTGGTAGAAGGCGCGATTGGCGGACCGGACGCGCAAGGTGGTGTCGAGGATCAGCAGCGGCTCGCGCACCGTGTCGACGATGTTCTGGGCGTAGGTTTGGATATCCTCGACTAGTGGTTCTCGTGTCATCGGGCATTCCTTCTGCGCGCTTCGAGGTTCCCACGGGCGGCCAGGCGCAAGAAAGAGTCGCCGGCGTGGTTTCTCAGGCGCTCAAGTGGCGGTTCTGTCACGCAGTCTCCAGCCTTCGAGTCTGACTTGCTTTGTCGAAGAACCCGACGGTGTTCTGACTGGCGGACAAGGAAAGACGCACGACCGCCAGACAGAATGCCAAACGGATTCATAAGCCTTATGATTCCAGGGATTTGAAGAGCGCCAGCAGCTTCTCAATCACCACCGGCTTTATGAAATGGTGATCGAATCCCGATTGAGGCAGCCGATTCCGGTCGGCTTCGCTCGGCGTATATCCGGTCAGTGCGCAGAGGATTGAGTCCCTGCACGCAGGCATGTTTCGCAGGGCTGTGGCGACTTGGTATCCATCGAATCCGGGAAGCCCGATGTCGCAAAGGACCACGTTTGGACAAAGGGTCGCTGCCAACTCCAAGGCCGTTTGGCCGGTCCGAGCTACGCGCACTTCGTGCCCCCTCAGCCGCAGCAGCATGCTCAACATGTCGCCGGAATCGACGTCGTCTTCGACGATGAGTATGCGCAATGTTCTGCTGGCCGGATTGGCGATACGCCCGGGTGGGTGGGGGGAGTCGACTGGTGGCGGGTTTTTCAACATCGGCAGTCTGACTGTGAACTCGCTTCCCTTTCCGAGCCCCTCGCTCATGGCATGCACTTGCCCGTTGTGCATTTCGACGAGCGTGTGCACCAGGGCGAGGCCGATCCCCAGACCTCCGTGCGAGTGGCTGGCCACCCCGTCAACTTGCGTGAACAGATCGAAGATCCGGGGCAGCATCTCCGGCGATATCCCCGCACCGTTGTCCAGCAGCGTGACGACGCCTTCGCTCGCCTCTTGATGGACGGAGACCCGAATCAGTCCGCCGGGGCCGGTGTATTTCGCGGCATTGTTGAGCAGATTCACGAAAATCTGCTCGAGCCGGACCGGGTCCGCGTCGACCCAAATCGATTCGATTGGCAGCGAAACGGACAATTCTTGCTTCCGTGCGTCGCTAAAAGAGCGGGAGGCCTCAACCGCGTTGTTGACGATGACGCGCAGCTCGACCGGTTCCTTGGTGAGGCTGAGTTTTCCTTTGGTGATGCGGGCAATATCCAGCAGATCATCCACCAGCCGGACCATCTGTCCGACTTGGCGCTCGATGACCCTGCCGGCTTGCTGAAGAATGGGGTCAGCGGTCTTGATGTCGCGCTGGATGCTTAGAGCATTGAGAATCGGCGCCAGGGGGTTGCGCAGCTCGTGCGATAACAAAGCCATGAACTCTTCTTTGCCTCGGTTGGCGTCAGCCAAATCGTCGGCGCGTTTCCGCTGACTTTCCAGGTCCTGCGTGTCCGTGAGGTCATGCGTCACTCGCGCGAAGGATCTGATGTGCTTTGTCTCGTCGAACAGGGGTGTCATCGTTGCGGCGCACCAAAACCGGCTCCCGTCTTTGCGGACTTGCCAACAGACGCTGTCCACGTGTCCTTCCGATCGTGCCTGCTCGAGCTCGTACTCTGGCCGGCCGATTCGAGTGTCCTCATCGGAATAAAACCGCGAAAAATGCTGACCCGCCGCTTCGTGCGACTGGTATCCGAACAGGCGCGCGGCCCCGGGGTTCCAGCAGAGGACCCGGCCATCCGGATCGACGAGGAAGATTGCGTACTCACGCACGTTCTCGACGAGCAAGTCAAAGCGCTCTCCGAGCTCCTGAGACGAAAGATGCTCGGCGTTTTCGAGACCCATAAATCGGTTTCCCTAAGAGACAGCGCGATTAGGCCGTCGCTGCTCGATACCGGCGGTGCGACAGGACCGGTTCAGCGACGAGTCCGCCTCGCTTCCATGCGCCTGATCGGTTTTCTTGATCGGCGGTCGCACAGAAAAGAAAAAAGCCGACGTGGCGGAACACCCTCAGGTATTCAACCACGTCGGCTTACTCGTTAACGGGCGCCTCGGACCAGCCGAGTTGCCCTTTACCTAGTCATCCGGCGACGTCTCGTGAGGCCCAAACAGGTCGGCCTCGTGATCGATTCAGGCCTTTACTCTACCGCTTTCAGCAAGGAAAGGCTACGCCAGAGTCGCTATTGAAGGGGGCACGGATTTCGCACGCGTTTCGTGCGGATTCGCGCGATCGACAACCCGAAACCAGGCGCTTGACGCAAACTAGCCGCGAGTCTTGCGCGGCGGCGGTTGTTTCTCAGCGGCGGCGACTGGCTTCTTATCGGCTTGCGGCTTGTTGTCGGCTTGCGGTTTTGTTCCGACAGCCGGTTTCTGGCCCTGACTGTCCGATTGGGCGCCGTGCTTACTCGCACCGGAGCGTTCGTCCGGCACCGGCTTGTTCACGCGCCGTTCGGACGTGCGGACGTCGACTTTATAAAACGTGTTGACCTTTTGCGCAAACTGGGCGTTGGAAAGCTCCGTGAACTGCACGAACGTCGGAATCTGGCGCAGTTGGGCCTGGTCGATGCCCAAGAGCAAGATGCGGTCGGCAGAATTGTACGTCGTGGCCATCCAGGGTATCGGCACGAAGCGGTTCTGGTAACTCACGACCACGTACTCGACGCAGCCGCCGTCGTTGATCACGAAATCGGTCACTTGTCCGAGCGCCGTCCCACCCTGAAAGTTCACGGTGGCTCCAATCATCATGCTGCTGCGGAGAATGTCCGTGGATGAGCGGGCCGCCCCGCTCGACTGCTTCGAATCACCCGGCGTGCCGCGCCCCTCGTTGCGCTGCTGGCAAAAAGCCGTCCGAGGTTCGCCGAAAGCCAGGCAGGCCACCAGCACCATCCCGGCAATCGTCTGAAATCGCTTCGTCATAGTTCGCTCCTCTTGAAAAGTTTCTGTCCTCAAAAATCAAACCAGGCGCTGGGTGTCAGTCGCATCCGTCCGCAGCAAGCTGGGATCGGCTGATACGATTTCATCCCCCATCTCGTCGGCTGCATGTAAATGGTCATCGGCCCCGTGCGTCCCAAAGGCGGTACGCATCGCACAATCGCATGAGCAACGTATGGCCTGTCCGCACGACAGGCCATCGCGCTGTATTTATCACACGGGACGCGTCTTATCCCCGTCTGCGGCTCCAGTAGTAGCCGCCACCCCCACCGAACAAGAGCACCAACACGACGATCAAAATGATGAGATCCATGAGCTTTCCTCTGTTTGACTAACCCAAGCCGGCTTCGGCCATCCCGAGGCACAGGCTA
>DASZIA010000105.1:0-7696 GCA_035949535.1 Planctomycetaceae bacterium | reverse complement strand
CAGTTCCACGCGGTTGCCGCAGGCTTCGTCGCAGGCCGAATCTTTGTGCAAGCCGAACTGGGACGCGGCGGCCTCGCACAAGTCGGGGAAGCGGTGCTCGGAAAAGAGAGCGATGCGAACAAGACCGATCCTCTTGCCCTCGGCAAGGACCAGGACGCCGATGGGAAAGTACTTCGAGTCCGGCGTGGTGTGTTGCTCGAAACCCTGTAGGCGGGAAAAGGCGATTCCGGGGGACGTCTTTTGTTCGTGGAAGCCAAGTCGGGCGCACAAGGAGTCCGCGGAGGGATCAGCGTTCTTGACGTTCGCGAGTGGTCTTTCCGTCGACGGCCATCGAACCGACAGGTGGCCATCGCCGAAGGCCTGTAAGAATAGCTCGATGACTCGCCGCGCCTCCGCTTCGCTCTGAGCCTCACGCAGCCGAGTCTCGGTCAGTTCGCTGAGTTCCTTGAGGTCGATGCGCCGTTCAGCGACGGCCCAGTCCAAATTGGCATAGTGAGCAGCCATCTCGTGCTTGAGTTGTGCAAAATCTTCCAACCAGGCATCGGTTCGCGGCGGGCTTTGCGGGAAGGCCCGTTCGGCGGTCGAGAAAATGATACAGAGACATGCGCCAGCCGTGATGAATTTCTTCTGCATGGCCGATTCCAGAAGGGCGATGACCAAAGATCGACTTCATGATAGCGGGCGGCGGCATGAGCCAGGGGAGCAAAAGGCGAATCGAGCGCGTTTCGTTCCGGATCGAGCCGACGTAAGGACCGATAAGTGCCGCCGTGGCCGCGGAAGTCATCCGTTTTTCGGCACACGCTCAAGAGGGTCGGAAACTCATCCGTTATCGGGGAGTCGCGCCTGGCCTCACCGGACCGCTATCGCCCTTCGGACTGCGGCGAAAATCGAACGATTTTCGGTTCGCCCCCAATCGCCGCTATGTTGAGTCGGTCGATGTGACCGAAGCGCCGAAGCGTGAGCGCGACAAACATCGGCTTAATGATTGTCGCTGCGTGCGAAAGACTTTTGTTCCGTCAAGTCTGGTGCCGATTGGAAAGCTTAACTGGTGGTTACAAATGGCGACTCCGCGTGGATGCGCCGCTCAAGACCGCTATGCTCATCACTATCGTGAAACAAAAACGTGCGCGATTTCACACTATTGATCAGGACCGGCGTCGATGACCGATTATCTGGACGTGCTGGTGCTTTGCTCCGATCCCGTCAACTTTCGGCACACGCTGAATCTGGGGCAGGAGCTAATCGCGATCCGCCTGGTGACTCGGTCGGCCTCTGCTGTCGCACACCTCGGGCGTCTCGGGCTGGGACCTGC
This sequence comes from Planctomycetaceae bacterium, assembly GCA_035949535.1. Taxonomy (GTDB): domain Bacteria; phylum Planctomycetota; class Planctomycetia; order Planctomycetales; family Planctomycetaceae; genus DASPSM01. Next base: position 6,384 of record DASZIA010000105.1, on the reverse strand, counting down.
CAGTCACTCGGCCCCGCTGACGAATTTGGTTTGTTCGGCGACACCAACGTTGTCAGGTACAGGTGAACGAGAACACGTATGCGAATCACACTTGTGACACTACTCTGCGCCCTCGTACTCACCGCATCCTGCGGAACCTGCGCGGGGGTGGACGACAAGGCGGATGTCGAGAAAGAACTCAAGAAATTCCAGGGCACTTGGACGTTCGAGTCCGTCGAGGCGGGCGGCAAGAAGCTACCGGCCGACCAGTTCAAAGGGATAACGGTTACCTTCGAAGGCGACAAATATGCCGTCAAGAATGGTGACGAGGTGGTCGAAGCAGCCACCCAGAAGCTCGACCCGTCCAAGTCACCGAAAACTCTGGATGCGAAGCTGACCGACGGCCCGAACAAAGGGGCGGTCATCTTGGGCATCTACGAGATCAGCGGAGACACGCTGAAGGTTTGCTTGGACCCAGAAGGGAAGAAGCGGCCAACGAAGTTCAAGGCCGAATCCGGTGCGCAGACGCTGGTCGTCCACAAGCGCGTGAAGAAGTGAATCAATCGGGAAAGCAAAAGTGGGCAGGCCTCGAATTGGGTCGACAATCGGCCGAACTACGCGCTGCAGCAGACGGCGGGGCAGGTAGGCTTTTCGCGACGTGTAGCTCACTCAGTCCCCGCCGCTACAGTCAGCTCGGAGTGCCCCTCAGCGCCCGTGAACCAGGTTTTGCGATCTCGAGGACTGTGTCGCGCCCTCGTTTCTCACAATCTCGTACGTTTTCCGGCAAAGCCATCAATCGACCGATAAGTGCCGTCGTGAGCTACTGCGTTTGAAAACCCCTTGACGCCCGTCGCAAGCAAGCCTGACAATCGAACCACGAGCCCCATCACCTTTCACGTCTCCGAAGGACATGCTCGATATGGCGACCAGACTCCATGAACCGGAACGATTGTTCGATTTGGATTTGGTTCGTTGTACAGAGAACGCCGCATTGAGGGCCTGGAAATGGTTCGGCAAGGGGGACAAGAATGGTGCAGACGGCGCTGCGTCCGATGCGATTCGCGGAATGTTCACGCTGATCGACTGTAAGGGAATCGTTCGGATCGGTGAGGGTCGAAAGGACAACGCACCAGGCATTTTCACCGGGGAAAAGCTGGGGAGTTGGAAGTCTGGCTCGATTCCGGCGGCCATCGCTCTCGATCCAATTGATGGGACGACGCCGCTCTCGAAAGGTCTCAACGGAGCGATCTCTGTTCTCGCGGTTGCGACTTGCGAAGACATCGAGCAAGATCCCTGCGAACTATTCCCGGTTATCCCTTCATACTATATGAAGAAGCTGGCAGTAGGACCCAAGGTCGCAAAAGCCGGCGCGGAGTTAAGTATCGAAGCCCCACTTGCAGAGAACCTGCGGGTCATCGCACAGTCGCTCAACAAGCGAGTGTCGGACCTCGTCGCGGTCGTTCTCGATCGACCCCGGCACGACGACATCATCAAAGTACTTCGAGATTCCGGCTGCGGCATACGCCTGATTCCAGATGGGGACGTTGCGGCCGCGATCGCACCCTGCCTTCCCAACTCGGGCGTGGATGTGTACCTGGGAGTTGGAGGCAGCCCCGAAGCTGTTCTTGCCGCCGCGGCCATAAAGTGTCTGGGTGGAGAAATCCTTTGTCAGATGTATCCAAGAGACGTCGAAGAACGACGACGACTTGTCGAAGAGGAAGGTTGCGGTCCAGCAGCTTTCAGCAAAGTCTGGTCAGCGGCCGAGATGGCGAAGGGGGATCACATTATCTTCGTCGCCACTGGCATTAGCGATTCACCGATGCTTCATGGAATCCGCTACGAGAATCACCACTGCGTCACGGAATCGATGCTCATTCGAGCCCGCCACCGAACTCTCCGTCGCATTGTGGCTCACCACGACATTGATCACAAAGCGATTCGTCTTGCATCCAGCGTGGGAGAAGTCGCTCTTTGACTCTACCCCTTGCTCTACGGACTCGCTGGCGTGAACGCAGGTTGGTTAAGTTCGAAAGTCCAAGCGTCGGTGCTTTGCGTCCACCCCTGAGATCGCTGTTTGCGATTAGGGCTGTAATTTGGGAAGACTTTCGGTGGTTCTTGCTTAACGGCCAGTATTATGAGGCAGGTTTGGGCCCAACGACCAGCAACCGAATGCCCCAAGAGTTGATGGGCGCGGAGAAGGAAAGGCGGACGGCGCCAAAACAATTCAAGGCCAAGTCCTGCTCATGTGGCACCACCGGCAGGTAAACATGTTCGTTGCCCGCGTGCGCATCCCGAATTCTCAACCGTTTTTCGGGAACGCCATCAAATCACCGATAAGTGCCGCCCTGGCAGGCACCGGAAACTCATGCGTTTTTCGGCACGCTGTTCTGCGCACCGGATTGCCAGACGTTTTGGCGGAATTGGGCCTCAGGCTGCGACAGCGGACAAAACAAGCTGATATCCGCGGCAGAATTCGAACGTTTTTCGGTTCCGATTGCCGGTGCGAACTGGGTGCCTGGTCGATGTGAGCGACGCGCACATCATCGGCCCTCGGATCCCTACCTCTGAAATCGGGCCGCCTGACTTTGGATCAGGGGGGTGATTCTCTTAGCGACCGACGCTGGACATAGTGGCCATATTGCTCGTCGGTGACCTGTTCCATCCAATCAATCACTTTGCCATCGAGCTGTTCCTGAATGGCGATGAATGTCATGGCCGGGGTTGGCGCGGCGCCATGCCAGTGCTTCTCACCGGGCAGGAAGCGGATTACGTCGCCCGGCCGAATCTCCTCGATGGGCCCTCCCCAGCGCTGCGCACGGCCGCAGCCGGCTGTCACGATCAGGTGCTGCCCCAGCGGATGAGTGTGCCATGCGGGTGCGAGCGCCCGGCTCCAAGGTGACATTCTGGCCTGCCGCGCGTGCGGGAGGCGTTGGTTGGAACAAGTGATCGATGAGGACAGTCCCGATAAAACCAATCGGCCGGCCCTTTGCTCAACGGTCGTGACCCGTTTCGTTTGATGTCCATGCGGCGCTCCTGTCTTTCAATAAGCGGGGGGACGGCTCGAATACTGTTGTTCGCCGGCGGCGTCTGGGAGGAAATGACGGCTGGCTCATTTTGGCGGGATGACCCGCTCTTTCCGCAGCCGGGCGAAGAGGTCGAGGAATGAACCGAGCGTCGGCTGATATTCGTGGAAGCCGGCCAGGCGGCTCTTCGTCATGTCGGTCACGACTTCGATCTCCCGCCCGAGATCCGCGTCCGTATGCCAGGCGGACTGAAGCTTGCTCAAGTCGCGTTCGACGAGCCGATGCTTTGCCGCGATATCTGCCCAGATTGGTCCCTTGTCTGCCAGTTGTGGCTCAAGTGGCATCCGCTCCGTCGGGTACGGAGCGGCCTCGATTCCGAAATCTGCCGCAAGCCTGGGCCACAACCACCGCCAGCGGAAGATGTCCCCGTTGACGATGTTGAACGCCTGGTTCCGGCCTGCTTCGGAAGTGGCGGCCCATTCTATATGTTTCGCGAGGACACGGGCGTCGGTCACGTCCGTCAGCCCATCCCATTGCTGGATCGAGCCGGGGAAAACGAAGGGACGACCGGTCTCGCGACAGATCGTGGCGTAAACGGCAAGCGTTACTCCCATGTTCATCGAGGTGCCAATTGAGTAACCGATGGTCGTGTGCGATCGGTGCACACTCCAGGTGAGGCCTTGTCGCTTCGCCGCCTCGAAAAGCGCGTCTTCCTGAGCGTAGAAAAAATTCGGATAGGGGAGCCGGGGCATCTCCTCGCGGAGCGGAGTGTCCAGCTTGACCTTGGCGTACATCTCGAACGGTCCGAGGTAGTGCTTGAGCCCGGTGACCAGGGCCACGTGTTTCAGGCCACGCCATCGATCGAATGCGGTGAGCACGTTCGTCACTAAGGCACCGTTGGCCGCAATGTTCTCCTCTTCGGTGTTGCGACGGACCCAGGTCGTGAAGAAGACATGGGTGGGATTGATGTCGGCGAGCGCGGACCGGAGCCCCTCTGGGTCGAGGAAGTCGGCCGCGACGGGTCGAACTCCAGAGATACCGCTCTGCGGCTTGCGGGCGATGCCGTAAACCTCCCAACCTTTGGCGATCAGGCGCTCAGCGAGACTACTCCCGATCAAACCAGTCACTCCCGCAATGACTGCTCTCGATGGCATGAGTTTCTCCTCATTCAAAGATCTTGGTCGCAGCTCTCAGTCTCAAAACACTTCGATTTCATTGGCCTGGACCGCACGCCGACTGAGCTCCATCACGACATGTTGAGCCAGTTGTTTCGCGTAATAGGTGTGGGCTTGCCCCCGAAGGATGATGCCGTTGTCGTGAACGATCAGCCGCAGGTTTCGGACGTGTCCGCTCAACTGCCCTTTGACGAGAGCTTCTAATTGTGCAACTTCCTCGAAGAGGGTCGGGCTGGCGTCACTCATGCTTCACCGTATTCCACTTGAAGCTCAGTCTGTCGCCCACGTGATTGCGGCACCGCCGGGCCCGCTTGTCTCAACGGAGCCCGCCTGAGATGTAAAGTGTTTCCCCCGTAATAAAGCCGGAATCGGGGGATGCCAGGAAGGCCACCGCCGGCGCGATGTCCTGCGGTTGCCCCATCCGGCCGAGCGGTGTTTGATGTTCGGCCTGCTTTTGGAAATCGCTGCCGGGGATGCCGGCCGCGTGCAGACCCTCGGTTTCGATCACCCCGGGGCCGACGGCATTGACGCGGATCTTGCGCGGCGCCAGCTCCTGGGCCAGGGAGCGTGTGATTGCCATCACGGCCGCCTTGGTGGCGCTGTACACGGACGTGTTCGGCGGGGCCGATGTGGCGGCAAACGAGCTCATGTTGACGATGCTGCCGCCGGAAGCACCAAAATGCTTGATCGCCTCCTGCGTCGTCCACAAGAGCCCCAGCACATTGAGGTCAAACTGCTTGTGAAAATGTTCAGCGGTAATCGCCTCCAGCGGGGCAAACGCATAAATGCCCGCGTTGTTCACGAGGATGTCGAGCTTTCCAAACGACTTCTTCGTGTCAGCGAAAAGGCGGCGGACGTCCTCGAGCTTGGAAACGTCCGCCTGCACGGCGATGGCTTTCCCGTCCGCTTTCCGGATGCGCTCGACGACCGTATCCGCAGCGGCCCTGCTACTGGCGTAATTGACCACGACCGCCGCGCCGGCAGTCGCGAGCTCCTCGGCAATCGCAGCACCGATTCCTTTCGACGCACCCGTAACAACCGCGACTTGCCCTTTCAGATTCCTCGACATGATGGGACTCCTTTGTTTTGTGGCATGGACAATGAGAGCTTGCTCGCCGCTGGCTTGCCCCCAACCACCTGGGAAAACAGGCGACCGCCGGGCTCGGCGAATGGCCGTCGGTACTTCGACATCTCATCGACGGAGAGGGTGCGCAGCACCCGCGCCGACAACACCTGTTCGACGAAGTAGTTTCTGCAGGTGTGGCAGCTCCGCTCGGCAATCAGCATGCCCTTGAGAACATTTGCACATTAAATCGCGGAAAAGGCAGTCATGGCTTGCTGTCGATTGTCGACTGGGCATGTCGGGAGATCAGCGATGCGGTCATCGACCACCTTTCGGTTGTGTGATTCGCCATCCAATCTCTCCTTTGGCGCGAATCAAGGATTACTGGCTCGCGAATGACTTAGTCGATCGGTCTTGGATCAGGGCCTTGGCCTCACTGATCGCTTTCTTGGCGCCTGCGACGGTGTCGTCAAAGAATGCGGGACCCGCCTCCTCCGACCACTCTTCCAGTGTGTATGGTTTGGCGAGGCCCTCCTTCTGCATTCGCCGGTCGGTGTCGTAGGCCGAGAGGAGTCCCCGAATCGCACGATGGCCCACATCGCCCGTTCCAAATTGCGAATTCCCCTGGTCGCGGACGAGCGGGGCAAAGGCGATCTTGCTGGCCCCAAGCCGCGCCGCTTCGCGGACCGCGACCCGTCCCACTTCCTCCATGCGGTCGAGCGAGAAGGAACTTTCTTCGCCAATGCCGATCAGGAGGAGCAGCTTTGGTTTGATCGTTCCCGCGGGAGGGACGATCAACAGCGTCTCCAGTGCGTCTCCGGCAAACTCGCCGCGATTGCGCAGCGACGAGATCACGCCGTGGAGCTCCTTATCCAAATCGACAGCCGCGGCGAGCATCTTGTCCCCCGACTCTTTGTGCTTGAACAGGCAGACAACTTGCAGCGGCGTTTCCGCCGTCGTGGGCCCCTCCATGCGGATCTTGATTTTGACGCCGTCCGGGGCGTCGAGCGCTGTTTCCTTGACGTTGTCGGCCCATCCGCGAGTGGTGAGCAGCCCGACCAAAAGCACGCTAAAGAGGAAATGTCTGAGGGTTTTCATGGTGCCTCCCGAGGAACGATCTTGTCAGAACAAGTAATTCACCCAC
>DASZIA010000104.1:0-2141 GCA_035949535.1 Planctomycetaceae bacterium | reverse complement strand
CCTCGTCGTCGTGCTCGTCCTCGGTGCATTGGGATTCCGTGACCGCAAAGAGACCGATGGAACTAATTTGTTCTGTTAGTCTGATTGCGAAACGATCGGGATTCTCGAGGACGAGGACGACGACGAGCACGAGGACGACTCGTCAAATTCGGAATTTAGGTTTAATTGCAATCATGATTCGGGAACATGACAGAGTCGTTCTCACGGTCGCCCTTTCCGATGAGGGCATCGACGGCGGCCTTAGACGTAGATGAGTCCAATTCGGGAGAATGAATATGTCACGTATCTTCGTCACGGGATCCGCAGATGGGCTCGGAAAAATGGCAGCCCAGCTTCTCATCGATCAGGGGCATCAAGTTGTTCTGCATGCCCGCAACAAGGCGCGAGCACAGGAGGCGTTAGCCGCTGTGGCCGGTGCTGAGACGGTCGCAGTCGGCGACGTGGCGAGCATCGCACAAACTCGGGACGTCGCGGAGCAGGTCAATCAGCTCGGCTCCTTCGATGCTGTGATCCATAACGTTGCCGTTGGGTACCGGGAACCTCGCCGCATTCAGACCGAAGACGGTCTACCTCATGTGTTTGCCATCAACACGCTGGCTCCTTATGTGTTGACAGCCCTTATCCATAGGCCAAAACGTCTGATCTACCTAAGTTCTGGTTTGCACCGGAGTGGCGATATAAGCCTTGAGGATCTTTCTTGGGAACGTCGACCTTGGCAGGGCGCGGCAGCGTATTCGGACACAAAGCTCCACGACGTTTTACTAGCTTTTGCCGTAGCACGTCGTTGGCCGGAAGTACTCTCTAATGCGCTCGAACCTGGGTGGGTGCCAACCAAGATGGGAGGTCCGGGAGCACCCGACGATTTGGATGCCGCGCACCGGACTCAAGTCTGGCTTGCCGTAGGCAACGATGCTGCTGCACGGGTTTCGGGCAGATATTTCTATCATCTGCGTCCTCGCTCGCCTCACCCGGCCGTGTTCGACGTGGAGCGGCAGGAAAAATTACTCGATGCATGCTACCGCTTCTCTGGCGTTCGTCTGCCAGCATGAGCGCTCTGACTCGTCGCGAATTTGCGCTCGATTGTTTTGTGCGTGGAACCAGCCTTAAAAACCGGAGATTCGCAAGAACCGTGGGTGCGAGTACTAATAGTTTCTCGCACCAAACGGCCCCCGAACTTATGGAAGATATGTCACTCCGTCAAAACGCGCTATAACCATGAGAGAGAGTGCGATCGGAGGGGGGAACATGGGGACTGGTTCAGACGAGTCTGACTCTCCAAACGGTCCACGATTTTGCTAACTGCAAAAACAGGCCTGGTCTACGGCTCACCTGCAATCGACACCCGGCTTACCCGACGGGAGTGTTGGACCGCTTGACCGTGCTCCGCGGCAGTTTCGCGCCTTTCTCATTCGCGCCCATATCTAGCTCGATCCAGGTCGGCGCGTGGTCGCTTGGATGGGGCCGGTCGCGGACCCAGCGATCGACGCCGGCACTGCGGAGCCGTGGCGCCAGTTCGGCGTTGAGCAACAGATGATCGATGCGCAATCCCGAATTCTTCTGCCAGTGCTGACGGAAATAATCCCAGAAGGTGTAGATACGTTCGTTTTGATAGCGAGCGCGCACGGAATCGGTCCATCCCTGAGCAAGCAGGCGCTGATAGCGCTCGCGGCTTTCAGGTTGTAGCAGCGCATCCTTCAACCAAGAACGCGGGTTGTAAATATCCTCATCGGTCGGAACGACGTTGTAGTCGCCCGCAAGCACTACTGGATGACCGCTGTCGTAAAGGTTGGCGGCGTAGTTGATCAGCCGTTCGAACCAGGCCAGTTTGTAGTCGAATTTGGGACCGGGCTGCGGGTTGCCGTTCGGTAGATACAGGCAGCCGACGATCACGCCGTGCGCCGCACCTTCGAGATAGCGGCTGTGCGTGTCGCCTTCGTCGCCGGGAAGCCCGCGCTGGCTTTCCAGCGGGTCCATTCCTTTGGCGAGAATGGCCACACCGTTCCACGATGGCTGCCCGTGCCAGATGGCTCCGTAACCAGCCGCGTGAATGTCATTGATCGGAAATGCCGCGTCGGGGGCCTTCAGTTCCTGCAAGCAGACCACATCCGGCCCTTCGCGCTCTAACCATTCGAGCAGGGCCG
>DASZIA010000103.1:0-3660 GCA_035949535.1 Planctomycetaceae bacterium | reverse complement strand
AGAAAACAAGCCGGCTTGGCGCGGTGAACGAGCTCTGTCCCACGCGATCCGCCATTCGACAGGTTGCGGCCGAGACTATTCCGCGGCCGACTCATCCTGCTTTTCGCGTCGCTCGGTGAGCCGCGTCGATTTGCCGACCCGCTTTTGCAGGTAATAGAGCTTGGCGCGACGGACCCGGCCATGCCGCTTCACTTCGAGCTTGGCGATCTTGGGCGAATTAGTCGGGAAGCTTCGCTCGACCCCTTCGCCGGCGACGATCCGCCGCACGGTAAACATTTCGCTCGTTCCGCGGCCCCGGCGAGCGGTCACCACGCCGCTATAGATCTGGATCCGCTCTTTGCCGCCTTCGAGGATCCGCGTGTGGACGTCGACGGTGTCGCCGATCTGAAACTCGAGCGGCCCCTGCCGCAGACTGGTGGCTTCTGCAGCCAGAAGTAGCTTGTGCATGACTCAATTCCTTGGAAGGCGACCGCGAGAGGAGGTACTTGAATATGCGAAAAACCGGCCGGCGTCAACCTTTGCCGCACTCGAGGCCGTTTGCTGGTGAGTGGGATTGCGAACTGGGAAATGCGGGCGGATTCGGCTGCCCGCCGCGGACTTCTTGGGTGCGGCGAAGGCTCTCTTCGGCCTGCCACCGCGAAATCTGCTCATGGTTGCCGCTCAAGAGGACCGTCGGCACCTCCATGCCGCGGAACTCGCGCGGCCGCGTGTATTGAGGATGCTCGAGCAGCCCCGCTTCGGCAAACGAATCATATTTACTGCTCGTCTCGTCCCCCAAAACGCCTGGCACGTGCCGAATGACCGTGTCGATCACCAGCATGGCCGGCACTTCGCCCCCGTTGGCGACGAAATCGCCGACCGAGACTTCCAGCGGCGCCAAGCCAGTCCGGATCCGTTCGTCGAACCCTTCGTAGCGCCCGCACAAGAGGAGCAACCGCTCGTGAGAGGCCAGCTCGGTCACCAACTGATGGTCGAGCCGGCGACCGTGCGGGGACAGCATCACGAGCCGGCCGGGACTGGGTCCGTCAGCCTGCACCGCCGCCACGCAGTCAAACACCGGCTGGCAGCAGATCAACATCCCCGGACCGCCGCCGAACGGCCGGTCGTCAACCTTTTGATGCTTGTCCGCGGTGTAATCGCGGATATTCCACAGCCTCACGTCGACCAGTCCGCGTTCGATCGCCAGCTTCAGCAAGCTCTGCTGAAGGTAGCCGTCGAAGATGCCGGGGAAGAGAGTAAGGACGTCGAAACGCATGGCTCGGACAGTCGACCGTTTGGGAACAGACCGCAATTGTCATTAAACACTCGAACAGAAAGTTAGCGACGGCGAGCCGCCAGCGTCAGCTGGCGGGTGCTTCTCTTCTGCTATCTGAACGCTCTTACTATTCTGCTGCCGCCTCGGCCGGAGCCTCCGCCGGTGCTTCCGTCTGTTTTGGCGGCCGTGCCTTGGGCGCAGCCATCGGTGGCGGCGCGGCGGCTTCGCCGAAGCGATTGGTCCGGACCTTCTTGATCAAGGCGGCCACGTTCACGCTCGGCTGCGCTCCGACCCCCAGCCAATAATCGACCCGCTCCATATTGATTTTCACGCGGTCCTTCTTGATGCGGACCATCGGATCGTAAAAGCCGACTTCTTCGATCGCTTTGCCATCGCGGGGCGACCGCGAATCCATCACACAGATCCGAAAGAACGGGCGATGCTTGCGGCCCAGCCGCTTCATCCGAATTTTTACTGCCACGCAAATCTCCTCTGAATTTCCTTTAGAACCTTTAGCTTAATCGATTGGTTTACAAAGCACGAATGCAGCGGAGTCCGCCTATCGGTTCCTCTTGCGAGCCTTCCGAGCGTCCTTGCGCTGCTTTTTCTTTTTCTCGCGGGCCTTGGCCGAATCGAGCGGTCCCCGCTTGCTGCGCTGCTTGTCGTTCGCGAACTGGGCGTTGGGGTCCATCATCCCTCCGTCGGCCAGTTCACGAACCGCCCGCAGGCGATCCTTTAACCCCATGCCGGCCATTTGCTGCATCACACCCGACATACCCTGGAACTGCTTGATGAGCTGATGAACGTCGGACGGCTCGGTGCCGCTGCCCCCCGCGATGCGGTTGCGACGGCTGCGGTCGATTTTGTCGGGGTTGCGGCGTTCGTCGGGCGTCATCGAGTTGATCATCGCCTCGATGCGGTTGATCTCCTGTTCGGGATCGACGTCGGGATTGGAGTCGAGCATTCCCCCCAAGCCGGGGATCATCCCCATGATCTGCTTCATCGGGCCCATTCTGCGGATCTGCTTGAACTGATCGCGGAAGTCCTCGAGCGTGAATTTCCCCTTCCGCATCAGCTCTTGCTGACGCATCATTTCGTCGGCGTCGAACTCGCGCTGGGCTTTTTCGAGCAGCGTCGCCAGGTCTCCGCCGCCCAGGATCCGGCTGGCCATGCGTTCGGGGTGGAACTCTTCGAGCCGGTCCAGCTGCTCGCCCACGCCGATGAACTTGATCGGAACGCCGGTGACCGCCTTGACGCTGAGGGCCGCCCCGCCGCGAGTGTCGCCGTCGAGCTTGGTGAGGATCACGCCGTCAAGCTCGAGCGCGTCGTTGAAGGCCTTGGCGCTGCGGACCGCATCTTGCCCGGTCATCGCGTCGCAGACGAGGAGCGCCTGATCGGGGCCCACCTTGCTGTCGATCAGCTCGAGCTCCCGCATCAAATCGTCGTCGACGTGCAGACGTCCGGCCGTGTCGAGGATGATCACCTTGATGTTGCCGCGCTTCTTCGCGTCGGCGACGGCGTTGCGACAGACCGCGAGCGGGCTGCTCTTGGCGGGGTCTTCGCTGTAGACGGGAACGCCGACCTGCTCGCCGATGATCTTGAGCTGTTCGATGGCGGCGGGACGCTGGAGGTCTGCGGCAACGAGCATCGGCTGCACGCCCTGCTCGCGAAGCATTTTGGCCAACTTGCCGCAGGTGGTCGTTTTGCCGCTTCCCTGCAGGCCGCACATCATCAAGATCGAGATGCCGTCGCGCTTGATATTGAGCGAATGGTCGACCGGGCCCATCAGGTTGACGAGTTCCTGATAGACAATGCCGACGATCTGTTCGCTCGGCCGCAGCGACTTGAGCACCTGCTCGCCGACGGCCTGTTTGGTCACATTGTCCATGAAGTCGCGCGCGACCTCATAGTTGACGTCGGCCTCGAGCAGGGCCTGCCGCACCTGGTGCAGCCCTTCTCGGATATTCGATTCGGTGAGCCGCCCCCGATCGATGAGCGAGAGCGCCCCGCGAATGCTGTCTGTAATCGCCTCAAACATCGCCCGTCACCGTCCGCCAAAGCCCGTCTATTGAGCGCACCCACCCGGAGAGCCGCCGCGCGAATCAGCCATTTTAGGAGCCGGTCGCAGGGTTGACAACGTAATTGGTTTGGCGGCCGGAACGGCAAATCCGGAGAGCCGCCGCTCGGGAGGCGAGAGCATCGTCAAGCGAGGGCGGGACCGGTCGGCATACGATTTGCGACTGATCAGGCGAAGCGGGAAATTGGGAGCGGTGTCTTGGTCCCCAATCGCCAGAAGCAACGAGTCTCGTTCGCGGAACGGAATGTCGACGCGATTGCCCGGATGGAGCACGCGCTCGACGCCCAGCGCACCTTCGGCGAGCGTGTCGCGGATGGGTTCGCCGCCG
>DASZIA010000102.1:0-6250 GCA_035949535.1 Planctomycetaceae bacterium | reverse complement strand
CCGTCGACGGCGGCACTCTCGCCTCGGGCAAGAGCGGCCGCCACCTCGACCAGCCCCTCGCTCTGCAATAACCTGGGCACCAGGTCCGTAAGGGCCGTGGCGACGATTCGGCCCGTCGCTGCCATCGAGGGAATTGTATCGGCGACGAGGATTTTGAGAACCCCGCCACGCTCCGGCGCGATCCGGAGTTTTGCGACGTCCTAACACGGCTCCGCTTGCGATCAGCCGACCGATCGATCTGCAGCGCCGTCCGCCGAGTTTGTCGGCGATGGATCGGGGAAGTCACCTTCATCGACGCCGCGGAGGCCTGGGATCTTAAACATCAATCGCAGCGCTTCCAGTTGGTCGATTTCCAGTCGCTTCACCCGCAATCGACCGCGCCCCCGGTCCTTAGGGAACCGCCGCAGACTGAAGTAGATCGGACAGCCGTTTTCCGCCGCATCCGGGCAATGTTCGAGGGTCACTCGCGTACAGGGTGGGCAATTTTTCTTGGAAACGTCGGCCTCAATTGTCGGAAACTCTGGCAGATCGGCCAGTTGCCCTTGGTCGATGGCCGCAACGACCACCTCGCCGGCGTCGAAATTGATGGTCGTCGTCTGGGATTCGCCCCATTTCTCGCAGACGTCGCAGTAAATCCCCCCCGCACTCTTGAAGGGAATCAGCGCCGCCGGGACAACCACGCAAAGAAACTCGATTGCAAGAAGGAATGCGTTGGGACCCGCGTTCGGCCCGCGCTGTGGGTGAAAGTGTCCGAAGATCACGTCGCGCTGGATGTGCCAAAAGATGAGGTCGGGAATGACGTCGATTCGCGTCCAAGCATGCCGGCCAAAAGCCCAAACCAACTCGACGTAGTAAGTCCCGAAAAAGAACAGGCACCCGGCGGCGAACCCTCCCGCCGCCGCAACCCACCGATTCCGACAGTGGTTTCGCTCAACGGTGCGCTCACCAAGGACGCCGAGGATCACGCCGGCAGCCAACGGCATGATGAGGACGAGATGAAAAACGTAGTGATAAACGAAGAACGCCAACACCGCGCCGACGGCCGCGAGAAACAGCGTTCCGGCCTCCCCCAGGAGGAGTTTCCCCCAATCGGCCCGGCCGCTGGAGCGATAGAACTCGCGGTCGACAAAACGAGCAGGCATGCAAATCCCCGCCGGCAATTGTTGAGGCCGAGTCTCTGAGGCTGAACGCTCAATCTATTGTGGCGCGCCTTGCCGAGCAAGGAGTTGTTCGCCAACGCCCCCGCAACTCTAGTTCGCTCAGTCAGTTGCGTTTCTGGGCCGAGCGTCGTTGGAGTTGTCTGAGGCGAGCGGCGGGTGTGAGTCCGCCGGTTCTTTGGTCTTTCGCGCAATTCTTTTTCTTTTTTTGTCGCGAATCGTTTGAGGCATGCGAATTTGCCACGTCTGCTTGTCGGATGTCGCATTTCAGCCCCATCGTCCAACGCCCGACGCTCGTCGGGCTGTGATACTTGCCGAGAACGGCGCGATTACAATACGTCTGCGCGGACTGGGGCCAGGCGACGCGTTTCGACTCTCGTCGACGCTTCGTGTGGTAGAGCATGCGAGAAGACCAAGACGGGTCACGCCGCATTCGCAGACGAACACTCTAGACCCGTTCCCGCTTGCGACGGCTTTTCTTGCAGGCCTTCCAGGCGGCCTGAGCGTGCGCCCGGTCGAGCCGCGCCAGGCGGTGGCGCCTTACGTCGAGGTGGCGCAGGCTGCCCGAGGGTGCCTTCACGAGAATAAAAGGCAGGCAGATGGAACGCACGCGGAGCGGCACGCCTCCGTCATTCGGGACGAACGGCACGCGGACTGGCTCGTCCGGCCGCATCGTGCCGATCCCGCCGCACCAAAAGAACGACGGCAGTTCTTGGACGACATGCAGAAGTGCCACATAGTCGCCGGCGCGCACGTCCTCCGGGGCCAAGACCTTGGCCGTCGTTAAGTCCTTGCTGCCGGCGCGACGCCCGGTCCCCGTCTTTCGACAATGTGGCATGAAGGAGCAGACACATGTCCCGCCGCCGGGTTCGCCCCACCGACTTGGCCTCGGCCCGACCGTCAGTACGAGGCCGTCCGTCAGCACGAATTGAGGCTGTCTGTTTTTGTCACGCGGGTTTTTCGATAATGCTGCTGCAATCGATGGAGCTTTCCCGTCTGGGTGTCGCGGCCAGTTCGCAGCACAAGTCGTTCAGGAAAAGAGTCCGAACGTCGAGCGGAGGGATTGCCGATGACGAGCATGAATTCGCGAGCGCAACACGGTGGTCGTTTCGCCGGCAGCCGACGAACGATCACGGCTTTCGTGAAAACGGCCGCGATCCTCGCGGCTCTGGCAGCCTTTCAACCGCAAGCATCGGCCGCCGACAAGGACCGCCAGAACGTCACTGGCACGGTCGTCAAAGCGGCCGACGGGACGCCCGTCGCTGGGGCGACTGTCTACCTTTTAACACGAACGGTGACCCTGCCGCACCCATCGTCGCAGACCCGCTCGGATGCCGCGGGCCGTTTCACGTTCGAAGGCGTCCTGCCCGGGTCGTATCGCCTTTTCGCCGAATCGGGAAACCAGATTTCAAGTCGCCAGTGGGGCGCGAGCAGTACTGCGCAGTCGCTCAGGCTCAAAGCGGAGCAGGTTACGGTCAGCAGCAACGAAGTCCCACGGCCCATGACGTTGCGGCTGGTCGAGGGATGTCGTTTCCGCGTGAGCGTAAAACGGGCGGCCGACAATCGTCCCATCGCAAATGCGAAGATCCGATTTCCCTGGGGAGAGATCGATCGCCATTACGACACCGATTCGAACGGAGTCGTGATGATCGAAGGTGTGCGTTCCGAGCAGCTGGTCTTTCAAGTTCGCGCGGACGGCTACGCGCTCGGCGAAAAACGTCTCGAAGCGACCCAGCCCGGCACGCCGACCGATCTGAGCTTCTCGCTCGGACCAGGAGGCGCAGTCGAGGGCACCGTCCACGACGTCGACGGCCGGCCGCTCTTCAACGTCCGAGTCGGCGCCACCGCGAAGAGGACCCCGGCCGAACTGCACATCGGAAATTCAAAGACCGACGGCAAAGGGCGGTTCAAAATCGAAAACGTGCCGACCGGCGAAACGATCGAGCTGTCGATTTACCAGCGGGGCTACGTGCCGAAGCGGCAGTCTTTCACGCTCAAGGCGAGTTTCTTCCGCGGTTCAGTAGTCAGTGAATCCCGTCTTAGAAGGAAGCCGAAATGCGTGCCATTCGTTGCCGCCGGAGTTTCTCGACAAATGCAGCGATGCCGAGCGACGCGACGTGGAATTGTGGTGGTCAGCGCTGCCGCAGTCGTCGCGCTCGGACGTGGCCGTGCTGCTCGATCGGCGCCAGGATTCTTGCGCCTACGTGAATTGCGCGGACGAAGAGGGCGAGCGGGTTTGGCACAAGCTACCGATCGTTGACGAGGATTTGCCTTTTGATGATCCGCAAGAGGACGTGCGGGAATCGCAGCTGGAACTCTTTCAGTACCTGCTGGCGCACCCCGAATTCCAGCTTGGCCCGGACGTCGTCGTCCGCAGCTTTCACATCTGCGTCGACCACCCCGAGGCTCGCCGCGTAGCCGAGACCGGACATCTGACCGGTGACTTCCGCTGCCCGGTGAATGCGGCGGAATGCCCGATCCGGCAGGTCGCGATGAAAGTGAGCCACGCGTTTCTGATCGACATCGATGGGCGAACCCGTCGCACCACATGGATTTGCCAAGGGCGCAATCCAGAGCGCTCGTGATGCATGCCCACAGGCGGAGGCTTCGCCCGCGCGTGCCCCGGCGCGACCCAATCGGAACCACCATCAACTACTTCGGCCCAAAGCCTCGACGACGCAGTTCCCTGGTCAGCAGGCGGAGCGTGGGGTTTGCGGCTTTCAGCTTTCTTGCATGGTTTTCCGCCAGGTCCGCGCGACCGCTTCCCGACAATGCTTCGCGGAGATCCGCCAACAAATCGGCAATCCGATTGTAGGCCTCCGCAGTGCGCTCGGCGACGAGTCGCTGGGTTTCACGGAGCGTGGCCTCAGGCTCTGTCGCCATGTCGGCCAGTCGCTTGGCACGCTCGCGGGCGGCTTTTTCGGCAGCCTGCTTGCGGGATTCGTTGGCGATCTGGGTCGCGGTGGCCTCAAGCTGGGCGACCGTGCGAGTCGGTTGGGCGGTTGGCCAAGACGGAGTGCCTCGATCGGTCCGGTAGTTCGCCAGGATTTCTGCTCGCGCTGCCGAACCCGGCTCTGCGAGCAGCGCGGCCAGCCAGGCATTTTTCGTGGCTTCCGGCTGGGCGCGAATCCATTTCATGCGGTCAGCGTTGAGGTCAATGGGTAAGGGCATCGTCGGGCTCTTCTCTGCCGCGGCGGCGAGCAATTCGTCACTGACGCCATACAGCTCGGCAAGGGCACGTTGCGCGTCTGAAAGCGCTTCCAAGCCGGCGGGGATTGGCGCCTCCCGCGCCTCCTCCGGATCGTGGTTGTAATCGGAGAGAACCGCCAGATGGGCTATGTACAGCGGTCGCAAGTCGCCGTCGATGATTTCCGCTCGTAACGGAATCAGCCGATCCAGAAATCCGTCGATTTCCCACAGCTCCGCCAGATCACCCGGCTCATAGGCAGGGTCGACACAGAGGATTCCAGCCGAGTCCTCCCCTCCCTTCAAGAACTCCAGCGAGCCTTTTTCGAAGTAAGGCTTGAATGCACGGATGTGCGACAGGCCAGGGGGAAAGCTGATCAGCAGTTTCCGAGTTCCGAAATTTGCGTAGTGCAGGTGAATATCGTAACCGCGACGAAGCATCTGGACGGGATCGCCGCGGAAGTCGCCATAGTGATACTCGTTCTCGAATGACCAGGGAGTAATTTCGGCGCGTGTCGATTGCCGGCGCATGTATTCGAGATTCGTCTCTTTGACGGGGCGATCGACGGCGCGAAATGCGACGTATTGATATTCGCTCATCCGCTAACTCTCATCGCATGAGCTGCTGCCCCGGGCGGCGGGCTTTGCCAGCGCATGCTCTGTGTTGAATCCGGCGACGACCAAGTCAAAGAAACCCGGTCCTCACCCGGATAGCGTGAGAACGGCCCCGGTCAGCGTGGAGCGAGTTGGTCCAAGAAGTAGCTCGCAATGCGGGTGTACAACTCGCGCACTTCGGTTGGCTCGCGCACCATGTGGGTCTGGCCGGCCAGGGGGAGGAATTCGAACTCTCGACCCGCGCGGAACAGGCGGTCGGCCAGGCGGATGCTGTGCAGGAAGTAGACGTTGTCGTCGGCGGTGCCGTGGATGAGGAGCAGCGGCCGGCGGAGTTCGTGGGCGACTTCGAGCACGGAGCTGACCTTGTAGGGCAGCGAGTTCTTGGTGGGGACGCCCAGGTAACGCTCGGTGTAGTGGGTGTCGTAGTCGAGCCAGTCGGTGACGGGGGCACCGGCCACGCCGGCGTGATAGATGTCGGGGCGACGCGTGACGGCGCTGGCGGTGAAGTAGCCGCCGAATGACCAGCCGAAGACGCCGACGCGAGACAAATCGAGTTCGGGGTATTTCGCTCCGAGCGCTTGGAGGCCGCTCACCTGGTCGGCGAGCGGTATCTCGATGAGGTTGCCTTTGATGGCCCGCTCCCAAGCGCGGCCCCGGCTGGGCGTGCCGCGGCCGTCGATCGAGACGACGACGAATCCCTGCTCGGCGAACCAGCCGTCTATCAGATAGGAGGAACGCGAGGCGACGACCATCTGCGCATGCGGGCCGGCATAGACGCTGACGATCACCGGATAGCGCTTGCCAGGTTGGAAGTCGTGCGGACGGATGATCGCGGCATGGAACTCCGGATTGTTGCCGACCGTCGTCAGCTCGACCGTCGGCAAGAGAGTCGGCTTGACGCCCACGCTCGCGAGCTCTCCGGCCACGCTGCCGTCGCGCCGATAGGCGACGTGTTTCGAATCGGCAGTCAGCGACTGCGAGCTTCGGACGGTGACGCCGCCGTCTTCCGAAAGGATCGCGCCGTGCTCGCCCGGCTCGGTGGTCAATCGCTCGGGCGAAGTCGGCTTGTCGAGAGTGACGCGATAGATGTGTGTTTGAGTCGGATCTGCGCCGGCCGCAATCAGGGCGGTGCCGGCGGACTCGTCGACGCCTACGAGGTGCCGGTAATTGAGTTCGAGTTCGGTGAGGTCGCGGACCAGGCTGCCGTCGCGGTTGTGCACTTCGAGCTGCTTGGTGCCGCGTTGCTCGGTCGACCAGAGGAACGACTTGCCGTCGCGTCGCCACTTCGGCAG
>DASZIA010000101.1:0-19286 GCA_035949535.1 Planctomycetaceae bacterium | reverse complement strand
TGCACGGCCTGTCGCAGTTGGGCGATCGTTTGTGTCGCGCGGTCTCGCGGATCGGCGATGGTGTTGCGATCAAAATAGCTCGACATGCCCCAGAAAACTTCCTGCCAGAATTCCTGGTCCGCGGGATCGAGCCCGGCAATCGGCTCGAGCGATCGGGCCGGCTGGCCGGAGAGCTGATAGAGCATCCGTAGATTCACCTGCTTCTGGATGTAAGCGAGTTTCTCGGCGTCGGACGTGCCGACGGACGTTTGGCCCGCCTCGGTCGCTGCCACGGTCACAATCTTTTGCAGCTCGTCGTGCCAATTGGCCGGGAGCGAAACGTTGCGAGAACCACCTGTTCCGGGCAGCGGGTTAATCGCTCCCAACAAACGGCTGGGCAGGCTCGCCAAACCGGACGGTGGTTGAGCCTGAGCCGCCCCGCCGGGCTGTGGCGCCGGTGTCGACGCGGTCGCCGACACTTGCGAGGCGCGCGACCCGTTTGCTCCGGGATCGGAGGCCGGGACTACTTGTCCGTCTGGAACATCGACCGGCAAACTGAGCTTCACCGGCTGCTCTGAATCGCTTCCGTTCGGTGGTACGGCATTGGTCCCAGAGGCCAGGGTGACTCCCGACCTGTCGAGAGGCGCACTGCCGACAGCTTGAACGACCGGCGCTCCTGCACCGGGAGCAGCCTGCTGCGAATTGGCAACCACGTTGGCAGGGGGCGCCACGCCGGGCTGAATCGACGGGCCGTCGCCAAAGGGGTTTGCCGCCGTCGGGCTATCATGTGCCGATGCGACTTTGGACGAGCCAGCGTTTGATATTTGCGGGCGGTTTGGCGCAGGAGCAGGATCGGTATCGACTGGAGTCAGGCTCGCAAATGCATCAGTCTTGGGAGGGGCGGAGGGCGCGGGCCCTTTTGATGTCCCCGTCGCAGGCGGCGTGGCTGGGGTGTCTCCGAACGCAGACTCAGTGGCTGCGACCGTCTGGGTTGGCTTTTCTGGCTGACCGCCAGGAGCTTGCTTGCGCGGAGCTGCGTCGAAGTCCCAGGGATCGTTTTTGGCTGCGGACCCAGGAGGAACCGGCGCGGCGGGGCTCGGTGCTGCAGTCGACGCTGCGACAGTTTTGCTTTGCGACGGCGACGTGGCGGGCGTGTCGTCCCAAGGACTGACGGCGCCCGCAGACGCGGTGGCGGAGGGTGGAACGGTCTTGGCGGTCGGCGTGCGTTGTCGCAAAACCGAGTCTTTGGGTGCCGTCGGATCGTCGAACGCAGGCATCCCAGAAGCCTGGTCGTTCGAGGCGGTCTTCGCGGTCGCGCTGCCGTCCCAATCCGGGCCACCGCCGCCTTTGTGGCCCTCCGCCAGCTCGCGGGCCATGCGATGGCTCTCGACGAGTTCGCGAATGAAGGCCGGGTCGAACTTCGACCACTGGTCGAGCATTGCCTGGCGTTTGTCGGCGGGCTCGAACTGCAGCTCGTCGGTCATCAGTTTACGGAGAGCCGGATCAATGGCGGCCGCCTTGAAACCGGCGCCAGCGGCCCCTTTGTCGCCGTCAGACGAGGCAGTTGACGCGGTCGAGCTGTCGCCGGCGGTCGTCGACGAGCCCGAGGCGGACGCGCTCGAATCCGACGACTTGAGCGGGTTGGAGGGGTCCTTCGCGGCGGAGGCTTGAGCGCTGCTCGACCCTTGCATCCAGCCAAGAGGGCTGAAGCTTCTTGGTGCTGAACAACCCCAACAAGACAATACGCCGGCCGCGAATGCCCATCGGATGACGGTGCACCGTCCCATGTCGGCTTCCTTGCCTGACGATCGACTGCGAGAAGGTTCTCTGGAAAAGGGAAGGAGGGGGTGGGTCTCGATGGGGTTGGGCCGCGCGTTTGGGACGTCGGGGACGCGGCCTTGGGCGGGAAACTTAATGAAAAACACGAGTTGGGACAAGACCGTCTGTGCCGGCAACCCTGGAAAAATCCGATTGCTCCGAACGCTCCGGACTACCCAACCAAGCCGAAATGCCCGGACCAACGCTGCCGAAATACAACAGCGAAAGACCCGCTTTTCCCACATCTCGTGAATTGCCGCACTGTCTGAATCTCGCGGTATGCCGCACAGTCTGTATCTGGCGGAATGCCGAACTAGCGGCATGACCTAGGCTTGCAAGGGCAAAACCGCGCTTCGGGCTCTGCGTGAAGGACTGGCTGCCAATGTTGTTCTCCATCGGGTTTGGCGGGGCACTGTCGAATTGGCGACCCAAAACGTCAGCCCGATCGGAAGATTCCGAGCCAAGCTCAGAGTCGAATCGTGTCGATCGCACGCGAACTGGGAACCGAGGTGCTCGCCGGCGGCTCGGGGCTACCGGCGTCTGGCAGCAGGTGGACTGCGCGGGGATAATCGAACCTCTCGAGGACCGCCTGCTGCTGAGTGCCTCGTTCGCCACGCCCGGTTTTGTGATCGAGGGTCACGGCGCGATCGCTTCCGGCTCCAGCCGCGGAGCGATGCCGCACGTCACTCCCGCCAACTCGGGACCAGTTACCCCGGCTCAAATGCAACAGGCCTACGGGATTAACCAAATCTCGTTGGGTGGAGTGGCGGGGAACGGCGCGGGTCAGACGATCGCCATTGTCGATGCGTACAACGACCCGAACATCATCGCCGATGCCAGCAGCTTTAATAACCAATTCGGCTTGCAACAATTCAATGTGAGCGGCGGCCCGACGTTCAAAGTGCTCAATGAGAACGGCGGGACGTCGCTTCCCGGTAACTCGGCCGTAAATGGCTGGGACGTGGAGGAGTCCCTCGACGTCGAATGGGCTCATTCGATCGCGCCCCAAGCGAACGTCATCCTGTTCGAGGCCAGCTCCAATTCGTTCGGCGATCTGCTGCAGGCCGTGAGCACGGCCGCCGCCGCGCCGGGCGTCTCGGTCGTCTCGATGAGCTGGTCGGGGGGAGAATTCTCGAGCGAAGCCAGCGCCGATTCGGTTTTCACGACTCCTTCGGGGCGCGGGGGCGTGACGTTCTTGGCCAGCACGGGTGACAACGGGTCGCCCTCCGGCTATCCGGCCCTTTCCCCGAACGTCGTGGCGGTCGGCGGGACGACACTCTCGATCGACTCCAGCGGCAACTACCTCGGCGAAAGCGCTTGGTCTGGCAGCGGCGGCGGAATCAGCGCCGTCGAGTCGCAACCGAGCTATCAGTCAGGGAACGTCAACGGCGCCAGCTCGACGAACCGCACAGTCCCCGACGTTGCCATGGATGCCGATCCCAACACGGGCGTGTACGTTCTCGATACGTACTCCGGCAGCTGGTTCCAAGTCGGTGGCACGAGCCTTTCGTGCCCGATGTTCGCCGGCCTGGTGGCGATCTCCGATCAGGGTCGCGCCCTCCAGGGACAGTCGTCGCTCGACGGCGCCACGCAGACGTTGCCCATGCTCTACGGCCTGCCGCAATCCGACTTCCACGATATCACCACGGGCGGCAATGGCACCTATAATGCGACGCCGGGCTATGACCTGGTGACCGGTCGCGGCACGCCCATCGCCAACCTGCTCGTTCCCGCACTCGCAGGGTACGGAGTCGCCCAGCCGCCCGGCGTCAGTGGTCCGAGCTCGGCCAGCGTTGCCCAAAACGGCTCGCTCACCTTCTCGTCGGGCGGCGGAAATGGCATCACGCTTTCGGATTCGCAGATAGGCGGCAACAGTGACTCGCTCACGCTGTCGGTCAGTCATGGCACGCTGAGTTTGGCCTCTCTGAGCGGGCTGAGCGTGACGTCGGGAGCGAATGGCACTTCGTCGATCACCGTCAGCGGGACGCTCAGCAGCCTGAACGCCGCCGTCAGTGGGCTCGTCTACACGCCCGGCTCCGGCTTCAGCGGCACGGACTCGCTTTCGATTTCACTCAGCGATCCCGGCGACAGCCTTTCCGCTTCGCACAAAGTCACCCTTTCCGTCAATGCGCCGCCTTGGTTCGGCGGTCCCGCGTACGTCTGGGTGAATGAGAACAGCACGCTGACCTTTTCGGCCGCCAAGGGGAACGCGCTCACGGTCGCTGACTCTGCGGCCGGCACGAACGCCCTCGAGATGACGCTGACGGCGGCGTACGGCAAAGTGACGTTTTCGACCATGAGCGGTCTGACGGTCATTTCGGGGGCCAACGGCTCTGCTTCGGTCACCGTCAAGGGAACACTCGCCAGCCTCAACGCGACGCTCAACGGGCTGGTTTTCACGCCGACGTCCGGGTACGCGGGAACCGCCGCGGCGCTCTTCTTCTCGATCACAGACCTGGGCGACGGACTCGTCGGCACGGCCGCGATTGGGGTCTCCGTTTACGCGCCCCCTAAGTTCACTGCGCCGGCGACGGCTTCCGTGGCCAACAATCACACGCTCGTCTTTTCCTCGGCCGGCGGCAATGCGATCAGCCTCTCGGACGCCGCCGCTGCGAAAGGCGGCAACGTGCAGTTGACGCTGACTTCCACGCACGGAACGCTCGCGCTGCCGACAACCAGCGGCCTGGTGTTTACCGCAGGTGCCAACCATACGGCTACGATGACGTTCTACGGCTCGCTCGCCAACGTCCTCGCCGCGCTCAACGGATTGACGTTTACGCCGACCGCTCGGTACACGGGCGGGGCATCGATCAAACTCACCGCAAAGGATTTGCTGGACGGTCAGAGCGGTGCGGCCACGATCTCGCTCAGCGTCACCAGGGCGACTGCTGCCTCGATAGCTTCCCCCACTTCGCCGCCTTCGGGCCCGGTCGCCGGGGGCGCCGTCGCGTCGTCGGTCTTCGCTGGCGGGGACTATCTGACGGACGAGACAAATTATTGGAAGGGGATCGTCGCGGCGATCGAGGCGCTGAACCGACCTTGATCGCTCTCTATTGATAACGCGAGTAGACGCGGGGAAAGTCGCGTCGCCGCGCCTGCAGTTCGGGGACACAACTGGCTGGAAAAGTCGGACGCACATACGGCGCTCCGAACAGCGAGTCGCAGAACTCCAGTTGCAACATCAGCCGATCGCCCGTCCGCGGCGTGATCCCTTTGTGGTAGCCCCGCGTATCGACCGCGAACAACGTTCCGGGCGGCCCCGTTAGCTCGATGCGATCGGCCGCCGGGTAGTACGGCTCCAACTCCTGATCCGGATAGCGCACGTATCCGCGGGCCAAGAGCGCCGGCAGTTGGCCCCCCGTGCGGTGCGACTTGGCGATAAAGCAGTGCGGTCCGCGCTCGGGCGTCACTTCGGTCAGGTAGAAGAAGAACTTCAGCCACTTCAAGCGGTCCATGTCGAAGTGGTACATCTGCGCGAGTTCTTCCCGGGCGTTGTCTGCCACACGTGCCGGCGTGCTCCAAAGCATGAAGACCGAACTCAACACCGGCAAACAGCCTAAATAGGCCTGCGCCACAGCCAAAAGCGACGGGTCGGCCATCAGTCGCTGAATGTCCGATTGCTCGATCAGGCTGGCTTCGTCGAACCGGTATCCCTCGGCAATCGGACGGGCCGGATCGTAGACAGCCCGCGCGGGTCCCTCCTTTCGGGGCGGGGCGATCACCGCTTCGGTTCGGAGCGAGAATTCGGACAACCGCTGGCAGACGTCGGCGGGCAACCGTTGGGCCGGCCGGATGTAGCCGTTCTCACGAATGTCCGCCGCCACGCGGTCGACGTCGGCCGAACTCAAGCTGCCCAGCACGCCGCGGGCCGGGGGAAGCACCACAGGCGGAAAACGCCGCCGGGCAAACGCGTGCAACAGGTCGTTCGAGCGGCCGTTGGTTCGGCAATAGAGATGAATCAGGCTGTGGTAGGCATCCGAGGGAGTCGTTCCCGTCCGCGAATAGCGAAACGCGCCCCGCGCCACACGCCCCACGCAGCGCGCGTCTTCGACGAGCTGTCGCAGAGTGCCCTTCAGAGAGCGGGATTGGCAGGTCACGCTGGGGGCGGATTGCATGGTGTGGTTTCGCCGGTCCGGACTGCAGATCTCTTCAAATTATAAAGAATCCGATTCCCCGACGACCGAGACGCGGTTCGGAGAAAACTGGTCGCTCGAGGCGTCGGACCACTCGATTGCACGATCCGGGAGTAACAAATCCACCGGTTTTCCGCTCAGACGATCTGGGACATTACCAATCGGCCCCGGACGAGGGCAGCGTCCGGGTTCCGAATCCACATAAATGCCAACCGAGAGGAGGGTTCCGTCATGTCGAAGACTTTGACGATCGCAGTTTCTGCAATCGCTTTTGCGGCAATCATTTGTGGTCAGGGCAGTTGCCGGGCGTTCGCCGACGGTCGCGTAATCGGTCCGTCGAACGGTGTGACACAGAAAGCCCCGGCTCCCGAGCCTGGGCCGGTTGCAGAGCCAATGGTTAAGCCCCTGCCCGCTCTGGTACCGGTTCCGGTACCAGTACTGGGTCCGGAGATACGGACAGAAAAGCGGACGGTCCTCGTGCCGGAATTGGTGACGGCGACGCGAAAGGTCGCAACGACCGTGCTCCACCAGGAACAGCGTGAACGGGAGGTGACCGTTCTCAAGCATGTGCCGGAAACCGTCGAGCGGACGCGCACGTTCACGGTTCTCGAACCGCAAGTGCGGTCGCACGAGGAAACATTTACGGTTCTCAAGCCCGTCACGAAGACGGTCGAGGAGACGTACACGGTCGACGTGCCGTATACCGAGATGCGAACCGGCACCCGCACGGTGGCCAAACCGGTTTGGAAAGAGATCGAAAAGAAGTTCCCCGTCAGCGTTCCCTATTGCGAGAAGAAGACCGGCACTCGGACCGTCCTTCGCAGCGTTCCTGTGACTCGCACGCGGATCGTCACAGTCGATCTGGGACATTGGGAGGTGTGCACGTCGTGTGCGACCTGCAAGCCGTGCGCGACTTGCAAGCCGTGCGCGCCCTGCAAGCCATGTGGGACTTGCAAACCGTGCGTTCTTTGTGCTCCGCCAGTGGTGGCCGTGTTCAAGAAGCGGGTCTGGGTTCCGAAACTGGTACAGAAGGAAGAGTCCTTCACGGTTGAGGTCGCAAAACCCGTGGAGGTGCCCTTTGAGTACGAAGTGACTCTTCATCGGACGGAGATCCGCACGCGGATTGACAAGGTCCGCGAAATGGTCTCGACCGAGGAATCGTTTCAATACCCGGTCAGGCTCGTCCGGAAAGAGACCCGAACGCGGACTGTGCCGGTTCGTGAGCTGGTTCCCGAGCAGCGAACTCGCACCGTAAACGAGACGGTCATGGTGCCCCGACAGAAAACGGAAACGTATCAGGAGACGGTTTGCCGCACGGTTGCCCAGAAGCGGATCTGCAAGGAGACGGTTTGCGTTCCCGTTCGGGAAATCCACGACGTCCAAGTCCCGGTCCGTCAACTGGTCCCGAAGACCGTGGACGTGAAGGTCGCCGTGACTCCGGTCTGCGTCGTGCCGACCTGTCTGAAGTGTCTTCCCAAGTGCGCGGCAAAGTAGGCTTGCGTGATCGAATCGCTGCCGCGTTTTGCATTTCTTGATCGTTAAATCAGCCTTGGAGGTCCAGCCTAGTGAGGTTGGATCTCCAAGGCGGTTAAGTTGTCGCCTTGGAGCGATCAGTTTCGGGGCGGAAGGTCATTGATTCACCGATCCGATTGGCGTAGTCTCGCAGCGCAGCATTCGCCAGCGCCGAGTGGGAATTCATCGGGAAATGTCGACCGCAATCTTCCAGAGAAGTCACTGATGGCCAAATCGCCCGAAGCAATGAAAGCCGCGATGATCGCGGGCATGGCCGGCAAGACCGGGAAATCGCTCGAAGAATGGCTGGCCATTGTCCGCGCGAGCAAGCTCTCCAAACACAAGGAATTCATGACGCTGCTCAAAGAAAAACACGGACTGACGCACGGCTTTGCCAACATGATTGCGTTGCAAGCCTTGCAGTCGGACAGTCACACGGCCGGCGACACCGGCGCACTTGTAGACGCGCAGTATGCCGGGGCCAAGGCCGTGCTGCGGCCGCTTTACGACCAGCTGCTGGCCAAGATTCAGGGTTTCGGAAAGGATGTCGAGGTATCGCCCAAGAAGGCCTATGTCAGCCTGCGTCGAAACAAGCAGTTTGCCATTCTTCAGCCTTCTACGGCGACCCGCCTCGATGTGGGAATCAACCTGAAGAGCGCCGAGCCGACGGGGCGGCTTGAGGCCTCAGGCAGCTTCAACACCATGGTCAGCCACAGAGTGCGCCTTTCCAAGCCTGCGGAGATCAACAAGGAACTTCTGGGATGGCTGAAGAAGGCTTATGACGAATCCTAGGCGGGCAGCCCTATGCCGGCGACCACTCTTGTGAACCGCGAGGCTGCACCTGCCGCGTTGGTGACTGGTGCTGGATCGGGCATTGGCGAAGCGTGTGCTAAGCGACTTTCGGAATCGGGCTGGCGCGTCTTTGCCGGCGTGCTCGACGAAACGCAACGCGCACACGTCGAGCAAAGTCGGCTCGAGCGTGTGACGCCGATCGTGCTCGACATCACCAAGGTCGACGCGATCGCCGCCGCAGCCGAAACGATTGCCGCGGAAGTCGGCCAGCGAGGTTTGGCGGGTCTCGTCAACAACGCAGGCATTGGCGTCGTTGGGCCTGTGGAATTCGTGCCGATCGATCGGCTGCGGCACCAACTCGAGGTGAACTTGATCGGCCACGTGGCGGTCACACAGGCCTGCCTGCCGCTCTTGCGAAAGGCGACTGGCCGAATTGTTTACATCTCCTCGCTGGCCGGCCGGCTGAGCATTCCGCTCCTCTCGCCGTACTCAGTCTCGAAATTCGGCATCGAAGCCGTGTCCGACGCGCTGCGGCAAGAGCTGCGTCCGTGGAACATGCATGTGGCTTGCATCGAACCTGCCCTCATAAACACGCCGATTCTTTCGACCACAGACGCTGCTGCTGACGCGGCATTCGCCGCCATGACTGAAGAGGGCCGCGTGCACTATGGGCCGTTCTTTAACCGCCTGAAAACGGCAACCGACATGAGAGCCGCGGCACAACCGCCCGACGTTGTGGCCCGGGCAGTGGCCCACGCATTGACTGCACGCCGGCCCAAGACGCGATATGTGGTTGGCGGGATGCGCTGGCAGTTTCTGCTGCTCTCGAAACTGCCCGATCGGCTACGCGACTGGGTGATCGCGAAACAGTTCGGGTAGCTAGCGTAGGGGAAACTCGAACACGACCGGAACGAGCTTGTCGCGCACCGCGTTCCAGTTCTCGACGAACTTGATCACAGTGCCGCCGGTGAAGGGTTGGCCTGGAACGTCGGATGAAGTGATTTTGCCGACGACAACCAGTGCGGTCGGCTCACTGCGATGGGCAATCTGGTCAAGATCGTCGCGAGTAAAGCGGAGCGGCTCGCCGTCGGCCGGTGATTGCACGCGCACCAGGGTTTTGTGGTCTGCCTTTCCCTTACGAGCGGCGAGCGGGAAGAGATCCGCGGCGGCCGACTTCTCGACCTCGTAACCCCGCGATTTCAGGAAATCGACGGCGACGGCGACGGCTCGCTCCTGCCGCAACGACGCATCGGAAGATGTCACCGGCGGAGCAAGAAGAGCCTTCTCCGGAGTGGCGTGCGCCAGTTCGGTCGGCTTCTGGTTGGGGTCGAGCCGCCGTGCTTCGGCGATGTCGGCCTGCGACTCTTTTGCGTGACCCAATCGCCGGTGCGCCTCGCCGCGGTTGAGCCAGGCCGAGGCTCGCTTCGAATCGAGGGCGATGGCCTGATCGTAATCGGCGATCGCTTTCTGATAATCGGCGGCGTCGAGATAGACGTTGCCCCGTTCGAATCTGCTCTCGAAATCGTTTGGGTCGAGGCGGATCGCCACCGTATAGTCCTCGATCGAAGGGGCAATCTGCCCCAGGTCGTGATAGGCCAGGCCGCGGTTGCGATAAGCCAGCGCGCTCTTCGAATCGAGCGAGATGGTTTTGGTGAAATCGGCAACGGCCGCGTCGAAACGCCGTTCCTGGGCGTAGGCGGCGGCCCGGTTGTTGTAGGCTCTGGCCATCCCCGGATCGAGTTCGATGGCCCGCGTGTAGTCGGCGATGGCGTCGTCCCAGCGACGCAGCCGCCCCAGCGCTACGCCGCGGTCGTAGTAGATTGTGGCATCGTCCGGCCGCCGGGCGAGGGCCCTCGTGTAGGCGTCGACCGCGTCGTCCAGCTTGCCGCGACTCTCCATCAGGTGGCCGCGCGCAACCAGCACCTCCGGCGACTCAGGCGATTCGGCACAACCAGAAACTAAAAGGGCACACATGAGACAAGAAGCGGCAATCGACGGACGCGAGCCTCCGCGGCAAAAGGGCGGGTTCGGTGGACTCTGGGTGGCACTGGCGGCTTGTCCGCCAGTGTCTTCTTCGCGCGTTTCAAAACAGAACACTGGCGGACAAGCCGCCAGTGCCACCCAGAAAGCGGGCATTAGTTGGTTTCGCGACGAACGAGTGCGGGTCATGGGAGCGATCCATTTCCGCCGGACGCGGAGGGAATATCGAGCGGTGCTGCTGACGGCGTCTCTTCAACACTCGGTTGCGAGTCGGGCGCGGTCGTTGGGCGATGACCGTTCCTCGAGCGGGAGTGGCGAGCCGGCTGCAGCGATTCTTCCGTCAATCCCAGCACTTCGAGCACGAGCAGCCGCAGTTCACGCAAACTCAAGCTGCCAACGAGCACGCGATGTCGCGGCGTCTCCTGGAAGTTATGAGGAGTCTGCCCGTGACCGACTCCCACCAGAAACACGCTTGCTGGGAGCGCTGAACCGCCGCCGATCAAGCCGTCATGGAAGGCGGCCAGCTCGTCTGCGGGAAACCAGGAAGCCGTGACCACCAGGGCGTCAAAATCGATGACGGAAAGCATCGAACGAGCCTGATAGAGCTCGGAAGCGACGTGGCAGCGAAAACCGTGTTTGAGAAAATACTCCTGCACTTCGGCTTGCCGCTTCAAGCGGCCTTCGACCAAAAGGAGGCAGGGCCGAGCGGGGAACACTTTGCGTCGGCCCGGCGACGCAAGGGTTTCGGTGGGCACCAATCCCGCAGCAATCGACGCGCCTCCAGTTGGCGCGGCGGCCTCGCCCACGGTCTCAACGGACACTGGACTTTCGCCCGCAGCCGACACTTCGCCCAGCACCACCCCAGGCGATACCGCGGCCGGCACAGCGTCGGAACTCGTGTCGAGGCCGAGCGCGAACCACGTGGCTCGTGCGAGAGTGTTTCCCGATGGGCCCGGCGCTAAGTGGCAAGACCGCAGAATCCGGCCGATTCGATCCGCCACTCGGCCGAGAACGGCGGACATTTGTTTCCCCGGAAGAAACGCGACGTAAGCGAAGATCGCGGCCAGTCCAAAGGTCCACATGCCCATAAAGGCGCCGATCCCCAGATGAATGGCCGTGCCCATCAACAGCACAAAGGGCCGCAGCGTGGGTCGCCAAACGAGGGCCCAGAAGGTCATTTCCCAGGCGATCGTCACATGCGTGAGCAGATTGACCAGCCAGGGATACCAGGCCAGCCAGGTCATGTCGCGCGACTGATATTCAAGATTTGAGACCGCCTGCCAGATCGCCGTGCCGTTCCACCAGCTCTCACCCTGCAGTTTCGACAGACAGGCAAACACATAGATCACGCACAAATGCACTTGAATGAGCCGCAAGGCCAGATTGGCGCGCGGCGACGCTTCGACGGGAGCAACCCCCGGCTCGAGCCCCTTGGCCAATTGTTTGCGGGCGGCACGGAAGCGCTGCCAGACCCGGTCGATCGACAACGCGCGTCCGCTGGGGCCGATCGCCAGGTACAGAGCTGCCAGTCCGTTGATTTGATCCAGGCCGTAGTTGGCGATCGGCGCTCGGCTCGAGTACGAAATCGTGATCAGATAGGCCAGCACTGAGGTCACGGGCGTGAACACGCCCAGCATGAAAAGCGCCAGGACCAGCAGGCAGAGGTAGTGCGCGGTGACGTGCCACGGCTGCGGGATCCACCACCAAAATGACCAGGCGCACTGCTCGGCTTGCAGCGCGCGCACCAGGGTCGTGCCCTGCCAACCTTCGGGACCGAAAAAACCCTCCAGGTTCAGCCCCCACACCAGGTGCGTGTAGAGCAGCATCGCTCCGAACAAAATTCGCATCACCGCGAGCGGAGTCGGGTCGGCCGGCTCGAACCAAAAGCGCCGCCACGGATGAGACAGCGATTCCCACCCTCGCCGTGCGCTGCTGCGGACGGTGGCTGGAATCAGCCGCTTGTGCGAAGTAAGAGGGCGCGGAGCGACGTGCATTACGTTCGGATCACAGTTCGTCGGATGAAAACGTTCCCAGCGGCTCTTCGGTATAGCTTTCCGGGTCGTCGAGCGCGCCGCCGGCGCGGACAAACTCCATGTTGGGGAGCCGGTGCGTGACCCGCGACAGGGTCACTCGCCGCGCGTGATATTCGCGGCGCAGTTCCCGCGCCATCGCCAGCACCAGTTCTTTGCGGACCGGCGGCGAAAGGTCGTCGGAAGCCAGCGCCTCGGTCAGCATGAAATGACGGTGATACAACAGCCGTGGCCGGATGTCACGGTTGGGGATCCGGCCGGTTTGCAGCGATCCGTCGGGCATCTCCAAGACGTAGGCGACGAGCGTGCTGTTGCCCGGCTCGGGAGCGAAATAGTGGTAGCCGTGATTCAAAAACAGGGCCTGATCATAGGCTCTCACAGCCCGCCAGGCATTCTGGATGAGGCGCGAAGCCGGAGGAACAGACCAGGGAGCCAAGACGATTGCCGAGAGATGATAAACCAGCCAGACGTTGACCAGCAGGAATCCGACGCGACGTCCCCACCGGCGAACGAAGCGGAGGACCTCGGATCGGACGGCCGGCGCGGTCGGGGAGAGTAAGGCGCGCTTTGTGGACATGTGCCGGGGCCCAAACAAGTCCTGCGCCGCAGGCCCGAGCGAAGCGCAGTCATCGTGAAGCGAAAAAAGCAAAGAGGGAAGGGAAGCCGGCAGCAGCTTCCCTTCCCGAATCTTTCAGCAAGGAGCGGTCGACGGACAAACTGCCCGAGAGCGCCGTTATTTGCTGGCGACAACGGACTGCTGTTTGGCAGCAGCGTCGTTGAAGGCAAGGCTCATCTGTTGCCCGGCCCGAATCCGCGGCTCTGCCGTGGCGCGATACAACTGACCCGCTCGCGTCACTTCGACGCGCACCGGGTAGCGGTACTCACGTCCGAGCTGAAGTCCGGGAATGACATACTCGCGCACCGGGCCAGTAATTGTCATCGGCTGGTCGCAAAGGTAAACGATGGAGTCGGCGGGTACGTTTAGCGTCAGATGGCCGCGATCGTCGGACGATGCCATCACCGTCGCAGGCGTCTCGACGCTTGTCGTCCTCATTCCGCCCGAACTGCCATAGGAACCGTACGAACCGCCGGAGCTTCCTCCGCTAGAACCGTGCGACCCCCAAGAGCCGCCACTAGAACCATGCGATCCCGAAGAGCCCCCACTCGAGCCATGGGAACCATGCGAGCCGTGCGAACCTCCCGACGATCCGTAAGAGCCGTACGAGCCACCCGAGGAACCGCAGCTCCCGTAGGAGCCGTGTGAGTGGTAGTGACGTGCGACGGCTTGATTCGTCGCGAACGCCAAAGCCGCGCTCAAGGCCAGGCCGCAGAACCATCTCGACTTGATCATCCGAACTCCCCTCCTTAGCTGAAGCAATCTGGTTCGTGGAAACGCTGAAGCACTCTCTATCCGTGCGACCTGCAACTCAGCAGCGACCTCGTGCGGAATGAAGCGTGTCCCTCCCAGCCCATGACACCGACTTCTTGGCCAAGCCCCGCCCGTAAGCTCTTCTCCCGGTCTCGCTAATCCGGCAAGTCCGCATCGTCGGTGAAATCGATCTAATCGATAGAATCCACCTGAATCGCCCAATATACATGGTGCTTGAACAACTTCAACGGAGAACTCAGCGCAAATTTCGCCAAATCCGCAAGCTGCGAGACATATCGTGAGGTTGCCCCCTGCACCGGACGATGAGGACAGGAATTATCCGACGACTTAGGAGGAGCGCCGGCTGTAACAAGCTCGGGAAAGCGGCCGCTTGCTGGGGCAAAACACGCGGGCTATCGTAGATTTTGGCTCGTTTTCTAGCGCCGCCGATTCATTTGGCAGCGATCTTCCGTTGATTTTCCGATGAGAGCCGAATTGACGCACTGGCTGGCCGACTGGATTCCGCCGCATCTTCGTCGGGTGCTTCGTAGTATTTCCCCCAATGGTGCGGTGAGCTATTCCGGGAATTTTGCCAACTGGGCCGATGCGCGCCAGCATT
This sequence comes from Planctomycetaceae bacterium, assembly GCA_035949535.1. Classification (GTDB taxonomy): domain Bacteria; phylum Planctomycetota; class Planctomycetia; order Planctomycetales; family Planctomycetaceae; genus DASPSM01. The sequence goes on along the minus strand of DASZIA010000101.1, from coordinate 5,054 downwards.
CCGACGGATACGACGTTGGCGCGATCGTCGAGCGAGTCAAGCAGGCGCAGCTCAAAGTCGTCCGCGGTGAAGCGGCCTACGAACGCGACTCGGTGCTGTTCGAGAAAGTCGAGCATTCGTATCCGCTGCTCGTCGGGCTCCTGCGAGCCGCGCTTCACAAGGGCGGCGTGCTCAACGTCGTCGATATCGGCGGTGCACTGGGAAGCACCTACTTTCAGTGCCGAGCGCTACTGGAGGGCACCGCATCCTTGCGTTGGAACGTGGTTGAGCAGCCGGCTTTCGTCGATTGCGGCCTCAAGCATTTTCAGAGTGAGCAGCTGCGGTTTTTCCGCGACTTGCGGTCATGCCTGGCTGCTGAGCCCGTCGGCGTGGCGATCCTGTCGGGAGTGCTGCCTTATGTCGAAGATCCCCACTCAATGCTGAGCGAGGTGGCCGAGGCTCGTCTCGCGCATGTGATTCTTGATCGCACTCCGCTCTGGGAGAAGGACGATCGCCTGACGGTGCAGAGCGTGCCGGCGTCGATCTACGGCTTTCCCGTGAGCTATCCCGCCTGGATCCTCAATCGCGAGCGTGTGCTGGGCCACTTCTTGCCACACTATCGAATGGTGGAGGAGTTCGGCGCCCTGGCCGGGACGATCTCGGTTGACGGGTCGCGGGCCCGGGATACGGGTGTGATCTTCGAGCGTCGCGATTCTGCCTGAGAGACGCACCTTGGAGCTCGTCGACCGAATTCTGTCTGGCCCCGAACTAACCGCGGAACCTCCCGTGCTGATCGAGGTCGGTGCGTCGGGGGGGACGAACGCCAAGTGGCGGGCACTGGCCCCCTATTCCATCTGCATTGCCTTCGATCCCGATACGCGGGCCATGCAAGCGGTGCACGCCGAGACGTCCGGATACCGCCGCCTGCACATCGTTCCGGCCGCTGCCGCGGCCGACGACGTGACCGAAGCGGAATTTCACCTGACCCGCTCGCCTTATTGTTCGAGCCGGCTGCGTCCCGACGCCGCCGCCCTCGGCGATTGGAGTTTTGCCCGGCTATTCGATGTTGAGCGAACGGTGCGCGTTCCCTGCGTCGGGCTACAAAAGGCTCTGCAAGACGCGGGCGTTTCTCGGGTCGACTGGTTCAAAAGCGATTCCCAGGGAACCGATCTGCGCCTGTTTCAAAGCTTGGGGGAAAGACTGTGCCTGCGAACGCTGGCAGTCGAGTTCGAACCGGGGATCATCAACGCCTACGAAGGGGAAGACAAGCTGGCGGCGGTGCTGGCGGCGATGGATCGTCCCGAGTTTTGGCTGTGCGACCTCGACATCCGTGGTACGCTGAGAATGTCGCCCGAGGAGGCGGGACGCTTGGAAGACGGCCGAACGGGCCTGCTTTCAAGGGTTCTGCGGACATCCCCGGGCTGGGGCGAAATGACCTACTTGAATACGTTCCACGGGAGCGGGCCGTTCACCAAGCGGGACTGGCTGCTCGGCTGGGTGATTGCGGCAACTCGCGAGCAGCACGGTTTCGCTCTCGATCTCGCTCGCCGCGCGGGCGTGGCGACCGCCGAGCCAGTGTTTGCCGAATTGGCCCGCGAGTCAGAGCGAATCCTGCGTAAGAAACTGCGACTGAGCGAGGCGGGACACCGCTTGCAAATCGGCCTCCACGGATTGCGGTCGATCGCCCGCCGCGTGTTGAAGGGCCCGCCCCCGGCACAAAGTTAGTTCGGGCAATGTTAGTCGAGCGATTGCGAGTTGCACGTGGATGATAGCCGCCCTGCAGAGTCTGACTTCGGCCGCTTTTCGCGGGCGAAGGTCCTGATCACGGGCGGACTCGGCTTTATCGGCTCGAACCTCGCGCGGCGGCTCGTCGAATTGGGAGCCGAAGTCACGCTGGTCGACAGCCTCGTGCCCGAGTACGGCGGCAACCGCTTCAATATTGACGGCTTGGACGATCGCGTCCGCGTCAATATTTCCGACGTCCGCGATCCCTACAGTCTCCGCACACATTTGGCCGGACAGGATTTCCTGTTCAACCTGGCGGGACAGACCAGTCATCTCGATTCGATGGAGGATCCCTTCACCGACCTCGAGATCAATTGCCGCGCCCAGCTCTCGATTCTCGAGACCTGCCGGCAATTCAACCCGACCGCGCGGATTGTGTTTGCCAGCACGCGCCAAATCTACGGCCGGCCCGAACGGCTGCCCGTCGACGAACGGCATCCGCTGCGTCCCGTCGACGTCAACGGCATCAACAAGCTGGCGGGCGAGTTTTATCACCGTCTGTACAATGACGTCTACGAGTTGCCGGCGTGCGTCTTGCGACTGACAAACACCTACGGACCGCGGATGCGAATCAAGGACGCGCGGCAAACGTTTGTGGGCGTCTGGATTCGCCTGCTCCTCGAGGGCAAGTCGTTCGAGGTTTGGGGAGGCCAACAGCTCCGCGACTTCACCTACGTCGACGACTGTGTCGACGCCCTCTTGCTTGCGGCCGTGCGGCCCGAGGCGGCCGGTCAAGTCTTCAACCTGGGCGGGGGCGAAGTCACGTCGCTCGTCGACTTGGCGCGGCTGCTCATCGGACTTAACGGCGCCGGCCACTTCGAGCAGCGCGAATTCCCCACCGACCGCAAACGGATCGACATCGGCGACTATTACGCGGACGATGCGCTGATTCGCAAGACGCTGGGCTGGCGGCCGGCAGTCTCGTTGCGCGACGGTTTCAAACGCACGCTCGATTTCTTCCGTACCAATCTCGACCATTACCGCTAACTCGATGACCGACGGACCCGTGATTCCCCAGGCCAACCCAGGCGCCGCATACCGAGCGCAAAAGCCGGCGATCGACGCCGCCATCGCCCGAGTTCTCGAAAGTGGCCGCTACATCCTCGGAGACACGGTCGCGAGTTTTGAGAATGAGTTCGCCGCCTACCTGGGCGTAAAGCATGCCGTGGGCGTTGCCAGCGGAACCGACGCCGTCGAGTTGACTCTGCGGGCTCTCGAAATCGGCGCGGGAAAGGCCGTCATCGCTCCCTCGCACACCGCGGTCGCCACTGTCGCGGCCATCGAACGGGCCGGAGGGCGGCCCGTGTTGATCGATGTCGACCCGACGACGTACACGATCACGGCCGACGCGGTAGACTCCGTCATCAAAAGTCAGCGCGAAATTGACGGCTGTCGAATCGCGGCCGTGATCCCGGTCCATCTCTACGGACACCCGGCCGACATGCCGGCGATTCTGGACGTTGCCCGACGATACGATCTGAAGGTGATCGAAGATTGCGCCCAGTCACACGGCGCGCGGATTGGCGGCCACCGGACCGGAACATACGGAGATCTTGCTGCGTTTAGCTTCTATCCCACCAAGAATCTCGGCGCAATCGGCGACGGCGGGCTCGTTGCCACGAACGATTCACAACTTCACAAACGACTGCTCGCGCTTCGTGAATATGGCTGGCAGCAGCGATATGTGAGCGCGTTCCCGGGTCTAAATTCCCGTCTCGATCCGCTGCAGGCGGCGATACTCAGCGTCAAGCTGGCCCAATTGGATGCCGACAACAGTCGCCGACGCGCGATAGCCGCGCGGTATTCGGCCGGCCTGGCGCGGCTCGGCCTCGGCTTGCCGACGACCGCCGCCGGCGTCGAGCACGTGTTTCATCAGTACGTGATCCGCACGCCCGAACGGGACAGCCTTTGCGACTTTCTGGCCAGCCGCTCGATTTTGACAGGCATTCACTATCCCGTTCCGGTGCATCGGCAGCCGGGCTACAGCGATCGGCGACTGAGTTTCGGCGAGCTGCCGCAGACTGAACGGCTCTGCCATGAGATCGTAAGCCTGCCGATCTTTCCGCAGCTCGCGGACGCCGACGTCGACCGCGTGATTACGGCGCTCGCCGAATGGGCGAGCGCCAGACATCCGCGGGCAGAAGGCGCGTCGACGTGAGTGACGATCAGGCGAGTCACGCTCCGGCCGAGGTCCGCCGCGAGCATTTCGTCACGCTGTTTGACGACTCCTTCCTCCCGATCGGCCTGGCCCTGTATCAATCGCTCGTCGCGCGGGCCAGGCCGTTTCGCTTGTGGGTGGTGGCGATTGACCAAGATGTTGAGCGGCACCTCAAGCAGCTCTCGCTACCCGACGTGGACGTCATTTCGCTCTCGTCGATCGAATCGCCCGAGCTGTTGGCGGTGAAGGCGGGCCGCACACGCGCGGAATACTGCTGGACGCTGACGCCCTTCACCGCCAAGGCGGTTTTCGATCGCGACCCCTCGGCACTCCGCGCGACTTACGTCGACGCCGACCTGTTCTTTCTGGCCGATCCGCGAATCTTGCTTGCCGAACTCGACCAATCAGGGAAGCACGTGCTCATTACCGAACACGCGTACGCACCCGAGTACGATCGTTCGCACGACAGCGGCCGCTTTTGCGTTCAGTTCTTGACGTTCGACCGTTCGGATCGCGCCCGAGAGGTCATGCGTTGGTGGCAAGAGCGCTGCCTCGAGTGGTGCTTCGCCCGTTACGAGAATGGAAAGTTTGGCGATCAGGTCTATCTCGACCAATGGCCCGCGCTCTTTGGCGACAGCGTGCACGTCGTGCGACAGGTCGAGAAAACGCTCGCCCCGTGGAATGTCCGGTATTTCGCGGAGCAGAGCGGCGCGCGGCTCGACCCGGTGTTCTATCATTTCCACGGACTGCGTTTGCTGCCAGGCCGGCGGGCGCGACTCTTCAAGTTCTATGAAGTGGGCCCCGCGGGATTGGCAATTTACGACGCCTATTTGGCGGCGCTCGCCAAGTCATATGCCCGGTTGAGCCATGTCGGCATCGGGACTCCTCCGCATTCACTGCCCGAGGAGCGTTACGGCTGGCTTCGAGCGCTCGGACGACGCCTCAAGGGCACCGAGCGATTCGCAAGAATCCCTTCGGCCAGCGATTCACTGGAAAGCTTGCCGGCCAACGACGCTCAAGCCAGCAGCCAACCCGCGCAGAGATAGTGCGTGGCAATGACGGTGACCGATGCCGCCAGGCCGACGCGCAGGTTGTCAGTGAGCTTGGAGTTCCACGATTCTGCGAGCGACGC
>DASZIA010000100.1:0-11223 GCA_035949535.1 Planctomycetaceae bacterium | reverse complement strand
CTTCCCCGCGAACGGCGGACTATTGTGTTTTCGGACTCTGAGTGCCGGAATCTTTGGCAAATCCCATATTTTCCGAAAAACATGAATAGTCGCCCCAATCTGCCAGTCGTCCTGATGCTCGTCGCCGCCCTCAGTTGGGGGCGGCCAGATTGGGCTCTCGGGGAAACGCCGGCAGGCAGCACAGCTAAGACGGTCTCAAAACCGGCCGCTAAGCCCCCTCAAAAGCCCTTGGCCGCACCGCAGACTCCGGCAGCACCTGCCGGTCCTGCGGCTGCTTCTGCCGCAACCAGTGCTCCGGCGGCAGCCGTCAAGTCTCCGACCCGGACACCCCCTCAGGCGGTTCCCCTTCCGACCGATCCCGGCGAGCTCCTGCGGATGGCCCGCGAGCGGCTGACCGGGAACCGGGAGAAACAGTCCCCCAACGACGTGCAATCGATTCGGGCACGAATCGTCGAGCGCGTGGCAATCGGCGGACGCAAATTTCGGCTTGAAGGGTCCTACCTTCAAGGAACCGATCTGCGACTGCGTCTCGAATTGAATGTCGTTTCCGAAGATCCCGACAGCCGCGTCGACGGGACTCTGCTGGAAGTGTGTGATGGAACGATCCTTTGGGCCAACTACCAGGTGGGGAAGGAGAAGCGGATCACTCGCCGGGACGTGTCACAGATCTTGAACGCTTCCAAGACCAACGGCCAGATCAACTTCTCGACTGTCGAGCTTGGTCTGGGCGGGTTGCCGGCGCTGTTGGCCTCGCTCGACCGGTGGGTGAAATTCGAATCGGTCACCCAGGAGCAGATCAACGGCAAGAAGTTTACGGTCCTCGCAGGAGCGTGGAAGGACGCTCGCCGCAAGGAGCTATTGGACAAGATGAGCAAGCAGCATCTTCCCGAGCACGTGCCCGATTCGGTGCGTATCTATCTCGAGCCGGAGCTGCTTTTCCCCAGGCGCATTGCCTTCCTGAAACACCGTGGCTCGCAGGTCGAGCCCCTCGTCGAACTGGACCTGCTCGACATCGTCATCAACGGGCCGATGGACGAGCATCAATTCGAATACGCTCCGCCCGACGGGGCCCGGCCGGTCGACGTGACGACCGAATGCGTGCAGCAGCTCCAGAACGCGGGGCCGTAACGACGTAGGGCAGGCTGTGCCTGCCGCCGTCAATGCCGTCGCTTGCATGTTGCCCGTAAATGCCGGCAGGCACAGCCTGCCCTACGCCGCCGCCGTCAGGCTATTTGCCAGGAATTCCAAGGCTGGCGCGGCCATCCGTGCGCTCTTGAGCCGCGCACGGATTGGGACGCCGCTGCCTGGATTCTTGCAGCCAGCGACGACGCCAACTTCTCCCGTGGCGATTTTTGCCGCAGGTCGAGACGCTGTGATGACGGCCTCAAAAGATCCAGAATATCGGACCCGTCCCGAGGGCTCGCCCTGGTGAGCGGATTGGAAAAAATTGACCGAGTCCGTCAACAATCTCTTAACGTTGCTCCCCTTCGACTGAAACAAGACCCTACGATGAGAATCATCATTTCCGGACCTGCCACCGCGTTTGATTCCTCGGACAACCCGGTCACAGACGCGGAGCAACTCAAGAAGCTCGACGGTCTTGTCGCCGGTGACGACGTTTGCTCGGACTACCTTGGCGGCGAGTTGGACGAAATCGGCCTCACGGGCGGTGCTGTGAAGATTGCTTACGACTCCGTGACGAAGCGGCTGCGGGTCGTGACCGAGTACCACTGTCACCGCAAGCTGAAGAAAGGCGAGCTCAAGGCGCTTGCGGACGAGACGCAGGGACAGTGGAGCGACGGCATCGGCGAAGGGGGCTTCGACGACTACGCCGAGCAGACGGGGATCACAGTCAGCCCTTTCCCAACGATCATCGAAAAGTGCACCGTCACGATCGAACAGATCGACGACGGAGTGAAGACCCCGCCGCGCAAACGCACTTCACCGCTGTTTAAGGCGGCCGAGTCTGGCGACATCGACAAGATCAAGAAGCTGCTTGCGAAGGGCGAGGATATCAACTGCAGGAACAAATATGACTGGACCCCTTTGATCGCTGCGATCCGTTGCCGGAAGACGGACGTGGCTCTGCTCCTCATCGAACAGGGCGCCGACGTGAGCTTGCAAGCCCGCGGGCTCCTGGGCGGCATCCCGCAGTTGACGAGTGCCATCATCTGGGCAGCCATGCAGGGCGACTTGCTCGTGCTTCGCCAACTGATCGCCGGCGGCGCCGACGTCGACACGCGCGACGAAGGTGGGACGACGCCAGCCATGTTCGCGGCGAATCGCGGATACATGGAACTCGTGCAAGCACTGATCGAAGCCGGATGCAACCTGAATCTTCAGGGCAACGACGGTCACACGGCTCTGATGGACGCCGATCCCAAGCGACTGGACATCGTTGAGCTGCTCTTAAAAAACGGCGCCGACCCGAAGATTCGCAGCAAGGCGGGTCGGACAGCATTCGAGGAGGCCCTTATCCAGGCGCAAGCGGATCCTCCTTGGCTTGACTCGGCCCCATCGCCGGCCTGGACCGCCCGGGCCGCCGCGTGGAAAAAGAAAGCAGCGTTCCTAAAGCAGTATGAAGGTTGACGACGAGCCTTGCATCAAAGGTTCGTTACCCGAGGGCTCGCCGTGGCGGCAGGGCCACTTTTTACAGGGCCACAAAAGGTGTCAGGAACCTATTAGGCGTCGGTCCTGCCTACCCGGTGGCCACCCAAATCCGAATTGCAGAGCAAGATTCTGATAGGCCGTTGGGGCCAGTCTCCATAAGATGAACTGCGACTGAGGGCAAAGAGGCAGAATCGGATGCAATGCCGTGGGATGCCATCCCCGCGATGCGATTGTTCGAGATGAGGGGGAAAATGATGTCGGCGGGAGTCAGTCAGCAGCAACCGCAAAATCCGATCCGGGACGACGCACTTCGGAACCAACTGCTCGCGCGGCGCAATCGGCTTGAGGCTGTTCTTCCGCAGGCCCCGCTTGCGAAGTTTCAGGAATTGTTGGGCGAGATCGATGCCGCTCTCGAACGGATGGAAGCCGGCACTTTCGGCATTTGTGAAACGTGCCACGACACAATCGAGAACGATCGGCTTCTGCTCGACCCGTTGACGAGGAATTGCCTGGATCACTTGTCGCCCTCCGAGCGGCGCGCCCTGGAACGCGATCTGGATTTGGCGCTTGAGGTGCAGCAGGGGCTGTTACCGCCGGCTGAGCTGGAAATCGCTGGCTGGACCATGGCGTATTGCTATCGGCCGGTCGGACCGGTCAGCGGTGATTACTGCGACGTCCTGCCTCTGGAGGGCGGGGCTGGGTTGTTCATGCTGGGCGATGTTTCCGGCAAGGGGGTCGCGGCTTCGATGCTCATGGCGCAGCTCCATGCGATTTTTCGCAGCCTGTCGCTGGCGACGGCGTCGGTCACGGAGTTGGTCGGCAAAGCAAATCGTATCTTTTGCCAGGGTAATCCCACTTGCCATTTCGCCACCTTGGTCTGCGGCCACCTGGACGGGCAGGGGAACGTCGAAATGTGCAACGCGGGCCATTGTCCTCCCCTGTGGGTCTCGAACGGCGAAGTCAAACACATTGAATCGACGGGTTTGCCGGTCGGCGTTCTCTGTGACGGTGAATATCCCTCGCACAGCCGAAGACTGGCTCGGGGAGACAGCCTGGTCCTCTACACCGACGGTTTATCGGAGGCGTTTAATCCTGCACGGGAACTCTACGGAGCCAAGAGACTCAGAGAACTCGTGGCACGTCGCGCGGCGCTTTCGCCCAATGCCCTGTTGGCGGCGATCCTGCAGGACCTCGCGGATTTTCAAGCGGGCCACGCGCGGTCCGATGACCTGACAATCATGGTCCTACGGCGAACGAGTTGAGGGACAAGGGAAGAGGACTCCCGTCTCTCCTTGCGCGCGCCGGTTGCTTCACCCGAAGATGCTCGACGAACGGGAAGAGACTCCTTCAACGCGGGCGACCCAGTTCCGACCGTACGAATTCGATCAATCGCGAGATCCCCTTGGCTTGCTCGAAGGGAATGTGCAGCTTGACGCGGATCCCTTGCGGCTCGGTGGCCAATGCGATGCCGAGGTAGGACGCGTGGAGATCCTGCTCTAGCTCGGCGATGGCCCCGTCCTCGATGGGCAAGAACCGCAGTGTGGCCAAAACGCGGAGAACTTCGGTCCCCAACCGAGGCACGTCAATCAGGACGATGCCATTGGCCCGCGCCGGGAGGTTAGCGCGGACGCTGGCCCAGGTGGGCTGCCGGGCGGCGCCCTTGTTCGTTTCCAGGCTGTGCATCAGGGCGTCGAAGAACTCCTTTCCTCCGCCGACCGACTCCACCACGAGAGGGGGCAGGGTCGCAAACCGAGTGACCATGCCATCCCGTCCGTACATCAGGTTCATGAAGCCGGTGCGCTGACCGCCCGGGTCTTTGAAGGGATCGGCTTCCATTTTGACGGTCACCAGGTCGACCCGGTGCGAAGCGACCTGTTCAGCGCGGGATTTGACGGTGACGGTCGTTTTGGCGAAGGTGGTGGTCAGGGCTGCCGTGGCCTCCAGCAATTGAAGCCTGATGTCGCGCATTTTTTCCGGTTGATCGACTTCGATCACCGACGTGTACCAGAGCACTCCTTCGTTCGGGCTGCCGATCGAAAACGTATTGTACTCCCCCTTCACGTGCAGGCCGGCGAGCGCCTGGGACGCCTCCGCATATTGTTTCTGAAGGCGCTGATTTCCCGCACGCATGGTGGCAGCGGCCGTTGCTCCCCATCGGATGAGTGCCGAGACGTCGCCGGCCAGGCCGTAGTAGACGACGTGATCCGCCGGTAGGCGGCCGAGCGTTTGCATTTCCGAGGGGGGATTGCGCTCGATGAACCGATCGGTGGGCGTCGACCGGGCTACGGTGAAGCACGCCTCGACGTCAATTCCCCCGCCCCCAACTCCCCTGCTGTCATGTCCCCCGCCGTCGACTCCCTTGTCTGGGAGATTGATCCCGCAAGCGAATTGCTCGGCGTCCTCGAGCGCCTGGAACGGTGCGCTGATCATGTCGGCATAGAGTTTGGCGGTCGCTGCCTTGTCGACTCCGGGGCTCAGCGCGGACGGGTTGGCGTCGCCGAACTGTTTGGCGAAGCTGACGACCTTCTGCTTCCACTCGTCGATCGTGTTCCGGTAGACCTGGCGCAGCTCGCGAACGTTGAAAGAAGCCGCCAAGTCGCAGTTGTCGAACAGGGCGCGCAATCGCCGATCGAGCGCCGATGCGGCCGACTTCCGATGACCGGCCCGAAGGGCTTCGAACTCGTCGAGGGCGTGCTCGCTCCGCGTATAGAAGACAAAGTCCTTGTACGAGACGAACCGGAAGCCTTTGCCGAGCGCGCGTTTCATGGCGTTCTCGTCGGCAGCCGGAAGTCCGAACACGACCTCAGCCGGATGCCCGGGCTTGCCAACGACAACGAGCCACCAATCCCGCTTGCGATCGACGCCGGCCTGAGCGGGATTGGAAATGACGTTGCCGAGCAAGCCCGCGGCGCTTGTCACGAGCGGTTTGTAGTCGTCGTTGATTCGACCGGCGAAATCAGCGACTTTTTTGATCGTTGCCTCGGGCGACTTGAGTCGCACGAGGACCAAGGCGGTGTCGGGAATTCGCTCCAGAGGGGACTCGGCCGCGAATGCCGGCCAACACTCGAAGCCTACGACCAACGCTAATAACCCGATCGTCGCCGTGCGACACATCAGTCGGTTCCTCGCCAGAGCCGAATGGAAGAAGGGACGCCGATGGCGCGAAATTTGCGCGCTTGAGCGGTCGAGTCACACCACGCACGCCGAGCCAAAATTCGCGTGTCAGAGCGACTGCCGGGCCTCCTCATCCTAATCCGTGCTTTCGCGAGATCCCATCGTTGAGTTGTCCGCCCGACACCGAAGTCCGAAATTAAGCGACAGTCGGTAGCAAATGCCGGCTGACACAGCCTCTTCTACGACGCCGTCAGGCACTTTGCCAGGAATTCCAAGGCTGGCGCGGCCATCCGTTCAAAATAAGTCCAAGAGTGCGCGCCGCCCGTAGTCGCCAAGTCGCACTCAAAGGGAATGCCGATCGAGGAGAGTTTCATCGAGAGGCGGTCGGTCCCCTCGAACCAGTATTCGTCGGCCGGATCACAACAGAGGAATTGCTGCTTGGGCCAATTCATCGGGTGGATGTGCAGCGTGGCCGTCTGCTGACGCGCCGCCTCTTTGGATGCGAACATCTGATCGAGCGAGAGGCCGTACCCGTACCAGTTCTGGAAATCAATTGCCGGAGAGATCGCAGCGACAATCGGGAAATCGCGCGGCCACCGGTAGGCAAGTTGCAGCACGCCTTGACCGCCCATTCCAATTCCCAAAAGAGGAAGTCTCGGCGTCGCGATACTCCAATTGCGATCGATAAACGGGACGACCGAGTCGCGAACGTATTGCAGCGGGCTCGTTTGGGAATCGAAGTCCGGACACGGCACCGTCGTCCACCAGCAGCGGTCGGCGATCGGACAAACGGCGCGGAGCATGTGGCGCGCAAGCTCTGCCGTGAAGGTCGGGCTTTCGCTCAGCGACTGCGCATCGAAGTCGTGCAGAAACAGAACGACCCCCGCTCCAGCGTCTGCCGGAAGGGGGTCGAACACATCAGCCGGCCGACCGTCGATCTCCTCACGCCGCCAGCCGTCTGTCACGCTGCACGCATCAATCCGCTAGACCATCTGCCGCTCGAACTCGATGCCGAACTTCTTCATCTTCTTGTACAGAGTCGTGCGGTTGATGCCCAGGGCCCTGGCCGTCTCCTGGCGGCTCCAGCCGTGCGCGGCCAGCGCGTCGAGGATAATCTGCCGCTCCGGCATGGCCAGCGCGCTCTTCAAGTTCGCGCCGGCGACACTGGCCAGATCGGTGCGTGCCAGCTCTTCGCGGCGAACCGCGTCTGGCAGGTCCGACAGCGCGACGACCGAACCTTTGCTCAAGACGACGCTCCGCTCGACCAGGTTGACGAGTTCGCGGACGTTGCCCGGCCACGAATACCGCTGCAACGCTTGCAGGGCCTGCTCGTCGAAGCCGTTGATCTTCTTGCCCGTCTGGGCGCGGAAGTGATCCAGATAGTGTTCGAGCAGGAGCGGAATATCCCCAATCCGTTCACGCAACGACGGCTGCGTGATCGAAATCACGTTGATGCGGTAGTAGAGGTCTTCGCGAAACTCGCCCCTGCGAACCATCGCTTCGAGGTCGCAGTTGGTCGCCACCACCAGCCGCACATCGACTTTGTGGGTTTTGTTTCCGCCGACCGGTTCGAATTCGTGGTCCTGTAAGACGCGGAGCAATTTGACCTGCAAGCCAGGCGACGCGGTCGCCACTTCGTCGAGAAACAGCGTGCCGCCGTCCGCTAGCAGGAACTTTCCGACCTTATCCTGCGAGGCGCCCGTGAACGCGCCGGTCACGTGACCAAACAGTTCGCTCTCCAAGAGGGACTCGGGGAGCGCCCCGCAGGCGACTTCGACGAACGGCTTGTCCCGCCGCGAACTGAGATGGTGGATGGCCCGCGCGGTGACCGTCTTGCCCGTGCCGCTCTCGCCCAGGATCAAAACGGTCGTGCGCGTGTCGGCGACGCTTTCGATCAGGTCGAACAGGCGCAACATCTTGTAGTCGCGTCCGATGATATTGCTCAGGCCGAACTTTGCGTCGAGCTGGGCGCGCAGACTGCGGTTCTCTTCGACGATCTTCCGCTGCCCGAGAGCTCGCTGAATGGCCAGGTTCAGTTCATCGTCGATCACCGGCTTGGTGACGTAATCGAAGGCTCCGATGCGGATCGCCTCGACGGCGCTTTCAATTGTGCCGTACCCGGTGATCAGAATGACGGCCGTGTCCGGCTTGTGCTCGACGGCCCACTGCAGCAAATGAAATCCGTCCACGTCTGGCAGGCAAACGTCGCAAAGGACGACCTCGAACGGATGTTCTCGCATCCGCTCGATCGCATCCATGCAGGTGAACGCGGTTTCCGTGCGGTGCCCCCGATCCCGAAGGAAGTCGGCCATCGCGTGGCAGACGTTTTTGTCGTCGTCGACGACCAACAGCGAACCATGATGCGTTTTGCTCACCGTCATTCGCTCCCCGCAACGAGTGCTCCGTCCGTCGCTCAGCGCGCCGGCGGAGTGAAGTTGTCGATCTTGCGGAGGACGACGGTGGAACAAACCAAGAGCGCCGGCCGTCCGCTAGAATTGAATTGCGGTCGGTCCCGCCGGGTTGAGAGCCGTTCCGGTTCTTAACACTGCGAGACTTTGCCGGGAGCGATGAGTTTGGGGTGCGCAAACATAGTCCACAGTTGCCTAAGGTCAACGCGCCGGGGGCGAACAAAGTGTCGAGTCGGCAACGCGCGGAGTTCCGGCAACCTAGAGAGAGCCCCGGCTTGACCCGTCCGGCTGATCCAAACTACACTGCCGGTTTGATTTTGCGCCACCGCGAGGGGGGTCGGATTGCGTCTCGCCGGTCTGCGAGGCCGCCGCGCGCTCAAGCACGCCGTCCAGGCATATTCCGCACAGCCGGGCAGGTAAATTCGGCACAGCCGGCAGGTAAAGTCCGCATAGCCTGACTGGGGGAGCCAGCCTCGTTGAAAGCCGTTATCAGCGACATCCACGCGAACCTCGAGGCGTTCGAGGCCGTCCTCGCCGACATCAAAAGTCAGGGAATTGACACGATTTACTGCTTGGGGGACATCGTCGGGTACGGTCCCAATCCGCGTGAGTGCATCGACCTGGCGATGTCCTGCAAAATCTGTCTCTTGGGCAACCACGACCAGGGAGCTTTGTTCGACCCGGAGGGATTTAATGCCGGGGCCGAACGGGCCATTTTCTGGACGCGTAAAATGCTCGAAAACTCCGATGTGCGGGGGAACGAGCAGCGCTGCGAATTCCTGGGAGAATTGCCACGGCAGCATCGCGAGCCGGGGTTTCTTTATGTGCATGGCTCGGCCCGCAATCCGCTAAACGAATACGTCTTCCCCGAGGACATCTATAATCAAAGAAAGATGGAGCGGATCTTTGCCCTGGTCGATCGATATTGCTTCCAAGGGCACACGCACATCCCGGGCGTCTTCACCGAGGATCTGAATTTCCTCGCGCCGGAAGAGATCGATTTCAGGTACACGCTGGGTGACCAGAAGGTGCTGGTCAACGTGGGCTCGGTGGGCCAGCCCCGCAATAGCGACAACCGGGCGTCCTACATCGTCCTGGATGAACCGTCGCCACCCGCACCGTCGGGCGCACCGCGGAGTCCAGGAGAGCCGGGAAAAACCACAATCACCTTCCGCCGCGTCCAGTACGACTTCGAGAAGACGATCGCCAAGATTTACGAAATTCCGGATTTGGATAATTTTTTGGGCGACCGCCTTCGCGACGGTCGGTGATTGATGCAGAACCGCAATCTGATTCTGTTTCTTACGCTTTCCATGGCGATGTTTATCGTCTGGAATACATTCGTCGTGCCGCGGATAGACCCGCGCAAACGGCCTGCCGCTCAAAACGCGGCGCAAAAGGATGCCGACGCTGCAAAGGCAGTCTCTCCGTCTGGCGAAAAGAAAAAGGCAGGCACCGAAAAGACCGCTGGTGAGCCAAAAAAATCCGACGCTCACGCGGCCGTCAGCGCTAAAAAAGGTGACGATAAAGCGGTCGCCGCGGGCGATGCGAACGCCCAAGGGAACGCCGAGGCGGGCAAGGTTCCCACCTACGGCCGCAAGACCATCGTCCTGGGCAGCAGCGAGCCAGACACCGGATACTTTCTGCAACTCGAGGCGACCTCCCGAGGGGCGGCGATCGCCGGAATTGAGTTCAACGATCCCCGCTACCGCGAACTCACCCACCCAAAGATTCCGTTGAAACTTGTCGGGAACGACCTTGATCATCGGATGCTCAAGGCGCTGCAAGACAGCAAACTGGCACAATCCGAGCGGGAAGTGGCCGCCGAGAAACTACACGCGGCGGAGAGTTCCGCTCATCCAGGCGAACTGGCGGCCGAAATCGAAAGCGACCGGACCGCGCTGAAAGCCGCAGACGAGAGATTCAAGCTAGCCGAACGCAACGTCTCGCTGGCGCAGACGACATTTAACACCGCTGTGCCGGAGGTCGACGCGCAGTTTCCCAAAGATTCGAGCGGCCTTTCGGCCCGTGACTGGGATGTCGCTCAAGTCACTGCTGATCCGGACCATCCTGGCGTGAACTCCGCGGTCACATTTCGATATCCATCTCCCGACGGCAAGTTGATCATTGAGAAGCGCTACTCCGTGGAATCGATCAAAGGGGGAGAGGGATCGTCCCGCGCAGCACGCGAGGTGCGCGACAGCACTACGACGGGTTATCTCGTGCATCTCGACGTCACGATGACCAACACGCAAGCCGCAGAACGGTCGGTGACTTACACGCTGCAAGGGCCCGTCGGACTACCCTTGGAAGACGCGGCGAACGCGCGAAAGTTTCGGGACCTCAAACTGGGCTTTCTGCAGCCGAACGGAACGATCAACGCTCAGACAAAAACCGCGAGCCAGGTCCTCGCGGACGAAGAGAAAAACAAAGTCGAGGAATGGAAGAGCCCGATCAAGTACATCGGCGTCGACGTCCAATACTTCGCCGCGCTCGTTCTGCCGACCGACGACCAGCTCAAGAAGCGGACAATCGAGCGCAGCATGCCCATGCTGCTCGAGACTCCGAGCGACAAATCGCAGACCGATCTGAGCGTGCAACTCGATTCGGCCAAAGTGGTGCTGGCCCCCAAAGAGTCGGTCACGCATCACTACGAGTTGTTCGCGGGGCCGAAACACCGTCAGCTGCTGGCTCCCCTGCAGGCGGAAGCCGTGCTCGATTTCGGTTGGTTTGCCCAAATCAGCAACGGGATGCTCTGGCTCCTCAACATCTTCCACGGCATGGGCATCCCGTACGGCGTTGCCATCATCTGCCTCACGGTGCTGGTGCGGGCCTGCATGTTTCCGGTTTCGCTGCGTCAGACGGCGCAGGCACAGCGCATGAAAGAGATGCAGCCCAAGCTCGCGGAACTCAAGAAGAAGTACGCGGACAACAAAGAAAAACTCGCGAGGGCCAACCTGGAGCTGATGCGCGAGTACAAGGTCAACCCGATGGCGGGCTGTCTGCCGCTGTTGATCCAGATGCCCATCTTCATCGCGCTCTATCAGGCGCTGCAGTACTCGGTCGACTTGCGGCTGGCTCCGTTTCTTTA
>DASZIA010000099.1:0-2877 GCA_035949535.1 Planctomycetaceae bacterium | reverse complement strand
GACGGGGGCTCCGGCCACGCCGGCGTGATAGATGTCGGGGCGACGCGTGACGGCGCTGGCGGTGAAGTAGCCGCCGAATGACCAGCCGAAGACGCCGACGCGAGACAAATCGAGTTCGGGGTATTTTGCTCCGAGCGCCTGAAGGCCGCTCACCTGGTCGGCGAGCGGGATCTCGATGAGGTTCCCCTTGATGGCCCGCTCCCAAGCGCGGCCCCGGCTGGGCGTGCCGCGGCCGTCGATCGAGACGACGATGAATCCCTGCTCGGCGAACCAGCCATCAATCAGATAGGAGGAACGCGAGGCGACGACCATCTGCGCATGCGGCCCGGCATAGACGCTGACAATCACCGGATAGCGCTTGCCGAGCTGGAAGCCGTGCGGGCGGATGATCGCGGCATGGAACTCCGGATTGTTGCCGACCGTTGTCAGCTCGACCGTCGGCAAGAGAGTCGGCTTGACGCCCACGCTCGCGAGTTCGCCCGCCACGCTGCCGTCGCGCCGATAGACGACCTGCTTCGAGTCGGCAGTCAGCGACTGCGAGCTGCGGACGGTGACGCCGCTGTCTTCCGAGAGGATGGCGCCGTGTTCGCCCGGCTCAGTGGTTAATTGCTCGGGTTGCGACGGCTTGTCGATGTTGACGCGGTAGATGTGCGTTTGGGTCGGGTCAACGCCGGCAGCAATCAGGGCGGTGCCGGCGGACTCGTCAATGCCTACAAGGTGCCGGTAATTGAGTTCGAGTTCGGTGAGGACGCGGACCAGGCTGCCGTCGCGGTTGTGCACTTCGAGCTGCTTGGTGCCGCGTTGCTCGGTCGACCAGAGGAACGACTTGCCGTCGCGTCGCCACTTCGGCAGGTGTCCGTCGAGGTTCACCCAGGCTTCGTCCGCCTCGCGAAGGAGTTCCTTCGTGCTTCCCGTCGCGGGGTCGACTTCGTACAGGACCTCCAATGTCTGTTCGCGATTTTGTACCAAGATGACCAGGGGCGCGTGCTCCTCCCACACAACGCGGGCCAGGTAGGGAAATTGATCGTGGTCCCAAGAGACCCAGGTAGTCTTGCCGCCTTCGACGGAAATGATGCCGAGCTGGACCCGGGCGTTGTTCTTGCCGGGCCGCGGGTAGCGGAAGGTCTGGGCCGGCCGCTCGGGATGCGAAGGGTCGAGGATCGAGAACTCTTCGACCTGGGCCGTGTTGGTCTCTTGATAGACGATCGCTCGGCTGTCGGGCGACCACCAGTAGCCGTGCATGCGGTCCATTTCTTCTTGCGCGACGAACTCGGCCAGCCCGTGAGTGAGCGTGTCGGTCGCGCCGCTCGTCAATCGCCGCTCGTTGCCGGAGGCAATGTCAATGACATACAGGTCGCCATCGCGGACCGAGGCCACCAGCTTTCCGTCGGGACAGAGATGGGGATCGATCGGAGACCCGGCCTTGCTCGTCAGCGCGCGGATCACGCCGCTGGCTCTTTCGAGCAAGAATAGTTTGCCAGAAAGGGGGACAAGCACCGTGCGTCCGTCCTCAGACAATTCGAAGGAGGCAATCCCCCCCGCAGAGAGCCGCATGCGCTCGCGGCGTGCTTTTTCCTCGGCCGACAGCTTTTCCTGGGCACCGCCCAGCAACTGGGCCGCGGTTGCCAGGACGCGCTCGGCGCCAGTGGCGACGTTGAATTCGTACAGATCGCGCTTGGCACTCTTGGGCGTCGAACGCAGAAACAGCACGGCATCGCCGGCACGAGTGACGTGAATGCTCGTCGGACGTCCGCTGGCGAAACGATGCGTGGAGGCGAATTGCTCGAGGAAGTCGACATGTTGCAGCGCCGGGCGGGGAGCGGCGCCCGAACCTTTTGTTGCCACTGCGCCCACGGCCGTCGTGCGCTTGACCAGCGATTGCTGGGCCGACACAGTCGCACTCGGTAGCCAAACCAGGATCGATGCCGCAGCGATGACGTTGAGGCGAAGAATTCCCGGCTGCATGGGTGTCACTTTCGGCGTACGGGTGGTGCTTTCGAGAGGTGCATTTCGATAGCGTGCTTCGCGAAAACGTTGCACGCGGTTCTAGCCTAACAGGACGCCAGAGACTCCGCAGCGCTGACGCAGGAGAATCAAAAAGTGGGCCGCGGAAGGCCGATGTCGAAAGGGTATCGGACTCAAGGAACGATCGTGATCTCTGTTTTCAGCGGTTCGCGCGTTGGGGCGCGGCACGAGAACTTGTCGCAGGCCTGATAGCGAAGATTCCCGCGGAGAGTGACCGCACCGGGCGCAGCACCTTGTGCGACGCGCAGCCGGCGCGAAAAGGAGGCTGAGCCCGTGTAGATGAAACTCGGCTCGTCTGGATGAGCGTCGTCCAATGCTGGTTCCGAGCCCGTCCAATCGCCGTCCCAAGCCAGGTTCTTGGGCAATTCGAAGTTGATCGAGGTGGGAATCGACGGGCCGGTGGGCCGATCGATCGCGTAGATATGCCAACCCGACTCAATCTGAACTTCGACACGGAGTGTGAAGGTGTCGCCTGCGTGTGCAGTCGGAGGATCGATAGTCGCCGAGGCCGTGATCAGAGAATCGATCTTCGTAGCGGCTTTCGTAGCCACAGAGGGCGCGGGGGGAGTTGTCGTGTGCGCTGGTGTTTTCTCCGTGACCGGTGCAGTAGTGGGACTCAGCGTTTTTTGGAGAGCTGGCACAACGGGTGTCGGCTTGGTGCGCTCAGCGGCAGGCGTCGGCTCCGGCCGCGCAGTGGAGGGGGCAGGGGCGTCGCAGGCAGAAACAAACAACGCGCAGCCGCCGAAAACAGCGATCGCCGCACGCTTGCACAGCGACAATCGAGTGCTCCGGAAACGAAATCCAGCCGCGAGGTTACCTCTTCGCCAGGAGTTGCCGGACAATTTCGCCGAC
>DASZIA010000098.1:0-7960 GCA_035949535.1 Planctomycetaceae bacterium | reverse complement strand
CCTGCGCAGTTCATCCTCGTTTGCGCTGTAAGACAGATTGCCGACGTACATCTTCTTGGCCACGCTGGGCGCCTCCTTTTGAATCACGCACAAGCTCGACCCAACGCGGGTGTCTGCCGTGGCATGAAACGGACTCTTGCCTTGCACGGACGATAAATGTACACGCCCTCAATCGCAAGCGTAACGGCAATTCCGGGCGGGCGATCCGAAATTTTTGTCGGCGATGCGCGTACGCGTTCAAGACCGCAGGAAATGCAGTCTCAACAAATTCATCGCGATTTTCGCGGCTCGGCTGCGATTGAGAGCCGAATCGCCCAGGAACGTGTAGTCGACGATTCGCGAGACATTCGGGCCAGCGAGACCGACCTCGGAGGTCGGCGCGGGCTGGCCCGGATTGTCCGGGTCGTAGTGCGGAAAGGCGCCGACAAAGATCACAAAGTCGGCTCCCCAATGCTGCCGGCTGGTCTCGAGCGCCGCGCCGATGGTGGCTCGCTTGTCGGGCCCGACGGGCGAGGCGACAACCTTCGCGAGCCCTTCGAGCGATGACGCGACAATCCCGCCCCGGTATGTTCGCTCGTGTCCGGGAACCTCCGTGAGCCGACGCGCGAGCAATCCCCCGGTGCCGATCTCGGCAGTGGCCAGTGTGTGTCCTCGCTCTTGCAGAAGCGTCAGAACCACGTGTTCGAGTTCTTCGTCCTCTTCTCCGAACACCAGGTCGCCCATTCGCTCGCGAATCGCCGACTTGGCCGACGCGATCTTGGTATCGCAGCCTTCTACGGTCTCTCCGTGGGCGACAATTCGCAGCGTGATCGTGGCCTCGTGCACGGTAATCCCGATCTCGGGATCGCGGCCGCGCGCCGTCAGGTCGCCCAGCATCTCTTCGGCCTGCGATTCGCCTACGCCGAAACAGTTGATGCGCGCCCGTCGAATGACGCGGTTTCCCGTCGGCAGCCGCGGCACGACTTCCTGGGCAAACATCCGCTTCATCTCGCTGGGAACGCCCGGCAAGGCGGCGAATAAACAGGCGCCCCCCGGCCGCGGAATCTTGGCCCAAATGCCCGGCGCCGTTCCCCGCAGATTCGGAATGGGCTCGGAGCCGGCTGGAAAATGAGCTTGAATCACGTTGCGTTCGGGCATTTCGCGTTTGAACCGCGCAAAGAGCGTGCGGATGAACCCCAACGAGGCCGGATCGAGGACAAGCTCGACGCCGAGCACCTCGGCCAGCGCCTGACGAGTGAGATCGTCGAGCGTCGGGCCGAGCCCGCCGGTCAGGATCGTGATGTCAGAGCGTGCGGCCGCGGCGCGAATGACGTCGGCCAGCGCCGCCAGGTCGTCGGCAACGGTCGTGTGATACGTGACAGGAATGCCGATCGCTGCCAACTCGAGGCTGAGCCACTGGCTGTTGGTGTCAAGCGAAGCGCCGGTCGTCAGTTCCGTGCCGACGGAGATCACTTCGGCGTGCATGCGGGTCGCCTGAAAAACGGACGGACCAACTCACAATCGGTCGTGGCTCAAGTGGCGGCGACGTGTGGCCGGGCACATTCGCCGGCAAGCACTTCACGATACAGAGCGGCCGTTTGGGCCACCATCCGCTGGGCCGTGAATTCCTCAGTCACAAGTTGCCGGCCCGTCTCGCCCAGTGCTCGGGCTCGCACCGGATCGTTGAGCAGCTCGAGCATACGTTCGGCCAGGCGCGTGCCGTCCGACGGGGGAACGATCAGGCCGATCTGCGGATTGCGAATGACGCTGCAGACACCGCCGACGCCGCTGGCAATCACCGGACGTCCGAGCGCCATCGCCTCGAGCATGATCGTGCCGAGCCCCTGCCGGAGCGAGGGAAGGCAGAAAATGTCCATTGCAGAGAGGGCTGGCGTGAAGTCACATCCGCTCGAGATAAATGTCACGTTGCGGGACAGTCCCAATTCGCGGGCCAGCCTCCGCAAATTCTGCTCTTCGGGCCCGGAGCCGGCGATCAGGAATTCTGTTTCCGGCCGCACCGCGACGACGCGCTGCGCCGCTCCCAGGAAGAAGACGTGTCCCTTCACGACCTCGAGCGGGCCAGCCGTCCCGATCACGGGCACCCGATCTGGCGAGAGAATCGCGGGTATGCCGGCGGGGGGCGCCACATCGACGCCCGCATGAATCACACACACCATTTCGGGCCGAAACCGCGCGCGACTCAGCAACTCCGCACGAACGCTTTGGCTGACGGCGATGATCCTGCGGCCCCACCGCCAGTCGAAATCGCTGTGACGCTCGTTCGTCCGGTGATCGTAGGCCGTCAGCAAGAATGGCCGCTTGAGACGCCGCGCGAGCGCAGCGCCCGCGGGATAGGCAGACCACGACTGAATGTGAATCAGGTCGGGCGGATGGTGGGCCAGATCGCGAGAGAGCGCTTCACGCACGACGTTGCCCCAGACTGGCATCGCCAGCCGCGGCGTGACCGAGATCGCCAGGCGTTGCCGACGGCATGGCGAGACACAATCGGCATTCGGCGTGAGGATGCGAGCTTGAATGCCCTCTGCGGCGAGGCCTTCGGCCAGCCGCAACGTGCAGGCGCAGGCCCCGCGAACCTGAAACGGTCCGGCCACCAACAGCACACTCAGGGGCGCGTCCATAAGAAATCGTGTTGTCTGGGCGGAGCGTCCGCCGACGATGAGGCCGCTTTGTTACCGGCGTCTGAGCCCTTTGGGCGGCCCGAGGATTTCATTGATTACGATCGCCGTGCGCACACTGGACGCGTTGCGCAACAAGGGCAGGATCGCACTCGCCTCGGGCGCTGGCGACTGAGATTGGTCCTTCTCCGCGACGCTTACCGTCTCGCCCAAGTGTTGCCGAACGGTGCGTTCCACCGCGTTGCCGAGGTCGCTTTGTGTCTGATTGGCCATCCGCGAGGAGTCGAGGTATTCCGCCAGGTGGGAGCGGATCTGCTTTCCCAAATTCTCCGAGCCAGGTGCCTTGCGCCCGGCGATGTCGTCGCCGGGGCGAGCGGGAGGGCCGGCAGCCACAAGTACGGTCTTAGTCGACTCTGATTTGGCCCGATCCGTCGCTGCGGCCGGACGCAGCGTGACCGGCTTGCGCGAGTCGACTTTGGGAGTGGGCGGCGTCTTCGCCAGAACAACTTCGTTCATGCCCCGATCGCCGGACGGACGCCCCGGTCGCTCGCCGGTCGCGCGCCGCTTGCCGACCTCCTCGAGAAACGCCTCGATCTCATTGCGGAATGGGTTGTCTTTCTTGGGAGGAGGCGCAGGCGAAGTTTTGCTGGCGGTGTTCGCGCGGATCGTCTTCTCGCGGTTTTCGGCGACCTTCCGGAGGATGGTCAGCAAGAGGGTTACCCCCACGAAAATCAGAAACCTCGTCACGAGCCAATTCCCGTTCTGGGCCGCCAAAAGTGCGGCGTAATCGAAGCACCTCATCTGAGAATTCCACGGTATCCGAGAATTCCACTGTCGCCGCGCGGGCGTCGCCCCTCGCTAGTTCGAGCCTTGATCGGGCACGACCTCCGGCGTCGCTGGTGCGTTCCCGGCGATCGCCATCCGCATCCGCGTGTCGGCTTGAACGTTTTTCAGTTCATAATAGTCCAGCAGTCCCAGCTTGCCGGTCCGAAACGACTCGGCGACAGCCAGCGGGACCTGCGCTTCGGCCAAGACGACCTTGGCGCGATTTTCCTGAATGTGGGCGACTTCCTCTTGCTCGCGGGCCCGCGCCGCCGCTCGACGCTTCTCCGCTTGCGCCTGGGCCACGCGCATGTCGGCTTCCGCCTGGTCAGCCGAGAGCCGCGCCCCGATGTTCTCGCCGATGTCGATGTCCGCAATGTCGATCGAGACGATCTCGTAGGCGGTGTGTGCCTCGAGTCCCTGACCGAGCACCGTCTGGGAAATCCGCTCGGGGTTTTCGAGCACCGTCTTGTAGGATTTGGTCGAGCCGATGGCCTGGACGATGCCCTGGCCGACGCGGGCGATCACGGTCTCCTCGGTCGCCCCGCCGACGAGTTGGCGAATGTTGGTCCGGACAGTGACGCGGGCCCGCGCCTTGAGCTGGATCCCGTCACCGGCCACCGCGTCGAGCGTTCCCGCCGACCGCTTAGGATCGGGACAGTCGATCACCTTGGGGTAAACGCTCGTGCGGACGGCCTCGAGCAGATCGCGCCCCGCCAGGTCGATCGCCTGGGCCGTTTGCCAGTCGAGATCGATATGGGCCCGATGCGCGGCAATCAAGGCCCGAATCACGTTCGGCACGTTTCCCCCGGCCAGGTAATGGGCCTCGAGCGCCCGCGTGGTGATGGGGTAAACCCGAGTCAGCCCGGCCTGCACGGCCATGATCTTGCAGCGAACGATGATCGACGGATTGACCTTGCGGAGCGACATCATCATCAGCTGCCAAATATTGATGTCGGCCCGCGTGAAAATGCATTGGATCCAGAGCGTGAAGTACCGCGCCGCGAACACCACAAAGATGATCGCCGCGACGACGACAACCAACCCGCCCAAGCCATACCACGACGGCTCGATGTCTGCCAGGAGCATCACGTCAATTTCCCTTCCGCAAGGATCGACTCAACAAGCGCGAGATCGTGAAACGGCTGCGATTGGTCGGCCTCTTCCTCAGATTATTGAATCCCATGGGGGCCACAACAAGCCCAAGGTCGCGGTGCGAGCCAGCGCGTCCTCCCGCAAAGACAGGCGTCAGAGGCCCTTTCGATAAACGTCGCCCCGGTGCCCGATCCGGACGACCAAGACCTCAAGCCGGTCGTCAGCGATTTGGTAAACCACCCGCCAGTTGCCGGCACGGATGCGATACAGGTCGTGTTCTCCTTGTAGCTTGACAGCTCCGGGCGGGCGCGGATTGGTTTGCAGCCCTTCCACGCTACGGACAATTCGCTTCTGGACGGCCTGCGGCAATTTCCGCAATTGTCGGTCTGCAGCCGGGGCGAACAAGACCTGATAACGGGAACTCGCCACGGCGGGTCACATCCCCAGCCGCTTCTTCACTTCAGACAGCGGCACGGCCTTTTTGCCCTTGCGCTTGAGCTCCGCCAGGGCTTTACGAGCGGCTTTTCCGTCCTCGCGATCTTCGAGCGCTTGCAGAAGCTCCAAATCTTCCATCGAGACAATGGCAGCCACGCCCTTGCCGCGCCGCTGGAGCACCACGCGCTCACCTTGATATGCGACGCGGTTGAGCACGTCGGCCATGCTGTTGCGGATCTCCGCAATTCCGATATTCATTCGCTTTCTCCGGCCGCCGTTCCCCCGTTTTTTAATACTGACCATTATGTACATTATACGCTTTAAGTCCAATACGGTAAGGGACGCGAGGGCGTACGACTGCCGGTTTTGGGACACCCAGCCTCCTTCATTCTCGCTTAAGGTCGCGGAGGTCATGTTTTCGCTGCGCATAGACGGCACGCTTTCGCAGTGGATAATCAGGAGACTATCGGCGTTCAGCCGTGTCCGAGCAGATCGAGCATCTCGCGCGCGATATCGCGAACCTTAACAGGAACAAGCGACGAATGATCCACAAATCCATCGGCACGGCGTGCGTTGTTGTCGCCCTTTCGGCCGCCCTGCTCCAAGCCGACGACTGGCCCCAGTTCCGTGGCCCGCAAAGTGACGGCGTGGCCGCGACGACGGTGCCGAGCGAGTGGGGGCCGGAAAGCAACGTGCAATGGAAGGTGAAGATTCCCGGGCTTGGATGGTCGTCGCCCATTGTGTGCGGCGACAAGGTGTTCGTGACGACTGCCGTCACCGAGAACCAGACCAAGCCATCGGGAGGTTTCGGCATGCGAGGCGGTGGTCCGGGCGGCGGGCGCCGAGGTGGCTTTGGGGGAGGACGGGGCGGGCCGTTCGGACCGCCACAGCCGGGCCAGATCTTCCCGCCGTTTCTCGAAGATCGCTTGAACCTCACCGATGATCAGAAGAAGCACGTGCACGATCTGCAAAAGGAGGTCGACGCACAACTCGCCAAACTGCTCACCGACGAGCAAAAGAAGACGCTCAAAGAGCCCCCGGACGAGGACGGACCTCCCCGTGGACGTCGCCGGCCCGAGCCGGGACAAATCCTCCCCGCCGCCGAGGTCGAACGACTGAAGCTGAGCGACCCCCAGAAGAAGCAGTTGGACGACTTCCAGAAAGCGACTCGTGGCAAGCTCGAGAAAATCTTCACCGACGAACAAAAAGGCCAGCTGCAGGCGATGCGCGAAGGCGGGCCCGGAGGCGGAAGGGGCGGCGGACCCGGCGGTCGGGGCGGTCGCGGCGGCATGCGCGAGCGGATCCCGAACTCGATCTATCACTGGCAAGTCGTCTGTCTCGACCGGAATACCGGGAAAGTGCTGTGGAAGGAGCAAGCGCTCGAAGGCAAACCTCGGACCGCGATTCAGTCGAACAACACCTATGCGAGCGAGACGCCGGTCTCCGACGGACACCGCGTCTACGCCTACTTCGGCATGCATGGGCTCTACTGCTACGACTTCGCCGGGAAAGAGCTTTGGAAGAAGGATTTTGGCGCGTTCCCGACAGTGATGGGACAGGGGCCGGCCAGCTCGCCCGTTCTCGACGGCGAGCGCCTGTTTCTGCAAATCGACAATGAAGAGAAGTCTTTCCTGGTCGCGCTCAATGCCGAGACGGGCGACGAAATCTGGCGCGTCTCTCGCGATGAACGGACCAACCATAGCTCGCCCGTCGTTTGGAAGAACAAACTCCGCACCGAGCTGGTCACGAGCGGCAGCCGCAAGGTGCGCTCGTACGATCCGGCGACGGGCAAACTCCTCTGGGAGTTGGAGATCGGCGGCCGCTGCTACTCGTCGCCGGTCGGAGATACCGAAATGCTCTATGTCGGCTCGGAACCCGGCATGGGGATGAATGGCGGCGGAGGCGGCGGACTGTTCGGCATCAAGGCGGGCGCCGCCGGCGACATCACGCTCAAAGAGCACGAAACCTCAAACGCGGGCATCGCCTGGTCGACACCGCGTGGCGGGCCGGAAAAGGCCTCGCCCCTGCTCTACCAGGGGCATCTGTACGTTGTGAAGAACAACGGTGGCGTGATCACGTGTTACGACAAGACGACGGGCAAACAGCTGTACCGCAAGCGGATCCCCGAAGCGGCTGCGTTCTGGACGTCCCCGTGGGCGGCCGAGGGAAAGATCTTTTGCCTCGATGACGCCGGCACGACGCACGTGCTCGACGCCGGCCCCGAGTTCAAGGTGCTCGGCACGAACAAGCTGAACGAGCAGTTTTGGGCGTCAGCGGCGGTCGCCGACGGCTCGATCTACCTGCGCGGCGTCGACAACCTCTACTGCATTCGGACCAAGGAGAGCAAGAAATAGCGGTGTAGCGCACCCGTGCGGTAACTGCTGTTGATTGTGTGCCACTGCTGAGCGGCTTCCGCTCAGCAGTGGCTTCAACGAACCCGGGGCAACGGTCACACAAATGGGAAGCACTGCTGAGCCGAAACGTCTCAGCAGTGGCACACCGACAACCCCAAAGCGGCTTAGCGTGCGTTCGCCGCCGCTCGGCTGCCG
Organism: Planctomycetaceae bacterium; assembly: GCA_035949535.1. GTDB lineage: Bacteria > Planctomycetota > Planctomycetia > Planctomycetales > Planctomycetaceae > DASPSM01. The sequence continues at coordinate 444 of DASZIA010000098.1, read as the reverse complement.
GCAGCCTCTTCCAGGAGGTGCATGAGCAGAGCCTTCGGTAGGCCTCGGCCTTCGAGGCTAACCTGGCCGGATTCCAGCGCATCATGGGCCGTCGTCGTGTCGGCGGCCAGTGAGGCGAAGGTCCGGCTATTGAGATGCAGCGTGCTCGAGCAGCGCTCGCTGATTCCCGCATCGACCGCGATCAGTCGTCCGCCCGCCAGCACGAGTTCCCACTGACCGCCGCCTGCCCCATCGATCTGCAGGCCGACGTGTTGGTCGAGCGGCCGGCTGTCAGAGATTTCGGAGCGCAGCCAAGGCGACATCTTTTCCCGCACGTCGATCGGCGGAGATTTCATTCGGCGGGCCGGCTTTTTGCCGAATTTCGATTCGATCGCAAACCGGCAGACCCGCATAAACAGTTCGGCGTCGAGAGGCGGGCACGGAAGATGGCCAGCGGCGGTCCGC
>DASZIA010000097.1:0-2860 GCA_035949535.1 Planctomycetaceae bacterium | reverse complement strand
CGGGTCGGCAAATCGACGCGGCTCACCGAGCGACGCGAAAAGCAGGATGAGTCGGCCGCGGAATAGTCTCGGCCGCAACCTGTCGAATGGCGGATCGCGTGGGACAGAGCTCGTTCACCGCGCCAAGCCGGCTTGTTTTCTCCGCGCGGCAACGAAAGCCGCTCCTTCTGTTTTCCACCACTGCCGAACGACGTCCTCGTCCCCGCGGCCATAGGTCTTACCTCGAATGCGTCCGATTGCTGCGAGGGCCTCATCGTCGACCAGCGCCCAGGGGTGGTCCAAGCTGTTTTCGATCAGGAGGTCAAGTCCGTAGGCGCCTTTCGACCGCTCGACTGCCTCGATTGCCGCAAAGGCGACCGCGAACGAGCGAGATCGAAATGGCGCTGCCTTCAAGAAGTTGACATCGCCTAAGAGCGCCAGGGAAATCTCCAAGCCGGCGCGGTCGACCGAGTCCCTAGTCGACGCCAGCATCGCTTCCACGTCGGGCTTGATCTCTGAGCGTCGTTGTTTGGCTAACGTCAGCGCCGCCGCGACGGGGATCGTGGGTTCGTCTGTCTCTCGTTCTGTCGGCTCCACGCCCTTCTTCCCGCGCACGACCTCCCTGAGCAGCGCCGTAGTTCGCGGGTCGTTGAATCGCGTCAGTGCCAGCAGCAGGTTGGAGTCATTTTTTGAGAGCTTGTCGGCGATCACCGCCTCGGCCAGACGGGCGGTCCATTCGGTTCGCGCGGGTTCCGGCATCTTTGCCGACAGCCCCTCGCGAAAATAGAGTCTCGCGGCGCCGATCATGGCACGTGGCTCTCCCTTGATCTTGTCGAGCCCTTCGGTGAACGAATCTCCGCCCACCTCGCCCATCGCCAAGAACACCCGACGTTCCTTATTGGTCGTGACGGTCCAGGAAGAGCTTGAGCCCTCCAGGCTTCCTAGCGCGCGGCAGCAGGCGACCGTGAGGGCCACCTCGTCGGGCATCTGCGCGAGGAGCTGGCGTGTGATGGGATCGTTGGTTTGCGTGCCATTTTCGCCCCGGCCTTTACGCGCCGCGCCACCCGCCCGGGGCGAGAACTGCCGCATGCCGCCGTCGGCCAACGGCGTGCTGTCGATTTGAGTCAGCAACGGGCGAACTTGCTCCGGGAACGGCGCCACAAATCGCGTCAATTCGCGAGCTTGCTCGTCCTGGTACGCCTGAGCAGCCTGTTGCTTCGCACGGACTTCCGGAACGCGGTCGGCCAGCCAGCGGTTCACGTAGGCGGCCGAAGCCGCCGTCATGACGCCATCTCTGGGCCAACCCTCGTTCCAGCGCAGGGCCAGCCCATGCTGGTCCGAGATCGTCACAACCACCTTCCCTTGTCGGTAGAACTCGAGGGCCGGCCAACCGATACACATGCAATGGCCGACGCTCTGCGCGTCGTCGATGTCGAGCTTCGCGACGAGCGCCTGGACCTGGGTCCGATTCTCTTCCACATACATCGTCTTGGTGGGATCGTCGGTGTCCCGCACGCGCAGCCGGTCGACGCCCGAAAGCGCCTTGGCGAGCTTGGGCACGTAGTGCCGGTCGATCTCGCACTGGGGATTGAGCCTGGCAAACTTCGCGACGTCCCGGTCGGGCACGGCAGTGCCCAAAATGTCGAGTCGTTGGAGTGCCGGCAGCGGGCGATCGAGCGGCAGTCGTCGGAGAGGCATGAATTGGGCTTCGATGGTCTCCAGCGCCGGGTGTCCCCCGAAGGCGGTCAAATCGGTGACCGGAGTCCAGAGGATCCGGAATTCACGCAAATTGGGGAGGACTGCCGCAAAGTTCACATCGTTGAGTCTGTGATTAAAGCTCAGGTCCAGTGATCGCAAGGCGGTCAACTTCCGCACCGCCTGCGGCTCGACCAGCCCTTGCCAAGAATGCAGTGAAAGGTGGCGCAGCTGGCTCGCGTTCGTCAGGACTTTGCAATCGAACGCAACGGTCATCGCCTCGACGTCGAGACACCGCAGCTCTTTGAAGTCCAAAAGTCCGCGCCAGTCGCGGATGCCCTGGTTGCTGTGCTCCCTGACGCAGAGATAGCGCAACGAGCGGGGCAGGGGGTAAATCCGGCTCGGATCCTTTCCCGTCGAGTCGTCGACCATTTGGACGCAGACACGCTGCAAATCGAGCTTCGCCAGCTGTGGGGGCAAATCGTCCGTCCAGCACTCCAAGTCGACGCCTCGGAGGTTGCCGATTTGCTCTGCCGTCAAACTCTTCAGCGGATTGGCGAGTTCCCGACTGAAGTCTGGCTTAGAACTTTTGTACTCCCAAGAGACGCGAACTGCTGCCGGGGCGCGCTGGTGATTGTGCGTTTCGATCCAGAGCACTCGGGGCTCCTTCGGGTCGTAGTAGTAGCGCTGCGTTCGTTGTGGACCGAGTACCATCCGAAAGCCCCAAACATGGACCACATCGCCGGGCGCGGGCTGTTTCGCGGTTCCGTCGACAAGAGTCAGGCGGGGCACGAGCGACTCGCCGTTGAGGCTGAACGAATACGGCTCGTCACCGCGCTCGCCGGCGAGAAGCACCGCGTCGCCGACAAGAACAGCCAGAGCGCCAGCGGCCGACAGCAATAACCGACGCATTCTCGTCTCCGTGGAGAGAACCTCGGGGAAACAACCAGATCCTACAGATTCTGACGGAAAGTCGCCCGGAATTCGTCTGACCGTTGTTTTTCCAAGGGCGACCTGACCGTTTTCACCGTGAATTCCGCACAGGCTTGCATTTTTTCCGTGTGGAGAAGATTCTGAGCACCGACAGCGGGCGGGGAGCCGAAAACAACGCGACCATGAGGCAGATCGCTCGATGAAGGAATGGTTGCGAGGACTGCTCGGCAGGAAAGGCGAGCAGCGCGCGGCG
>DASZIA010000096.1:0-21987 GCA_035949535.1 Planctomycetaceae bacterium | reverse complement strand
ATCTGGGAGCCCGGTGATCAGCTCTTTCACTACGCGGGCGGAGTCAGCCAGTCGGACGGCTGGAAACGCACGCAGTGGCCGGGCGTGGGCTCCGGACGCGGTTCACTGTTCGAGCAGCGCTGGAGAAACGGTTCCTGGAAGTGAGCGTTCTGCTAGACTGGCGCGCCGGTCGTCGCGCGAACCGCCGCCCCGACAAACTTGTCAAATCCTTCCGGCGAGGTCGCGGCAATCGGCTCGGGAAAAATCGCTGACCATGATCAAGATCGTCGATTACGGCATGGGTAATCTGCGGAGCGTGCAGAAAGCCTTTGAGCGAATCGGAGCCGAGGCGGCGATCGTCACTCGTCCTGCCGAGGTCGAGGGGGCTTCAAAACTCGTGCTGCCCGGGGTGGGCGCTTTTCGCGACGCCATTCACGAGCTTAAGCGCACCGAGCTTGATGGGCCGGTCCGCGATCACATTGCCGCCGACAGGCCGTTCCTGGGAATTTGCCTCGGCCTGCAGTTGCTCTTCGACGTCAGCTACGAGGACGGCCAGTGGGAGGGCTTGGGAGTGCTGGGCGGCGAAGTCGTGCGTTTCGCCGATCAGCGTGATTTGAAGGTCCCGCACATGGGCTGGAACTCGCTCGAATTAGCCAAGCCGACACGGCTTTTCGAGGGGATCCCGTCCGGGTCGTCGTTCTATTTCGTCCACAGCTATTACGTTGTGCCAAAGGATGAATCGGTGATCGCCGCCCGCACCGAGCATGGCACGCGCTTCGTCTCGGCGGTCGCCAAGAACAACTTGTTCGCGACCCAGTTCCACCCGGAAAAGAGCCAGAGCCTGGGCCTGCGGCTGCTCAAGAATTTTGCCGCAATTTGACGGCTGGGCGAAGACCCGCGACAACTCGGGGCCAGCGCAGATGGAAATCCTTCCGGCGATCGATCTCCGCGGCGGCCAATGCGTGCGCTTGCGCCAAGGGGACTATAACCAGGAAACCATCTTCGGCGATCCGGTGGAAATGGCCCGTCGTTTTGCGTCTGAAGGCGCGATGCGGCTGCATGTCGTCGATCTCGACGGGGCCCGAGCCGGGCGACCTGTCAATCACGAAGTCGTGCGGAACATCGTCGCGGCGACCGGCCTTCCCTGCCAGCTCGGCGGCGGCATCCGCGATGAGGTGGCAATTCGGCTGCTGTTGGAAACTGTCGGCGTCGATCGCGTGATCGTCGGCACGCAGGCGCTCAAGCAACCCGACTGGTTTCGCGCGATGGTCGGGAAATTCCCGGGGCGGATCGCGATTGGGATCGACGCCCGCGACTCGATGGTTGCGACCGAAGGCTGGCTCGACGTCTCAAAGACGCCTGCCCTCGAGCTGGCCCGGCAATATGTCGGTCTCGAAATCGCCGCCGTGATCTACACCAACATCGCCAACGACGGAATGATGCAAGGGATCGACGCGGCAACGATCGACGATCTGGTCGCACTCGCGCGGCTGGGTTTTCCAGTGATTGCCTCAGGAGGCGTGACGACAGTCGATGACGTTCGCAAACTGGCGGCCGCCGCTCGCAGCCAACCGCGTTTGGTCGGCGCCATCATCGGTCGCGCGCTCTATGAGGGAACGATCACTGTCGCCTCGGCTGTCGCGGCAGCGAAGTAGCGCAGATCTTGGAGCCGCAACCGTGAGGGAGCGGGGTCTAATGCGCCGGACGGTTCGAAGAAACCACTTACTTCGTGCGCGACTCTTTAGGCGAGCGTCTCGTGCTTAGCCACCGCCGATCGCCGGCAGAAAATGCAGCTCGCTTTCGGGCCCGAGCTTCTGCAAAAGGCCCTGCGGAGTAACGTCACCATCTACCACGACCGCGAGACCGGCGCGGAGCGAATCGCCTTCGCGGAGCGCCTCTCCGAGTCCGGGAAACTGTGAGTCAATCGCTGTGATGACTTCCCCGACCGAGCCGCCCGGCACGTCGAGCCATTCGGCACCGCCGGCACGCGGACGAAGGAGCGGAGGAATGAAAACGCGCGCCATCGCTGAGCCTCAACAAAATGCACACGTGGGCCGGCGCGAAGCGGGCCTTGGCCCACCCTACGTCGCACGGGCCAGAATTTCGTGCAGCACCCGCGGCGGCGACATTGGCAATTGGTACATTCGCACGCCGAGTGCCTGGTGGATGGCGTTGGCGATCGCCGCGGGCGGCGGAACGATCGGCACTTCTCCCACGCCCCGCACGCCGAACGGATGGTCGGGGTTAGGCACCTCGACCAAAAGCGGCTCGATCATCGGCACGTCGTAACAAGTCGGCATGCGGTAGTCGAGAAAGCTGGCGTTGCGCATGCGGCCGTCGGCGTCGTAGACGTACTCCTCGTTGAGCGCCCAGCCGATCCCCTGGACCACGCCCCCTTGCACCTGCCCCTCGACGTACGACGGATGGATGGCCGTCCCAACGTCCTGGGCCGCGGTGTAGCGCAGGATCGTCACCTTGCCCGTTTCCGGATCGACCTCGACGTCGACGACATGCGTGGCGAAGGCGCCGCCCGGCTTGTTGTGCGTTGACGTTCCACGGCCGATGACCGGGCCGCCCGTCTTGGCGAGTTTGGCGGCTAGCTCTCGAAATGTGATCCGCTTGTCGCCCGGCCCGCTCAGACATCCGCCCGCGTAGGTCACCTTCGCGGGGTCAACGTCCCAGAGCAGGGCGGCCCGCTGGACCAGTTGCCGCTTAATGTCCTGCCCGGCCTCGTAGGCGGCCCAGCCCGTTGCATAGGTGACGCGGCTGCCGCCGGTGACGTCGGTGTAGCCGACGCCGTCGGTGTCGCCGACGGTGGGCGTGACGTCTTCGGCCGGAATGCCGAGCGTCTCGGCCAACTGCATGGCGATGCCCGTGCGGCTGCCGCCGATGTCGGTCGAGCCCTCGACCAGGGCGACGCGTCCGTCGGCGCTCACCGTCGCGGTGGCCGACGATTGCAATCCGGCGTTAAACCAAAATCCCGAGGCGATGCCCCGTCCGCGATGCGGTCCCTCGAGCTTCGTTTTCCAGTGGTTGCTGTTACGGATCGCCTCGACCGTTTCCGCCATGCCGATTCGCGAATAAACCGGTCCGTCGACGCGGCGCGTGCCTTCGCGGGCCGCGTTCTTGGCCCGAAACTCGAGCGGATCGATTCGGAGCTGTTCGCAGATTTCGTCGATCACCGTTTCGGCGGCCATCGCGGCGTTCGTCGCGCCCGGTGCACGGTAAGCGTTGGTGCGCGGCTTGTTGACCACCACGTCGTAGCCGTCGACGCGGCCGTTGGGGACGTCGTAACAGGCGAAGACGCACATGCAGCCCGGGTTGACCGGCGAGCCGGGAAACGCGCCTGCCTCGTACGCGAGCCAGGCCTCCGCGGCGGTGATGCGACCTTCGGCGTCGGCGCCGATCTTCACGCGGATATGCGAAGCCGGCGTGGGGCCGGTGGCCTCGAACACGCTGGCCCGGTCCATCACCAGCTTGACCGGGCGGCCTGACTTCTTCGATAGAACGGCCGCCAAGGGTTCGAGATAGACGGCGATCTTTCCGCCGAAGCCGCCGCCGATTTCCATCGGCACGACCTTGATCTGGGAGACCGGCAGCTTCAGCAAGCCCCCCAATTGATCGCGCGCGGTAAAGGCACCCTGCGTGCTGGTCCAGACCGTCACATGGTCGTCGGCATTCCACAGAGCCGTCGCGTTGTGGGGCTCGATGTAGCCCTGGTGCACAGTGGCGGTATCGAATGTACGCTCGATGACGACTTTGGCCTGTTTGAATCCCTCCGCGACGTCTCCTTTCTCATAGCGGAAATGCCTGGCAATGTTGGTCTGCCGGTCGCCTCTCTGGCCGGCGATCGACTGCGTCCGCAAATCGGGCAGCAAGATGGGTGCGTCATCCCGCATCGCGTCGAGCACCGAGAGAACGGGCGGAAGGGGTTCGTATTCCACGCGGATCAGGTGCGCGGCCTGTTCGGCAATGTGCACGTCGTCCGCGGCGACGGCCGCCACGACGTGACCCCGGTAGAGCGCCTTCTCGCGGGCCAGCACGTTACGGCTCAAGTGGGCGATGTCGACGGCCCCTTCGCCCAATTCCTCGACATGATGCTTGGGGTCGATCAAATCGTCCCGGGTAATCACCGCGCGGACGCCCGGCAGCGCGCGCGCCTGCGCCGTGTCGATCGACACAATTCGTGCATGGGCGAGCGGACTGCGGACCGTCGCGCCGAAGAGGAGACCGCTCAGTTGCACGTCGGCCCCGTACTTGGCGCGGCCGGTCACCTTATCGACGCCGTCGTGCCGAATCGGGCGAGTGCCAATGACTTTGTAGGCAGGCTGTTCGTTTGGCGGAGGCGATTCCGCGCCAGTCGCATGCTTGGTGGGGCGAAGCGTGGTCATTTCCACATCGATCCTGTTACGACAACTCTTTTGTTCGACAGGTCTGTCAGCCGACTCCAAGTTGAGGCAGGGATGGCGGCGGACTCCAATGAGACCATGACAAAACTTTTAGTCTTTCCACGGCGATCTGATCGAAATCTTGTCACGCTCAAGCGGTCTTCGGGGTCCCGATCGAACGCCAACTCTTCATCGGCGGCAACTTTGCCGGTGCGGAGGTAACCCGCGATGCGCCGTGCCAGCGCCCAGGCGCCGCGTGAATCGCCATTCTCGACTCTAGCTGCGCGATAAAGGGCTTGGGCCCGTTGGATTGAATTCACGAGCTGGACCTTCAATCCATCTCCTCAGTCGACCTGCGACGCGGCCGACTGCACGGCGCGCACGATTTTATCGTATCCGGTGCAGCGGCAGAGATTGCCCGCCAGCGCGAAGCGGATTTCTTCCTCGCTCGGATCGTCGTTGCCGTCGAGCAGCGCCTTCGCGGACATCAAGAAACCCGGCGTGCAGATGCCGCACTGCAGGGCGGCGTTCTCCAGAAATGCCTGCTGCAGCGGGTGCAGCCGATCGGGGACCGCCAGGCCTTCGATCGTGTCGACTCGGCAGCCGTCTGCCTCGACGGCGAGCACCAGGCAGCTATCGACGGGGAGGCCGTCGAGGAGCACCGTGCAGGCGCCGCAGTTGCCGTTCGAGCAGCCTTCTTTCGTACCGGTAAGGCTCAGGACATCGCGGAGCACTTCCAGGAGCGTTTGTCTGGGAGCACAGAGGAATTCTTGCTCTGTGCCGTTAATGATTGTCGAGACGATGCGTTTGCGAGCCATGGTCAAGTGCGTTCCAAGCGGTGAATCAATCGAGCGGCGCCTGTCGCGCGCGTTCGAGGGCTTCGGTCAACACCCGGCGAACAAGCACCTCGGTCACATGCAGCCGGAATTCGACGGTGCCCCGCATGTCGTCGATCGGGCGGGCGATGGCGCGGGCCGCCTTGGCCGCCGCGTCAACGGCAGCGGCATCCGGCGGTCGACCGACCAGCAGCCGGCCGGCCTCGACTGCCAAAAGGGGCGTTGGCCCGACCGCGCCCAGCGCGATCCGAGCGGCAGCGATCGTATCGCTTTTCGGGTCGATCACGACGGACGCCCCCACTCCGACGACTGCGATATCCATCTCGTTGCGGGGAATAAACCGCCGGTAATGGGAGCCGGAACGCGGCGGCCTCGCGGGAAACTTGAGTTCAACGAGCAATTCGCCCGGTTGTAGTACGTTTTTGCCCGGCCCGATACAGAACTCGTGCGCCGGCACCTCCCGCGTGCCCTGCGCTCCGGCAATCACGCAGACGGCTTCGAGCGCGATCAGAGACGGAATCGAATCGCCGGCCGGCCCCGAGTTGCACAGATTGCCGCCGACGCTGGCTCGATTCTGAATTTGGATTCCGCCGATGATGCGGCAGCTTTCCGCCAGGGCGGCGTACGCAGTCGCAATCCGGGTGTCGCCATAAATGCGGTAGCAGGGGACAGCGGCCCCCAGCCGCAGCCCCGCAGGCGAAAACTCGAGCCGATTGAGTTCGGCGATTTTCTTGACGTCGACGAGCACGTCGGGCGTCAGGCGGCCCGTGCGGACGTGATCGATCAGGTCGGTCCCGCCGGCCAGAGGCCGCGCGCGTCCGTTTAAGCGGGAGAGCAGTCCAACGGCATCCGCCAGGGAGCGCGGGGCCTCATATTCAAAATCGCGCATGAAAGACAGTTTATGCCGAAGACGCTCGTGCGGTGGCGCCGGGTATTGCCAGGTTTACTGAGCGGCGGCGCGGGGGCCTCCCATTCGCGAGTGATCGGAGGCCATCAAGCGCAGTCGCTGGTTGAACGACCTCAGCTCAATGTACTTTTCCGCCATGTTGACTTCCAGCGTCTTGAAATTGGAGGCCGACGGATCGGTCGCCTTGAGCACTTCGTGGCCGGTGCGCTTGTCGAGCACGAGCAGATTGAAACTCCAATGCCCGAATTCGCCGCTTCGCACAAGTTGCCGACCGGCGAAGGTCAGCACGGGCGAATCGGCGAGGAAGTCGAGCACCAGGTTGTGCGAGGGAATGCGGCTGTTGGTCCAGGCGATTTTGCCGTCCCGGAGATTGAACGCGGTGATCCGGCCGCCGACGTTGAGCGAGCGCTGAAAACCCTCCGGAAACTGAACCGCGTATGACCGGCGTTGGCTGCTCTTAATCATGTACAGCCGCTCGCGATCGGTGACGGCAAAGGTGTCGCCCGCGCGGAGCTGGGTGGCCGGGTAGTTTTCCGCGAGAGTATTTCGCTCGCCCGTTTGCAGGTCGACGATTTCCAGCTGGCCCGTAGCCGAAACGGCCAGCATCCGCAGCTGGTCCAGGAGCGTGAGACTGGTGCCCCCCGGATACTCGGCCCGCCAGGATTCGTGGAGCGTGAGCGGGTCCACCAGCCGCACGACCGTTCGCGCGGGCTCCAGGCCCAGGATGTGAGACGAGCGGCCGTCCGCCACCACCAGTCCGCGCGAGGTGACCCCAATCGCACTCACCAACAGGTCGCCCAGCTTCGGCACTTCGAGCTTCTTGCCATCGGTTGCCCGAAAGGCGGCCGACTGAGTGCGGTCGGAAGGAATCATGTAAATCACGTCTTCGTTGCCGAAAACGGTGGCGTGTTGCGGCAGGTTCGTGCACTTCCAGCGCACTTCGCCCGTCTTTGCGTCAAGAACCGTGAACTCACGACGCCCGTAGACGCAGACGTATTCGGTGTTCGCCGCGGCCAGCATTCCGCGCTGCATTGACGGATTCAAAAGGGAGTGGCGGCTCGCGAACTGGTTCCCGGTCCGCACAGGCTGCGGCATCGCGACCTGGGGCGAACGGTACTCGGTGCCGGCCCCGTTTGGTGCCTCCATCGACCGCGTCCAGACGACACTCTGGTCGACGGGAGACAGGAAATGCACCACGTCGCGGTGCAGCACCACCAGCTCGTGTGCGGCCGGAATGCCGACGGTGTAGTCCCCCTGCCTCGAGCGGCTTGTGGAGCGCAAGGGAAGCATCCAGCGATCGCCGTCATCTGTCGAACGCACGACTTCAAGTCGCTGGCGGCGCTCGTCGATCGAAATACGATGCTGTTCGAAGAATGGCTCATTGCCGCTGCCTAAAAGCAATTCTTCGACATGATTCGCCAGATAGTTGGTGCCGAAGCGATGCACCTTGAGATCGACCTCTCCCCAATCGGGACCAGCGTAGAGTGACGGGGCGAGCAGTCCCCCCTCCCAAAGATTCTGGACGTAGCTGCCGGCGCTGGCGCCGGCGAAAATCCGCGCCTGGGGGTACCAGGCTGCCAGGCGGCGATAGGCCGAGGCGGCGTCGTCAGCCAGGCCGCGTTCTTCGAGAAGTCTGGCCAACCGCAGCTGAGCCAAGGCGGCGGTCTTTTCGTCGGCGATGCGTTGCTGCCGCAGCAGGAGGCGCTCCGCCCGGAACAGGTCCTTTTGAGCGATGTATTGCTCAACCAGACCGGCGATCACGGGCTGGGCCGCCGGATGGAACGCGTAGAGCTCGGCAAAACGCTCCTGCAGGGTTCGATCGAGCCCGACGACTCGTTGCCCTTCGCCCGAGAGAACCATGTCGACCCGGGCCCGTTCCACGGTTGATAACTTCTGCCAGATCTCGAACAATCGGCCCGCGATCCAAGCGTCAAAGTCGACGGTGACGTGCGGGTCATCCGGCCGGGGGATCGTCACCCCTCGGCGCTCGGTGATCGCCAATTTTTGAAAGGCGGCAAATGCGTCACCGAACTTCCCGGTCGCCAGAGCCCGCTCGGCTTCAAGCCGGCCGACGAGTAACCGCTCATCTCCCGTCTGCGCCAGACGCGAAAGCCGTTCGAATGCCTGGTCACCCGCGGCGTAGTCGTGGCGGACGGAATCGGTGAGGGCCTCGAACAGCGCCTTGCGGTACGAACGCGACAAGAGCGGCTCGAGGTGCTCTGAGTCGACCCGGTCGAGCGAGGCGAGTGCGCCGCCCGGATCTTTGTGCAACAGGGCAATTTGTGCCCGCTTGACCGAGGCCCACTCGTCGCGGGGATCGGTCGCCTGCCGCTGCGCGATTTGCCGCTCGATCGCGTCACGCTGCTCAAAGGCCGTCAATCCGTACGCGTTGAGCGAGAGCATCATGCCCCGGTACAGAGTCAGGTTGCCGAGCGGCTTGCTCCCCGCGAGCACCTGGGCCGTCTCGACGATTCGTCCGCTCGCAAGTTCGATCGTGCACAAGGCACCCCCTCGAAGCGGAAGATAGAGGCGTCCCGAGGTGAACACCCCGCGGCCGCTTGGCGGTCCCTGTGACTCGTCGAGAGCAGTCGTCCATTGCGGCTTGCCCGTTTCCAGCGCAAGCGCCGTGACTGACGATTTGCCGACCAGGATGGCTGATGCCTCGTGGAGGCCGGCCAGATACAACTGGTCCTCACCCTTCGGAAACCGCCAGCGCAGCGCCCCGGTCGCCAGGTCGAGGCAGATGACGTTGGACTCTTCGGCCGGCGTATACAGCACGCGGTTGCCCGCGATGATCGGGGCCGATGGACACCATTGGCCGTTGAGCTCGGTCGGTTGCACCAGCGTGTCGCCCTGTTCACGCTCGCGGCGTTCCGACTGCGGTCGTGGGGCCGAATAACGATGCATCCACAGAATGGAATGGTCCAGCCGATCGACCCCCACCAGCCAATCGACCGTCGTGGGGCAGACGAGAATGCCGTCGGAAGAAGCGACCTGTGCGGTGCGCCAGCGGCGCCCCAGCTCCTGGTCGATCTTGTTGTCGGAGTGCGCGAGCAATTGCGACCAGCGGACCGCGCCCGATTCCGGATCGATCGAGTAGAGCCGCACGTCCAAGTCGCGCTCGGCGACCACGAACAGCTCGCCCGAGTCGACCAGCGGAGCGCCGAAGAAGAACGATCCCGCGAGCGGCAAGTCGAACGACTCGCCGTTGGCTTGCCCGCCGACGGACCAAACCTCGCGACCGGTAGCAAGGTCGTAGGCCGCCAGCCGATTGCCGGGCCGCATCGTCCGCTGGCCTTCAGGAATATCGGCGATCGGCTGATAGCCCGAGCCGCCGGGCCCATGCATGATGACCGCGTCGTCTTCGATGACGAACAGTCGCGTGCCGTCGCTCGCGAGCAGACCGAAATTGGGGTTGCGGAATAACAGCCCGGTGAGCGGGTGGCCGTCTGCGCCCCCCTCGCCTGCGATGAATTCTGTGCTCCACGGTCCGCCGCGGAACCGGCGGAAGCCTCCCCACCGGTCCTCGAACTCGAAGGGCAGGGGGCGGCTGGCGATCAGGGCGTCTTCCGAAAGCTGTGGGCGAGTCTCCCAGAGCAATTTACCCGTGGCCGCATCGACCACGTGTACGTCGCGCAGCGTGCGAAAGGCAATTCGGTCCTTGATCGTCAGCGGGATACCGACGGGAACCGCGGCCCGGCCGAGATCGGACAGATCCTGCGAGAGCGAGTCGAGCTGGTCGATCACGTGTTTGTTCTGGGTCGAAGCGTGGGACCAGCGCATCAACAGCAGGGGATCGCCACCGGCGGGCGTTCCGGCGCGGCGAGCGTTCCCTTGGAGCTGCAGCCACTCGTTCAAGACGGACGATGAGGCGACGTCCGATCCGGGCAGTTGGCGGAACAACGCGTCGGGCTTCATCGAGTCGCCGCCCACTCCGATCGTGCCATCGGCCCCATCGGCGCGAAGCTGCCGCAATAACTCTTCGCTGGCCGCCGTGTTGCCCGACTCTCGAAACGTCAGCGCGACTTTCAGGCGCCACTTCGAATCGCGTGACCAGGGCGGATTGGATTCGAGCAGCCGGCCGTACCAGAGTGAGGCGAGTCCGAATTCGCCGCGGTCGAAATGGAAATTACCGATCGCGTTGGCCGCCTGTTGGCCTGTCTCCGTGTGAAAGTACTGAGTGGCAACGTCGATCACCTGGTCCCAATTGCCGGAGCGGCGAGCGGAACGATCGAGCTCGCGGGCTTGGGCCTCGTGACGCAGACGATAGATCTCCAACTGCGCGATGGGAAGACGACCCAACAGCCGGTTAGCCTCCCAGGCGACCAACCCGGGTCGACCGTCGGGCGTGCGGATGGTGGCGTGATCGGAGTGGGCGAGCACGATCTCCAGGAGCTCGAGCGCCTGATCCGATTGACCGGCCGCCATCAATTGCCCGGCCTGCTCGAGGTGCTTGCTCTCGGTGGCGTTGTGCGGAATCCGGCCGTCGATCGAATCGCGCGGGCCTCGGCGCTCGACTGTTGCCGCTCCTTCGGGTTCGGCCGCCTCGCCTCGTTGTTCGTGGCGGAAGTCGGGGGGCGTGCCGCGCCCCAAAAGGTTCCGCGACTGTCGTGACCACGGCGCCGGTGCCGGCCTTCGTGCTTTGTTTTTGGCGGCCGGGTTCTCCTGTGCGGGCGAGTTTTTGTCGGTCGCCTCAGGAGGAGGCGGAGTATCGTTTGCGCGAGCGCCAGGTCGACTAGGGCGAGGCGTCTCCTGGCCCGGCAGCGTGTCGCAGAGGGAGGCGCCCAGCCAGGCACCAAGCCCAGCGATCCAAAGGAGACGATTCTTCGTTCGCATCCGGCGACTCACCCGAATCGAGAGCAGGGCACCCACCGACCTGGCTCACCCCGAAATCGACGCGGCCTGTAACACAGTTCCGGTCCCGCCCAGGCGCTTCAACTAAGTATATCGCCGTACGGGCGCAACTGCTGCGGGGTCCGACCAAAATCCGCAGGTCTCGCTTTGACCGGTACGAGCGCGGTCGTCGCTTGCTAGTAGTATCGGGAAAAATGGCATCCGGAGGCGGCCCAAGGTCAGGAAATCTGCCCGCGCGCAGGCAAATTGCCGCGATTTTCGACGGTGTTATGCGACCTATGAGGGCGGTCGACTGTCGCGCAGCGTGCGCAAGGGAATGCGGTCCTTGATCGTCAAGGGGATCGAGACGGGAATCGCTGCGCGGCTGAGATCCGACAGATCCTGGGAGAGCGAGTCAAAACTGTCCCATCCGGAGTCCCGTCATTGGCGCCCGGGAACCGAGAGCACTTCGCTCGTAGCCGCAGAGCCATCGCGTTGCAAACTCGCGCGCAGTTCCTAAGATTACGGGAAAACCGTAACTTTTTTTGCGCCGTCGCGCCCGGAGCCGATCGATCCGTGAATGCTGCACCCGCCAAAAATCTCGACTCGCTCGTCTCGCAATCCAAGGAACGACTCGACAAGCACGTCCGAGAGACTGTCGACTGGCACTTCAATCCCGACACCGGCAGCCCCTTCTGGCTCGAAAAGGCGAAAACGCTCGGCTTCGATCCCCGCAAAGAGGTCCGCGCGTTCGCGGATCTGAAAAAATTTCCGCTGTTTGAAGATGAATGGCTCCGCGGGGGACCCGTTCGTCGCTGGATACCCAAAGGCCTCGCCGACAAGCCGGCGTACGTGTTTGAAACCGGCGGCACCACGGGCATTCCGAAGAGCCGTGTCGTCATCGAAGACCACTGGATCGACTACGAACTCTTTAGCGACACGCTACCCGATGAGTATTTCCCCCAGGGGACGAATTGGATGATGCTCGGGCCCTCCGGCCCACGCCGTCTGCGATTGGCCGTCGAGCATTTGGCCCATTACCGGGGCGGGATTTGTTTCTGCGTCGATCTCGATCCCCGCTGGGTCGTCAAGCTGCTGAAGAACGGAGACATTCAAGGCGTCAAAGCGTACGCCGACCATGTGATCGATCAGGCGATGACGATCCTCTCGGCCGGGCACGACATTAAATGCATGTTCGCGACTCCCAAGCTGCTCGAGGCCCTGGCGCTGCGGCTGATGAACGAAGGCTCGAGCATCGAAGAGGCAGGCATCACGGGAATCTTTGCCGGCGGCACCGAGTTCACGCCGCAGTGGTACCGCTTCTGCCGCGAAGAACTGTTGGGGCCGAAGGTTTACATCACGCCGACCTACGGCAACACGCTGATGGGCCTGGCGTGCGGCAAACCGTTCGATCCGGCCGACGAGTACAAGATCACCTATTATGCTCCCGAGCCACGGGCCGTGATCGAGGTCGTCGATTTCAATGACCACACCAAGGTCGTTCCCTACGGCGACTCGGGACGGGTCAAGCTCTACACGCTCACCAAGGAAGTGTTTATTCCGGGCTTTCTCGAGCGGGACGAAGGCGAACGCGAAAAACCGCACGAAAAGTATCCGTGGGACGGCGTCAGCGGCGTGAAGCCCTACCGGGAGTTTGCCAAAACGACGACCGTCGGTGTGTATTGAAGTTCGAACGCCGCCGGCTCGCGGCAAGCTTCCGTCGATAAGGTGCGCTCATGCTCGAGATTCCGGTGATTCGCTGGGGTAAGCCGTACGAAAGCCTGCAAAAGGATCCGGTCGTTCATTTCGAGACGGGCGAGACCCTGTGCACGGTCCACCAGGCCAACGGCGGCCTGATTCAGATGGACGTGCGAAAATCCCAGCGCGCGCGGGACGTGCTGCGCGAGATTCCGATCGCGACTTTGGTCGAATACTGCAAGAAGGCGGCCGACCTGTATTTGACCGGGAATCTGCCGCTGGGCAACGGCACGCAGTCGCCGCAGGAATTCTGCACCGTGCAGGCGGCGACGACCGGCCTGCCGGAGCACATGTGTGCGTCCAACATGACGAAGAACCACTTCGTGTTGTCGCACATGGGGGACATCATCGAGGCCCTGACCCGCGGCCTGCCGTACGACGTGCTGAGCCGCGGCTTCGGCGTCGAAAACCGCGGCGTGACCGTGAGCTACCAGGCCAACGCGCCGGTGCTGGGCGCAGTGTTGCCCTCAAACTCGCCGGGCGTGCATACGCTGTGGCTGCCGGTGATGCCGATGCAAATCGGGCTCGTGCTCAAGCCGGGTCCGCAGGAACCGTGGACGCCGTACCGAATGTGCGAAGCGTTTGCCCAGGCCGGCTTCCCGCGCGAGGCGTTTTCGATCTATCCCGGCGGCGGTGAGGTCGGGGCGGCCGTGCTGCAAGGTTGCGAGCGAGCCATGATTTTCGGCGGAACCGCGACCGTGAAGCAGTATCACGGCAATCCGCGAGTGCAGCCGCACGGCCCCGGCTTCAGCAAGATCCTCTTGGGCGACGACGTCGTCGATAATTGGGAGAAATATCTGGATCTCATGGTCGACAGCGTCCTCATCAACAGTGGACGAAGCTGTATCAGCTGCTCGGGCATCTGGACCTCGCGTCACGGGCGCGAGATCGCCGACGCCCTCGCCAAACGGATGGGTCCCGTCGCTCCGTTGCCGACCAACGATCCCAAGTCGGCCCTGGCCGCCTTCACACTGCCCGGAGCCGCGGACGCGATCAACGACCAGATCGACGCGGCCCTCAAGCAGCCGGGTGCGACGGACGTCACCGAGAAATACCGCGGCGGACGGCGGCTAGTGAAGAAGGAACGCTGCGATTACCTGCGGCCGACCGTGCTGCACTGCACAAGCCCCGAGCACGAGCTGGCCAACACCGAATACATGTTCCCCTTCGTCTCGGTGGTCGACTGCCCGCAGGAGAAAATGCTTAGTTCGATCAAGACAACGCTGGTCTGCTCGGCCATCACCGAGAACCCAAAATTCTCCCGACAACTGCTCGACGCAACCCACATTGACCGTCTCAACATCGGCCCAATCAAGACGATCGCCCTCAACTGGCTGCAGCCGCACGAGGGGAACATCGTCGACTTCCTGTTCCGCGCGCGAGCCTTCCAGAACAGCCCCCCGCCGGCGCATTAACGGCTCGAGAGGACAGTCAGCGCGTGACTCAGCAGTTCGACAGCGTCGAGGTCGACATCTCGAAGCTGCGAGACTACTGTCTCAGCGAAATTCATCCGCGCGGGCGACACAAGGCGCGCGTGTTCCGTGCCGCTCTCGGCTTGACCGCGGCCGAAGCCGAGGTACTTCGTCAAGCGCTGTTGAACGCCGTCGGCGATCAGCCTAGCGAGTTGCGGGCGACAGTTGCCGACGAGTATGGAGAGCGTTACGAACTCGATTTCCTAATGACAACCGATGCCGGCTCGGCGCTTATCCGATCGATGTGGATTGTTCGAGCCGGCGAGCGCGTGCTACGCTTCATAAGTTGCTATGTGGTCTAGAGGACTGTAGCATGCCGCACTCGCATGGTGTCCACATACTTGACGTGGTTGCCCTCACTGTCGACTTGCCGGAGCAAGGCCTGATCCGCGGTCAGGTCGGCACTGTCGTGGAGGTCCTGAGTCCGGGGGTCTTCGAGATCGAGTTTTCCGACGAGCAGGGACGGACCTACGCCGAGCTGCCACTTCGCGAGAGCCAGCTACTCGTCCTCCATTATCGGCGGGCCGCCTGACGGGCGGGGCCGACTCGGATCTAAGAATGCCCAAGCTCGACGGATTGAGCGGCACGTTTTCAACGATCCTGGTCGATCCGCCTTGGCGGTTTCAGAACCGCACGGGAAAGATGGCTCCGGAGCATCGCCGACTGCGGCGCTATCGCACGATGGGCGTCGAGGAAATTCAAGCTTTGCCCGTGGCGCAACACGCGCGGGACAAGAGCCACCTCTATCTTTGGTGCCCCAACGCGCTCTTGGACGACGGTCTCTCGATCCTCAAGGCGTGGGGTTTCACGTACAAGACGAATCTCGTGTGGCTCAAGATCCGCAAGGACGGCGGGCCGGACGGCCGCGGAGTGGGCTTCTATTTTCGCAACGTGACGGAACTGTTGCTCTTCGGCGTGCGGGGCAAGCTGCGAACGCTGGCGCCCGGGCGACGGCAGGTGAACGTCATCGCGCGACGCAAGCGTGAACACTCACGCAAGCCCGACGAGCAATACGCGCTGATCGAGCAGTGCAGCCCGGGACCCTATCTCGAGCTATTCGCGAGGGAGCGAGTGCCCGGTTGGACGTGCTGGGGCGACGAAGTCGATTCGTATGCCGGCACGCGCCGCGTATGGCCGCAATACGCCGGCGAAGCTGCGCAATCAGGCTGATGCCCGACGCTTTCCTCAGACCCCTCAGGAAGCCGCGCGGGATTTGCGTCGGGTGGTCGGAACCGCCGGGGGCAGTGCTCGGTACAACCACGAGTTTCCCCGTTTGCCATGCGGTTCGATGGCTCCGGTCTTCCGCAGGCAGTAGGCCATTTTTTGCGCGAGCCAGCGCGGCATCGGCGCGAGGCGAGCGATTTGTTCGGTGGTGAAGCTCTCGCCAAGGCCTTCGGGAAGCAGTCGCAACAGGTCGGCCGTGTCTTTCAGAGTCACGCGGCCTTCGATGCCGACAAGAATTCGATCCGTCACGCGAAAATCGGGGCCGCGCCACCATTTCTTGCGCGCGGGGACGCGGTGCTCTTCCACCCGCGTCAGCACGACCTCCAGCGTCAAACGCGGATGGGGGAACACGTCGACGAAGTAGACCAGGTCTGCGAACAGGTCGGCGATCGTCTCCCGTTTCGGACTCTGCCGCGTCGAGACGATTTTGCCGCCGGTTTTCTTTCGGCGCACAAGCAGTTTGTGCGCGACCAGCGGCTTGACGACCGTCACATCGTGCCGCTCGAGCAGGCGGCGGATCTTGGGCCGAATGGCCCCGAGCGATGCCTGCTGAATCTCGATTAGACGGCCCTGATGGACGGCGTCGATGCGAAACGTTTCGACGCGAACTTCCTGTCCGTCCGGCTCGGCCGAATAGAGCGTTTTCAACTGGCGGTGCAGGCTCGTCTCCATACTCGCCGCTCCCTCGGGCGGCGATTCTAGTGAAGAGTGCGGCGGGCAGGACAGGGGAATTGCGCCAATATCGCGGCCCTTTCGTTTTGGTTATTCTGATCGACAAGAAGATCATGCGCACGAATTACGGCGATTCCAGCGGCGGCAATCCCTTGCGGGCCCCTTTGGCCCTGCTGCTGGCCGGCCTTTCGCTGTCGATCGGCTGGGGAATCCGCGGGAATCTCGGCCACGAGACGGCGGCCATGCTCCCCGGAGCTCTCGCGGCGATCGCCGTCTGCCTCCTTTCGAACCGCGAGGACTGGCGGGGGCGCGTCGCCTATTTCGCCCTGTTCGGCGCGCTGGGATGGGCCCTGGGCGGCTCGATGTCTTACATGCAGGTGATCGCATACGCGCATTCGGGGCACGCGGCTTCGCAGTACTACGGATTCTTCGGTTTGTTCCTGATCGGATTCTTGTGGGCCGCCCTCGGAGGCGCGGGCACCGCGCTGCCGGCCGTGCTCGATCGCCGCGACCTGTGCGATCTGTTTCGCCCGCTCTGCGTGGCCCTCGCGCTGTTGGCGCTCTTGTACTTTGTCGAGGATCCGGCGGCTCGCGCGATTCAATCGCAGTTTGACACACAGGCCGGCAGCATCGTGGGCTGGCACAGACATGAATCGGCGCTCTATTGGTTTGACAGCAACTGGCTCGACGTGCTGGTCGTCATCGTCGGGCTGTGCGCGTTTGACCTGGTCGATCGGCGCTTCGGCAAGAGCCTTTGGCTGCCTGTCCTCGCTGCCGTCGGGGGCTTGATCGGACATCTGGCGCAGGCGGCGATGGTGCGGGCTGGCTGGTCGGGCTCTGTTCACGATGCCATTGTGCACGCACAAGGAGACGACATCCTCTTCGACCGTACGAAACTCATGACCAACTGGCCCGCCGCGTTTCTCAGCGAAAGTGCCCATGTCGGCTTGGCTTTGGGGCTGATTGTGGGCATCGGCTGCTATTTCGCCTGGTTCGGAAGATTTCGCCGCGGCTCCTCGCTGCTGATGCATTTGGCACTGGGATGGTTCGCCGGTTTCTTGCTGCTGCCCGTGTTGTTCGATGTGCGCCTGACACCTCCACGGGGCGACAACTGGGCGGGCATTCTCGGTGTCTTTGGCGGCCTCGTGATTTATTGCGTCCGTCGCCGCCAATGGGCTCTTCTTGCAGCGTCGCTCGTGGCCGGTATTGTCGGGGGGATTGGGTATTCGGGGACGGCCTGCGTCGAAGCCTTGCTCGAGTCTTTCGGCAACGCCAACCTCGCGCCCGGCCTGGCCGAGTCGTGGACGCACTGGCAGAACGGCCCTGCGAACGGGCCGATTCCATTGGACGCGCTGGCCGCCCAGCCAATTCATCACTGGGAATTCTGGCTGTCGGCGAACTGGCACAGCTTTTTGGAACAGACCTACGGCTTTGTGAACGGACTGGCGGTGGCCGCGGCGATGGCCTTGCTTCTGCGCCGGCTGGGCCAATCTGAAGACAGTGGCCCGCGCGAATATTGGACGGAAATCCTGGCCGTCACTGTGACCGTCCCGCTGCTGATGTGGGTCAATCTGCAGAAAGATGTCGGCGAATGGACGAGAGGTCCCTCGCCTGCCATGCCGCCCGTGATGCGGATGCCGCTCGTCGGCTTTTCGCTCTCGGCGTGGGCCTGGTTCAATATTTTATTTGGGATCGCGGCGATGGCGTTTGTGATGCTGCTCAATATCCACACGCGGCGAAGATTGGCCCTGCTGGAACTCGGCTGGCTGGGACGCGGGCAGTGGCTGTATCTGGTGCTCCTGTGGGTTTTCGTGATCGGAAATTTCGGAAGGATCGTGGTTCACTTCACCGAGCAGCGGCTATTGACCGAGGGAGTGATCACGCTCAACGCGGTCTTGGCGACGATGCTGTTGCTGCTCGTGCCACGGACGGCCCCAACGCAGCTAAGTTCCATCCCCCCGGGTTACGGCCGCCTGGTCGGCGGTGCCGCGCTCATTGCTCTCGTGTGCGCGGCCGTCTTTCCCGTGGCCGAAACGCTGTGCGTTCGAGCTGTTTACAAAGATGCGCCAGTGATGCGCCCGCGGGACGCGAACAATGGGCCAACGACGCGATTCGGTCCCCATGCTGCCTGGAGATATCGCCCGCTGTTAAAGGGCGCCGACCACCGCTGAACCGAACGCTTTTGTTTCGGCGATTCCCATTGAGGTGGCTGTCGGTAAACGGCGACAGGGAGTCAGGCCGTTTCTCCCGACTCCCTGCCGACCGCTGCGCGCTCGAAGTGCGGAGCACGACGAGCATCACTAACGAGTTCGTTGCGCTCGCCGCTGTGATGCGGTTGCAAACTGACAGGATCCTCCTTATCTGCGACAGGCGACGCTCGAACGTTTCCGCCCGATCCGTAAAGCGGAGAGATGGGATGCGTTCGCGCGAGCACCGCGCGGTTGAGTGATTCTGCGTTCGGCAAGGCCTTCCAGGGCGTCTTCAACGGTCCGCTCGGCCGCACCGCAACTCGCATGCCTCTATCTGGTGCCTGCGGGGGGAAGGCCTCTTAGATCGCAGTTTTTCCGCAGTTCACACAAAAAGCGTGTGGACAAACGACACCGGTCACTCCGCTCTTCTCGCTGAGGTCTGCTGCTTGTCCGGGCAACATTGCCCGAAGATTGCATCTTGCAAGGTCGGGCAAAATGACCCGTCAGACGGTTCCTGATCGAGCAGCTCGCCCGGATTCCAATGGTTCCGGACATGGGACGTTAGTCGTAACTCAAGCATTTATAGCCACTTAGAGCTATCGTGTTCCCGGCATGCCACTTGCGATTAATTGAGGCCACCGCGGGGGCTTCCCGGGGTGGATTCTCGGGTCGTGGTGCGGCACCTCTTCCTCCAGAGCAAGTCACGTATGTCGGCTCACGGCGCCTTTTTTGTCATTCCCACTCACCGGCTGCGCGACGTCGGCGAAACCGTCCGGAGCTACGACGAACATTTCTGGCGCAACGGCCATTCCGTGCGGATCATCGTCTTCGATGATTCAAGCCCCGTGAATCAGGAGAAGTACTTTCCTCTCCTGGAAGAGACCAAGACCCACAACGACCTGTTCTATGTCGGCCCGCGGGAGAAGGAGCAACTCCTCGCCTACCTCAACGGCCGTCTGCGCGACAAGCGTCTCGAAGGCCTGGTGAAGAATCTCTTTCGCCCCAGCTACGGCGGCAACCGCAACTGCACGCTGATGTACACGCTCGGCGGATTGATGGTGTCGGCCGACGATGACATGCGCCCCTACACGCTAATGGAGCACAGCCCGGAATCGCTCGGCCCTGAGGAAGTCTGCCGCGGCAAGCTCGTCAAATTGGGAGAAAACGGGTACAGCCGCAAATCGTTCGACATCCTCGGCTCGTTCCTCGACGTTCTCGGCAAGCCGGTGAACGAAGCGCCCGACAACTACGAGCGCGGCGAGCTTTTGGTCGACACGGCGATGGACCTTGAGACCAACACGTCGAACGGTCTCGCGCGGCAAAACTCCTTGTTGCTGCAGCGCGGCCCGCTCTCGAGTGATGCGCGGATCAAGATGGCCCAGACGTTTCGCTCGGGCACCAACGACCTCGACGCGATCGACTACGTTGAGATGTTTTTGGACGACGACGAACAGACCGATCCCGACGCGCAGGCCGAGTTCTATGTGCTCATCAATTTCCGGCCGGTCGTCACAAAAAAGAACTGGCGGATGGACTGCGGCGTGGCGGCATACGACAACTCGTTCGGACTGCCCCCGTTCTTCCCCACGCGGCTGCGGTTTGAAGACTACATTTATCGGCTCTGGGTCCAACAGGACGGGATCGCCGCCGCTCACGTCGACGCGGCCCAGAACCACATCAAGAGCAACTACATGCGCAATCCTCCGGCGGCGGAGGTGTTTAACGAGGAGGTCTCCAATCTTCTCAAGCGCAAGATCAAGTCGAGCGTCTCGCGGCTGGATCCGCTGTCGATTTCCTTCGACTACGAAGGGGAGGTGACGGCCCAGGACGCGGAGCAAATCCTCGACAAAATCTCCCACATCTACGGCCGCGCTCTCGAAACGGCTGAGATGACGAAACGGCCCGAGCGCGCCCAGGCTCTGCGACTGTTCGCCGCGAATTTGAACAAGGCCTTCTACGGATTCGAGCCCGATTTTTTCCAGCAAAACCTGCTAAGGATCGTGGACGACGTTATAAGCGTGATCAAGGGATCGATCGAACTCTGGCCCACGCTGGTAGAGATCGCCTACTTCCAAAAGAACCGAAACGGGCTGCCGCAGATCCGCGTTAAGAACGAGAAACTTTGATCGATTGGTTGCCTGAATTTCATCGGAGGCTTCGGGACTCGTCCCGAGCTTTTGTCTCAACAACGGAAAAACACACTCAACGGAAGAGAGAAGAGCCATGCGCATCGCACAAGTGGCGCCGCTTTGCGAGAGCGTGCCCCCCAAGCGTTACGGGGGAACGGAGCGGGTCGTATCCTATTTGACGGAAGAGCTCGTCCGCCTGGGCCACGAGGTGACTCTGTTTGCGAGCGGCGACTCGGTGACGAGCGCCCGGCTCGTGCCCGGTTGTCCGCGGGCCCTGTGGCACGACCCGTCTTGCCGCGAAGAGCTGCCGCATCACCTCCGGTTGATGGAGCTGGTCTTTGCCGACGTATCGCGGTTCGACCTGATTCATTTTCATTGCGATGCGGTTCAGTATCCGCTGCTGAGACGCGTCGGTTGCCCCAGCGTGACGACGCTACATGGTCGGCTCGACCTTGAAGACGCGAAGGTGTTATTCGAGGAATACCAGGAAATTCCCGTCGTTTCGATCTCCGACAACCAGCGGCTGCCGATTCCCTGGGCCAACTGGCAGGGGACTGTTTATCACGGAATGCCACGGGACGTTCACACGTTTCGCGAGCGTCCGGGCGGTTACCTCGCTTTCTTGGGCCGCATTTCTCCCGAGAAGCGGCTCGACCGTGCGATTGAGATCGCGCGACTCTCGGGCCGCAAACTCAAGGTCGCGGCCCGCGTCTACAAAGGCGAGCGCGACTACGTGAAGGAGAAAATTGAGCCATTGCTCCAGGAACATGCGTCGTTCGTCGAATTCATCGGCGAAGTCGGGGGCCGCGACAAGGACGAGTTCCTGGGCAATGCGGAGGCCCTCCTTTTCCCCATCGACTGGCCCGAGCCGTTTGGCCTGGTGATGATCGAAGCCCTGGCCTGCGGCACGCCTGTCATCGCCTGGCGCTGCGGCGCGGTACCCGAGGTCATTGACGACGGTGTCTCGGGCTACATCGTCGATAACATCGAGGAAGGCGTCGAAGCCGTCCGCCGCGTCCAATGGCTCGATCGTCGAGCCTGTCGGCAGGCGTTCGAGTCGCGGTTCGATGTGACGCGCATGGCGAGCGATTATCTGAACATTTACCGTCGGCAATTGCACTCGGGTCCGCACCACGCCGCCAAGCCGATGCGGAATCCGGCGCTTGGCGGTCGACACGGACATCCGCACGAGCGTCCACGCACGTTGCGGCCACACAGTCCGCTCTTGGGTGCTGTCTCGGTGCCTGAAAAGACCGCGCCCAACGGGGCCGACGCCGTGTAAGATTCCCTGGGCGTGATCCGGTAACTCGGAGGCGGAGCGGAGCGTGATGGACGGTTCCGAGCGCACTCTCAATCCACGAGAGCCAGGGCAGGGGGGTCAATCGGCCGAGGGCGGATCGCTGCCTCGTGGATCAAACGCTGAAGGGCCTTCGGCGGTCGCGCCGGCCGATGGCAGTGCCTTTCGCATTCTGGCCGCGTCGAGCCTGGCCGACGAAAGGACTCGCGTCCTCAAGCACGGCGACACCTTCGGCGTCTTCGATCACTACGGCGACATCAAGCCCGAGGGGCTCGGCGAAGAAGGGCTCTTTCACGACGGCAC
>DASZIA010000095.1:0-4770 GCA_035949535.1 Planctomycetaceae bacterium | reverse complement strand
GTCGCAAAATCTGGGAGATGTCTGGTTCTCACAGGACGGAAAGCGGTGGACGCAATTGAAGTCAGACGTGATCTGGAAGGCCCGCCACGAGCATTCCACCTTCGTGTTCCACGACAAGCTTTGGGTCGCAGGAGGCCACGCCCGACCGCTAACAAGTGACGTTTGGTCGCTCTCAGTCCCCCCGCGGTGGTTCGATATCTACTAACGTCATCTCGCGACCATCGGCCGAGTGGGGGAGGGAACGATCCGTGGATCATTGCGTTCTCGACCGGAAAAAGGCAGATTTCACCACCAAGGCATCAAAACACCAAAGTAAGTCAAAGAGGGGATGCGGACGCACGCTGGACCGCGATGGTGACTCATGACTGAGATGCGGGCAATTTCGCGTCGGGATTTCGTACTCTCCGCGCCCGGCGCGGCCGTAACGGCCATGTTGGCGGCGTCCATCGCTGCCGGCGATGACCGACAAAAGCCGGTCGCCCGCGGGATTGATCCCATGCAGTTCGTCGATCCGGAGCTGCGGGCACCGCTCAAGTCGATGCCAGCTTTCAAGCTGCCGAAGGAAATTACGCCGGCTCAACTCGCCGCGCTTCGTAACATGCCCTTTTCGACGGTACCACGGCTTCCCAAACCGTCTGTCGCCGAGCGGAGGGTGCCCGGGCGGAATGGCTCGCCTGACGTGAAGGTGTTCGTCATCAACGCGAAGCCCGGAGAACACCGGCCTGCTGTGCTCCATACTCATGGCGGCGGTTATTTGCTGGGCTCGGCGGCAAGCGACGTCCCCAGGCTGCAGGTGATGGCGCAGGCGCTGGACTGCGTGATTGTCACCGTGGAGTACCGGCTGGCGCCGGAGACCCCTTTTCCGGGGTCGTTGGAAGATAACTACGCGGGGCTCAAGTGGCTGCATGCGGAAGCCGATTCGCTCGGCGTCGACCGCTCGCGCATCGCGGTGGCGGGCGAAAGCGCCGGAGGCGGACATGCGGCCATGCTCGCCATCGCGGCCCGCGATCGGGGCGAAGTCCCAGTGATTTTCCAGTCGCTCGTTTATCCGATGCTGGACGACCGCACCGGCAGCTCGCGGCAGGTCCCGCCCTACATTGGCACGTTCATTTGGACGGCCGACTTCAACCGGCTCGGGTGGAAAGCACTCCTCGCAACCGAGCCGGGCGGCCCGCGCGCTCCAACCGGCGCCGTCCCGGCCCGCATCGAGAACCTGGCCGGGCTCCCGCCCGCATGGATCGGCACCGGATCGATCGATCTGTTCGTGGACGAAGACATCGAATACGCCAGACGGCTGATCGACGCCGGCGTGCGTGCCGATCTCTTGGTCGTGGCCGGCGCCTATCACGGATTCGACATTCTGGTGCCGAAAGCGTCGGTGAGCAAAAACTTTACGCTCTCGCGGTTTAACGCGCTCGCACGCGCCTTCGGCGTAAAACAGGTCGATAACGCGCCCCCCGGCTGAATTGCGTCTCAACGAACGACGCAAGAAGAAAGCCAGGGTTTCCTAGTACCCAAGCTCTGCTTGGGCACGCACTTTCCGGAAGCCCTGCTTCCCGGAAAGAAAAAGAAAGAAAAAGGGACGCAGCTGAATGGCACTAACTTAAGACGTTAGTTGTTTGCGGATCAAAGCTTGCTTGAGCTGTTGCCGCGGCTTGCTCAATAAGTCGTACTCTTTCGCTCGCCGTTTTTTTGCGCGGGGTTCGAACCGATTCGGTCGATCGGGCGCGACGGCGAGTTTTCTCGGCGTTGAGCCCGATCGTGTGTGGCAGAGCCAGCGCTGGGCATCGATGAAGCTGATGCGGTTCGCGACGATCCCCTGGCGTTTGCCGGCACGCAGCATGATCAAGCGCACCAGGTTGTACACGATGGCCATCATGGCCAGCTCTTTGTGAATCCCGGGAACGGTCTTCGTGCGTAAGACGTCCATGCGCAGCGTTTGCTTAAGGTGCCGCAGATTGGTTTCGATCTCCCAGCGCTGACGATAGAGCTTGGCGATCTCGGCCGCCGGGTAGAGCTCCGCACCCAACAGCGTCGTCACCACGGTGACTTCCCGCACGCGAAAGCCTCGCTGAGTGACGCGGTATCGCAGCTCGCGCACCAGCACTGAATCGGGGAGACGAGCAAAGTCCTCGGGCGACATCCATTCCGACCGCTCGAGAGGTTTGAAGTACTCCACGATCTGGTCGTGCTTGCCGAGGGACTTCACCCACCGTGAGCTGGGCATTCCGGTCGCCGGTTGCCCCTTCCGGCGCGCTTGCGGCGGCACGTGAGGCCGCCTTTTGCGGAAGTCGACGATCGTCCGTTGATGAATGCGAAAGAGAGCAAAAACTCCCGCCATTCTCAGCATGGCCAGGTGGGCGTAGGAGCAGAATCCCCGATCACCGACAACCACGTCGTGCGGTTCAAGCGTCTCCTGCACGCGATGGGCCTGCGACATGTCGTGCGTCCGCAACGGGGAACTGACCATCCGCATGAGTAAGCCGCTGCTGGCATGGAACAGCGTCAGGAGATGGGCCACAGGGAATCCACAGCCCGGCTTTTGCATGCCGGATTGACCAAAGGCCTGCTGGAGTTTGGGAGTGTCCGGCATCGAGCAGCCTGACCCGTCGAGGTGCCAGAGTCGATGGCCGCGCCAACGCGCGGCTGCCTCATCACTTCGGATCGCAGCGTGGGCCACGGCTTGCATTAACCGCTGGAAGAGTTCTTCAGGCAGTCGCGCCCGCGCCTTGCAGTACGCTTCCCCGGTCACGTCGAGGCCGATCAAATGAGGCACGTGATCGCAGGCCGTGTTGCCCGCCAAGACCTGCCGCAAAAACGCGTACACGGTGGTGGCCGGATCCAGAGTCGACTGTCGCCACACATAACCCAACTCGCGACAGATCTGCTCGATCCTCTGCGGCGAAAGAACCTCCGCGACTTCGCCCTTGACCTGTTCCAGCACGGATCGGATAAATGGTGCCATCCTTGGCCTCCTGGGAAAATGGGGCTTGCAACAACCACATTCTCGCAGGAGGCCGGGATCTTTTAGAGACCGACTTAAAAGCGCCCCTCGTCAATCACAAACCCAAAAACCATCGACGCTTCGGGCTTCCGTTAGTGCCATTCGGGACGTAGCTCTTTGTTTGATCATTGGCTGCCGCCAAGCTGCATTTGCGCGAGGACGTGGAAAGAGCTGCGTCCTCTTTTGCTCCTCCCCTTTGCTCCCTCCAGTCTGGTCGTTATTCGTCCCCCCCTTGTGGTTCAATCGCGAATAGGTTCTCGCTGCGATTTACGCTTTTCGCGCGACTGCGAGGAAGTGTGCGCTCGCGCCGATCAACGACGGCTCTTCCTCGGTCGTCCGCAATAGGTCCAGGAGCTGACTTCTCTGGGTTGGATCGGCCATGCGTTCGCCGAGGTTTGGCAACAGCCAGGCCGGCCCTTCGACCCCAAAGAGCGATTCGAGCGAAAAACCCGCCTCGGCGACTTCTTGCTCCGCCTCCTCCGGCCTGTGAAAGAAGGCGGTCGTGAAGTAGTCCGAATGTTCCTGCGGATTGCGGTGCTGTCCCGACTCAAGATCGACTCTGAGAATGTCGCAAAACGCCGGATCGTTGACGAGGTTCCTCGCTAACCCATCCAACAGCGAGGCGAACCGCGAAATGCAGGCGGCAAGAAGAATGCCTCCCGGACGCAGGACGCGGTGCGCTTCGTGGAGGGCTTGCAAGCGATCGGCCCGCTCGGTGAGGTGATAGAGGGGCCCCATCAGCAGGACAACGTCGGCCGAGCAATCTGGCTCTTCGAGGCTGCGGGCATCGCCGACTTGCGCCGATCCGAGTTGATGATTCGAGTGCTGCTCGAAAGATCGCGCGGCAAGGTCGGCATGCAGCGGCAACGCATCGATCAAACGGACCTCGTAGCCCCGGTCCAACAGCCAAAGTGAATAAGCACCAGCCGCGCCGCCAACATCGAGGATCCGTGCCGGAGGCGGCGGGAGATATCGGGCGACAATCTCCTGCGTCCGCACCCGTTCGAGTTCGCCCTGCGCCGAAGCAAAAAGACGTGTTCCCTCGTAACCCGACGCGTAGTGGCGCGCCGCCTCGGCTGGGAGTCGTTTTTCATCAGTCATTTGCGAAATGCCCCGATCGCGAACATACAGTCGCCGCTGATTCCGGCATTGCAAATGGGGACAGTTCAACCCCAAGCGTGGTTCGCGGCCTCAAGCCACTTTCGCCTTCGGAGGCATTATCATCATCTCAGAAAGCAACACGCTATCGCGAGATCGCAAATCTCGCGACGTCGACACTGCCACCAAACTCGGGAGACGCAATGTACGCAAGAATCTCCGCCCGGTCAGGGGACAGGCTTTCGCTCCGGTGCTCTCTACGAGGTCTCGCTACGACGATCGTATTCGCGGCCCTCACGGCGGGCGTGCCGGCAAGACTCCCGGCGGCTGAGTTCCGCGGAGTGCGGCTCAACGTGTCGGATCCGCCGGCCGCGGCCGAGTGGTATTGCAAGCACCTCGGCGGAACTCTGGAGGCGAACGCCCCGGCCGCTTCGTTCGGGTCGGACCGCGGTGGTCTCACGATTCGAACCGTGCGGTTTGGAAAGACGACGCTCGAATTCGTCCCAGCACCCGCCTCTTCAGCAGGCGGCACGGTGCCCGGCAGCGTCGGCTCCGGCGTCGATCATCTCGGATTTGGATACGCGGACCTCGACCGCGCGATGGAACGGTTCGCAAAAACGGGAGTGGAGATCGTCTCCGGAATCGAGCGCGAGGGCCCGATTCGTTAC
>DASZIA010000094.1:0-14354 GCA_035949535.1 Planctomycetaceae bacterium | reverse complement strand
CCGCCGGTTGACGTAGCTCAGGATCAGCGCGATGACGACCGTTCCCAGGCCGACAAGCAAAGTCGGGAAATGCGTCTGATCGATCTGACGGATCGTGTGCCAGAAGCGGACGATGAAATGTTCGTCGCCGGAAGCGGCCTTAGGGAGCCCCAGCAAGTTTTTGATCTGGTCAAGGACAATCAGGACCGCCGCCCCTAGCGTGAATCCGACGATGACCGCGTGCGAAATGTAGCGATTGAGATCTCCCAGCCGGAGCAGCGTGATCACGATCTGGACGGCCCCCACCAGGAACGCCAACACAATCGCCAACTGGACGGGGTCGTCGTTGGGAAATGCCACGAGGGCACTCAACACGGCGATGGAAATCGCGTTGGTCGGTCCGTTGATCAACTGCTTTGAAGAATCGAAGAGCGCTCCGACGGCCGTCATCACGATGGCCGTGTAAAGGCCGTATTGCGGCGGCAGACCGGCGACCTGTGCGTAAGCCATCGCCTGGGGAACGGCCACCGTGGCGACCGTCACGCCGGCGGCCGCGTCGAGAGCGAACGAGCGGCGCGAGTAGGTCCGCAGCGAATCGAAAGCCGGGACGATGCGAAAAAAGGCTTCGCGCCATTTGCTGCCGGCACGGCTCCCCCCCGCGTCATTGTCCAACGGCGACTTGTTGACCGGGAGGGCGCGAACCATTCACCGAACCTGGCTGGTCGATTTCTTTTCGAAGCGGACAACAGAGCCGCGCTGAATCAGACGGATCATACCGGGAATTTGTTCGCGACGCAGGCCAGTGGAATGCCGGCCCGAACGGGCCAGCGCACCGTTACACATCAAATGATTGGTTCGCCGCCGGGATCACCGGATCCTCGTCGCAGAGATCATGCAGGATTTGGGCAAGCGATTGAGCGCCGGCGCGCTCGCCGTGAACGAGGAAGGCGCGGCCAATGTGCGACTCGGCCGACATCTGCGAGAAATACCATTTGAAATCCTCGACATCCGCGTGCGCTGACAATCCATCGAGCTGTTCGACGCGTGCTCGGAGATGATACGAGCGATCGAGAATCGTGATCACCGGTTGCCTTTCGGCAATTCGCCGGCCAAGCGTATGCTCGGCCTGGAAGCCGATCAGCACAATCGTGTTGCGTGGGTCCTCGACCGCGTGTTTGAGGTGATGGCGGATGCGTCCGCTTTCACACATGCCGCTGGCAGAGATCACCACAAACGCTCCGCCGCGGCGGTTGAGCTGCATGCTTTCCTGCTGCGACTGGATGTAAGTCAGCAGGGGAAAGTCGAATAAGTCACGGTCGCTCCGGAGCACGCGGAGGGCATCGGCGTCGAGAAGCTCGTGGTGGCGTTCGTAGATGTCGGTGACTCGGTTTGCCAGCGGACTATCGACAAAGACGGGGATCCGCGGCAACCGGCCGGCACGCGACAGTTCGCGGAGAAAATAGACGACCTGCTGGGTGCGGCCGAGGCTGAACGCCGGAATGACCACCTTTCCCTCGCTCTCGTCGGCTCGCTGAATGATTGCCAGCAGGCGGTCTTTGAGATGGTCCGCGGAGGCGTGAACTGCGCCGCCATAGGTCGATTCGGTGATCAGCAGGTCGCATCCGCCGACCGGCTGAGGATCCCGCAACAGGGGCAGACCGCGACGGCCAAGGTCCCCCGTGAAGACGACGCGGCGGACCTCCCGCTGGTCTGTTACGTCGAGCTCGGTGATGGCGGAGCCCAAAATATGTCCCGCCTCAGAAAACCTGATTCGCAAGTCGGGCGATAGCTCGTGCCAATCACCGTAGTCCAACGTTTCCAGCAATTTGATCGCGCCCTGGACCTCTGGCTCACCATACAGGGGCTCGATATCAGGCGCGCCCGGGGGGCGGTGCATGTTCAAGTATCGAGCGTCCTCGAGTTGAATGTGCAGACTGTCCTTGAGCATCACCGCCGCGAGGTCGGCCGTGGCGGGCGTGCAGAAGATTGGACCGCGATAGCCTGCTCGAAAGAGGCCCGGAAGATTCCCGCAATGATCGATGTGCGCGTGCGACAGGATCACGCCATCGAGCGATTTCGGCTGGCAGCGGAAATGAGAATTCTTGGCGTGCGACTCGGCCCGTCGCCCCTGGAACAGGCCGCAGTCTAAGAGGACGCGCAGGCTGTCCGTCTCGAGCAGATGTTGACTGCCCGTGACCTCTCCTGCTGCACCGTGGAAAGTGATCTTCAAAGTGTGAGCTTTTGTGCCTGCTTTTAACCCTGGGCGTGGCGAAGCGGCGCGAAGGCGGTCACCGACCGGCTGCGCTCGTCTTGGGATCAGCTGTTGGTTCGGCAGCGGCCACTGAGTGTGATCCGGCTGGATGCAGCGAATGGATCACCAGCATTCCGGCTCCGGTGACCAGAGATACGTCGGCAAAATTAAACACCGGCCAATGAAACGTGCCGAACGTGAAGAGCAGGAAATCGCGCACGGCCAGGACGGTCTGCCCATTTTCGTCAGTGCAATCCGGCAGCCCGATCCGGTCGTAGAGGTTCCCCAAAGTTCCGCCAAGAATCAGTGCCAAGGCGACTGTCAGCCACCAACTGCGGGCCGCTCTGAAGCCAAACAGCCAGGTCGGAATGCCGATGACGGCAGCCGTGCTGAGCGCGGCAAAGAGCCACGTATAACCCTGCCCGACGCCCCAGAGCGCGCCACGATTGAAGCTGGTGAACAGACGGAAGGACAGCCAGCCATCGAGGTAAGCCACGCTCGTCCCGTCACGGCCCGGGGGGGCCGCGAACACGCTATGCGCTCCGCGAGCGACGGGCTCTAAATCGGTTCCGGGATAACCCAGGTCCCGAAAGACGACCGACTTGGTCGCGAGATCGGCGGCGAAAATCATCGCGGCCATCAGCACGAAGACGACGGCCCGGCTGGCGGGAACGCCGTTTATGGCGAAAGGTTCTCGCGCTTTCGCTCGCATTCGACGCAGTTCTTCGCGTACGGGATGGCTTTGAGCCGCGCCTTGGGGATCAGGGCCTTGGCAGCGGTCTTTCCTTCTTCCAAGCACGCCAGGCAGGCGCCAAATGTCCCGGCGTCGATCCGCTTGAGGGCCGCTTCGATTTCTGCCAGGACGTCCTGGTCGCTTTCGGCCACGCGCAGGGAAAAATCCTGCTCAAACGTTTGGGTGCCAAGCTCCGCGATGTGCGTGGGGCTTTTCGATTCACCCCCGCCGTCATTGCGATCGAGGGCTTCGCGCGTCAATTGTTGAACGTCGCCGCGGATTCGAGCCTGGATTATCAGCAGAGCGCTCTTGAACTCGGTCAGCTCCGACTTTTTCAGCATTTGTCTCGATTCCGCTCGCCGCAGACGCTGGGAAAAGCACCTCATTATGGACGCCGTTCGCAATGCGGTCAAGGATCCTTGACGACCCCCAACGCGACGAATTGCGAAGGACGATGAGCAGGATCGCTGAGGATTCGATCGGGCAATTTAGAGAGAAAAACCGTCGGTGCCCTCGACCCGAGCGGCACGCTGGCAAGCTGCATCCGGTTCCGACCGACGGTCTTCGAAATGAAACGAGCGGCCAGGGCCGGCAGATTTCGCTGCCGGCCCCCGGCCGCCGATGGTCCGCGACGCCACCCACGCATGGCGTCGCAGAAGTCACATGCTTGCAGACTCCCAGGTCTACTCAACGCCTCGGCAAATGACGTGCCTCACTTGCTCAGCTCGAAATCTCCGGAGATTTTGTGTGATTCGCCATTCATTCGCTCCCTTGGGCCCAAGACGACCGGTTTCTAGGACGCCGACTTGCCTGCCGATCGGCCAGGAGGGCTCTGGTCGGGCTGCCGCCAATTGAGGGGCGACGGGGTTAATGATCTGAAGCCTAGCCCCGTCTGCGGGTAAAAATCCGAGCGTTCGCCGACTTTGCGAACTGCACGTCGATCGCGCGATTGCGACCGACCAACGGCCTTGGGGGCCGTTGGTCGCGGTTGCGATCTTGCCCTATAAGCGTCGAAGGACATCCATTGGGGCGCCTGCGGCATTTCGTTTGCGGAATGCTCGACACTTCTCACGGTCGTGCGCAAGTCATTGGTGGATTTTCCCGATCGTCGGAAACTGGTGGCTTCGCACAACCTGTTACTTGAAAGTTCCCAGCGGCCTGATTCTATTTTGGGGACCGAGCTCGGTCGTTTAGGAGTTAAAGCGATCCGGGAGCCGCTTCGTGCCGCAAGTTTTTCCGCGCGCGATGAACATCCTCTCGAGGGCCTCGCTCTTCGGGAGCCTGCTGGTTGCGGCACTCGTCCTTTGGATCTGCCTGGTCTACACGCGCTCACCGTATGGCACGTCCGCCGGAGTGATGCGCGTTCAGCGGGTCCCCTTCAGCCATCAACATCACGTCGGCGTGTTGGGGATCGACTGCCGCTACTGCCACACCACCGTCGAGCACTCGTCGTTTGCCGGCATTCCTCCGACGAAGACGTGCATGAACTGCCACTCGCAGATTTGGGTGGGCAGCGAAATGCTCGAACCGGTGCGCGCGAGCTATCAATCCCACAAGCCGCTGGAATGGGACCGGGTCAACAACTTGCCCGGCTTCGTCTATTTCGATCACAGCATCCATGTCAACAAGGGGATCGGCTGTGCATCGTGCCACGGGCGCATCGATGAAATGCCGTTCACCTATCAGGCGAAATCGCTGTTGATGGAATGGTGCCTCGACTGCCATCGGCATCCGGAGCGCGAGATCCGGCCTCGGGCGGAAGTCTTCAATATGAAATACCAGCAGCCGGCGAACCAACTCGAATTGGGCCGCCAATTGATGGACGAATATCACATCGCCAATGAAACCAAGCTGACGAGCTGCAGCGTGTGCCATCGATGAGCATCCGAAAAGACCTCGCCGCCGACCTCGCAGAACTCGAACAGTCGCTGCACGGCACCTCCGGCCGGCATTACTGGCGAAGCCTGGACGAATTGGCGGGGACGGCGGCTTTTCAGAAACTGATGCGGCGGGAGTTCCCGCAGCAGGCCGACGTCTGGCCCGATTCGCTCAGTCGCCGCCACTTCCTCACGTTGATGGGAGCGTCGCTCGCGCTGGCCGGGCTCTCGGGTTGCTCGGTCAAGCCGGCCCCGATGGGCAAAATCGTGCCGTACGTGCAGCCGCCGCGTCAGATCGTTGCCGGCGAGCCCCTTTTCTTTGCGACGGCCCAGCCACTGCTTGGGGGCGCCGTCGGCCTGTTGGTCGAAAGTCACATGGGGCGCCCCACGAAGATCGAAGGGAATCCCGAGCACCCAGCCAGCCGCGGCGCGACGAGTCTCTATCATCAGGCATCGATCCTCACGCTCTACGATCCGGATCGCTCGCAGACGGTCACGTACCAGGGGCGCACCCGAGCCTGGAACGAGGCGCAAGCCACTTTGCGTGCGGCGCTCGAAAACGAACGTCAGAACCGCGGAGCCGCCGTGCGCATTCTCAGCGAGCCGATCATGTCACCGTCGCTCGCGCGCCAGCGGGAGCGTTTCCTGAAGTCACTCCCCAAGGCCAAATGGCACGTCTACGAGCCGCTCTTGCAGGACGCGCGTCTCGAAGCGATGCGGCTGGCGTTCGGGCAGGAACTGGATTGCCACTACGCCTTCGACAAAGCCGACGTTGTGCTGTCGCTTGACGCCGATTTCTTGGGCAGCGAGCCCGGCAATCTGCGTTGGATCGGTGACTTCATGTCCCGCCGAAGGATCCGCAGCCCGGTCTCCGACTCGGCCGAGACGTCGATGAATCGCCTGTATTGCATCGAGACCGATGTGACCTGCACGGGCGCGAAGGCCGATCATCGATTGGCGGTTCGCGTGCAGGACATCGAAGGCGTGGCCCGCGCGATCGCCGCCAGGCTTGGCGTGTTGACTTCCGGCGCTTCAGAACCCGCCGACCCGCACGAAAAATGGGTGGCCGCTGTGGCGAAGGACCTCGAGGCTCATCGTGGCCGCGTTCTGGTTCTAGCGGGAAACCGCCAGCCCGTTGCGGTCCACCTGTTGGCCCACGCGATGAACCATCATCTCGGAAGCGCCGGTCAAACCGTGTTTTACTCGCGCTCGGTGACGGAGGGGCCGAGTCCCCGCATCGACTCGCTGCGCGAACTCGTCGACGACATGCGGCAGGATCGCGTGCGATTGCTGATCGTCATGGACGCCAATCCGGTTTATTCGGCCCCCGCTGACATCAAGTTCACCGAAGCACTCGAGCGCGTGCCGCTCCGCGTGCATTTGGGCCTCTATCAGGACGAAACGGCCCGACGCTGTCACTGGCATCTCAATCAGGCGCACTTTCTGGAAACGTGGGGCGACGCGTGGGCCTTCGACGGAACGGCCGCGATCATGCAGCCGCTGATCGAACCGCTCTATCGCGGACGGTCCGCAGTCGAATTAATCGCGTTTCTGGCGACGCTGCAAGAGACACCCGGGGAGGAATTGGTCCGCTCCCATTGGCGTGACTCCTGGAACCAGCAGACGAAAGGGCCGAAAACCGACGACGCGTTTGACGCGTTTTGGAAGACCTCGCTGCATGACGGCGTCGTGGCGGGCACTGGCTTTCCCATTCGCACCGTTACGCTCGAGAGCAATTGGCAGCGCCATCTGGAACCGCAGGCGCCGCGGTCGGCGCCGGGCGCGTCGTCGAGTCAGGGCGGCGACTCGTTCGAGCTCGCTTTTGCGCCCGATCCGACCGTCTTCGACGGGTCGTTTGCCAACAATGGCTGGCTGCAAGAGTGTCCTAAGCCAAGCACCACGTTGACGTGGGACAACGCCGCCCTCATGAGTCCCAATACGGCGCGGCAGCTCGGCATCGAATGGGGAGAGTACGCGCACGGCGGAGAGCATGGTGGATTCAAAATGCCGGTCGTCGAACTGGAGCTCGAAGACCGCAGTGTGCTGGCCCCGACTTGGATTGTTCCGGGGCACGCGGACGGCTCGATTACCGTGCATTTCGGCTACGGCCGCGATTCGGCCGGCCGCGTCGGCGGTCAACGCGACCAAAAGGTCGGGTTCAACGCGTACGCCATGCGGACCTCTTCCCAGCCGTGGTTCGTCCCAAACGTGCGCGTCACCAAGACCGATCGGACGCACCTCCTGGCATGCACCCAAGAACATCACTTGATGGAGAATCGCGATCTCGTTCGCTCGGCAAGTCTACAGGAATTCCGCCACAAACCGGACTTTGCCTCCGAACCCGAGAGACAAAAGGAGAAAGAAGAAACGCGACGCGCCCCCAGCCCGTTGGAGTTTTATCCACCGCTCGAGCAGCCCGCCTCGACGCCCAAATGGGGCATGGTGATCGACCTGACGACCTGCGTCGGCTGCAAAGCGTGCGTTATCGCCTGCCAGGCGGAGAACAACATTCCCGTGGTCGGCAAGCAGCAGGTCGCGGCCGGGCGCGAAATGCACTGGCTACGAGTCGACCGTTACGTCGGTGGGACCGCGGAGGAGCCGCAGGAATTTCATTTTCAGCCCGTCCCCTGCATGCACTGCGAGCGGGCCCCGTGCGAATATGTCTGCCCCGTCGAGGCGACCGTGCACAGCGCGGAGGGGCTCAACGACATGGTCTACAACCGTTGCGTCGGCACGCGTTTCTGCTCGAACAACTGCTCGTACAAAGTCCGCCGGTTCAATTTCTTCCACTATGCCGATTTCGAGACCGGCAGCCTGCGTCTGCAATACAACCCCGACGTGACCGTGCGATCCCGGGGCGTGATGGAAAAATGCTCCTACTGCGTGCAGCGGATCCGCCACGCCCAGATCGATGCCGACCGCGAAGAGCGACCGATCGCCGACGGGGAAGTCGTCACGGCCTGCCAGGCCGCTTGCCCGGCCGGAGCGATTGCTTTCGGCGATCTCGGCAATTCGGCGGGAGAAGCCGCCAAGTGGCGAAACTCGCCCCTCAACTATGCCTTGCTCGAGGAACTAGGCACGCGGCCGCGGACGACCTACCTGGCGGCGCTGCGCAATCCCAATCCCGAATTGGAAGGGGGCTGAATGTCCCCAGCAGCCAGCGTCAACACGGCGGAGGCGCGACAATCGGCGACCTCAGACGAGCTGCAGTACGTTCCGATCGGGCACACCTTCGCCTCCGTGACCGACAAGATCTCCGAACTCGTGCTGGGTCGGGCGACGCGTCAGGCGTGGTTCGTGGTCTTTGGCGCCGGCACGATTCTTCTGCTGATCTTCTCGGCGGTGATCGTTTACCTGCTGGCCAAGGGCGTCGGGATTTGGGGCATCAATGTCCCGGTCGGCTGGTGCTTCGCGATCACGAGTTTCGTTTGGTGGATTGGAATCGGGCACGCCGGCACGCTGATCTCGGCAATTCTCGTGCTCTTGCATCAGAAGTGGCGGACATCGATCAACCGCATTGCCGAGGCGATGACGATTTTCGCCGTCATGTGCGCGGGGACGTTCCCGCTTTTGCACCTCGGACGCCCGTGGTTCTTCTACTGGCTTTTGCCCTATCCGAACACGATGAAGTTGTGGCCGCAATTTCGCAGCGCGCTCGTGTGGGATGTGTTCGCGGTCAGCACGTATTTCACCGTGTCGCTGATGTTCTGGTACATGGGGATGATCCCCGATTTCGCCACGCTGCGTGACCGCGCGGTGCAAAGGCGCTGGCAAGTCGTGTACGGAATGCTGGCGATGGGCTGGCGCAATTCGGCCCGGCACTGGCACCGCTACCAGATGGCCTATCTGTTGCTGGCCGGCCTGGCGACGCCGCTGGTGATCTCGGTGCACTCGGTCGTCAGTTCTGACTTTGCCATTTCGCTCGAGCCGGGCTGGCACGAGACGGTCTTCCCCCCCTACTTCGTCGCGGGCGCCCTGCTCTCCGGCTTTGCCATGGTCATCGCGCTGGCGATCCCGATGAGGCACTACTATGGCGTCGAGGACTTCATCAGCCTGAGCCACCTCGAAGTGATGGCCAAGATCCTGCTGGCAACGTCGTTCTTCACCTCCTATGGATATTTCAGCGAGCAGTTCATCACCTGGATTTCGGGCGAGACCTACGACAAGTACGTTTATTTGAACATTCTAATCGGCTTCCGGCAGTACGCGGTGATCACTTGGATCACTCTCTGCTGCGTGTTCATCGCCCCGCAACTGTTGTGGATCAAGCGGTTCCGCAGAAACGAAAAGGTGCTGTTTGTCGTCTCGGTGTTGGTGCTCGCCGGGATGTGGATGGAGCGTTACCTGCTCATCACGACGAGTCTCAGCCGTGATTTTCTTCCGTCGTCGTGGGGCATCTTTCAGCCGACGGTCTGGGACATCCTGACCTATTTGGGATCGCTGGGGCTCTTTATCGTCACGTTTTTGCTCTTCTGTCGCTTCCTGCCGATGATTTCGATGTGCGAAATGCGCGGATTGCTGCCGGGCGCACGCGGGCACGAGGAGGGGCGATGAAGCCCGAAACGGACACAAAACTGTTCGGCTTGATGGCAGAATTCGAAACCGTCGACGCGCTGTTTGCGGCGACCCGCCGTGCGCGCCTGGCCGGATATCGGGAAATGGATGCCTACACGCCCTACGCGGTGGAGGGGCTCGCCGAGGAGTTAGGCGAACGGAAAACACGCATTCCGATGGTCGTGCTGATCGGCGGACTGGTCGGGGCCGGCGCAGGCTTCCTGATGCAGTATTGGTCGATGGCGGTCGACTATCCGTTCAACGCCGGCGGTCGCCCCCTGAACAGCTGGCCGGCTTACGTGCCGATTGCGTTCGAGATGATGATTCTGGTGGCCTCGTTGTCGGCGTTTCTCAGCATGCTTTTCACGAACGACCTGCCGCGGCCGCATCACCCGCTGTTCAACGTCCCGCAATTCGCGCGGGCCAGCCAGGACCGTTTTTTCCTCTGCATCGAGGCGACCGATCCTCTCTTCGATGGGGAGCGCACACTGGATTTTCTGTCCGCGTCGGAGTCTCACGTTGGAGTCGTCGAGGTCCCCATGGACCTGGAAACCGCTCCCAAAGAATCAGAGGCATCAGAGCAAAAACCCGTCACCGTGATGTCATGAGCGTTCTGCGCATGGAATTTGATAGCTTCCCGGCGGCACGGCATGCGACCGTCGCGATTTTGACTCCGCTCTTGCTGCT
Source organism: Planctomycetaceae bacterium (assembly GCA_035949535.1). Lineage (GTDB taxonomy): Bacteria > Planctomycetota > Planctomycetia > Planctomycetales > Planctomycetaceae > DASPSM01. Next base: position 4,273 of record DASZIA010000094.1, on the reverse strand, counting down.
GGCTTCTCTCACTGGCTGTCAGCAGCAGATGGCCAGTCAGCCGAGCTATCGCCCGCTCGAAGCGTCGTCATTTTTTGCCGACGGACAGTCGTCACGGTCGCTGGTCCGAGGGACGGTCGCTCGCGGACATTTGGAACTCGACTGGCATCTGTATACGGGGCGAATTCCGGGCAGCAACGAGAAGGCCGAGGCGGCTCGCACGGACAAGCCATTGCCCGCAGGGCAAAACGTCGGGGCCAACAAGGCCGACTTTGACCGGGGCAGGTTCGTCGACACGTTTCCCGAGCCGGTCACTCGCGAAATGTTGGAGCACGGATACAACCGCTACATGATTTATTGCGTCGTCTGTCACGACCCGATGGGGACCGGACGCGGCAAGATCGTCGAGCGCGGCTATATCAAGCCTCCGTCGTACCACATCCCCCGTTTGCGCACGGCCCCAGTCGGTCGTTTGTTTGCAGTGGCGACCGAAGGTTACGGCGCGATGCCGTCTTACGAGGCCCAGATCCCGCCACGCGATCGCTGGGCGATTGTGGCCTTTATCCGCGCCCTGCAACTGAGCCAGCACTTCCCCGAAAACCAGCTCACGCCCGAGATGCGAAGCCAATTGGCCGAAGCGCAGTCCGCGAAGGAGGGCCCATGAGCACCTCCGCGCCCGATCGGCTCAACGCCTTCCCCTGGGGACGCTGGTCCCTGCTCGCCGGGTGCGTTGCGCTCGTCATCTGCGTGGCCGGCGCGTTGCTGGGCGCTCCGCAGCAGTTCTTCCGCGCTTATTTAGCCGCGTACGTCTTCGTGCTGGGGACGGCGCTCGGCGGCATGGCTATCCTGATGCTCTACCATTTGACCGGCGGGGCTTGGGGATTCTTAATCCGGCGCGTGCTCGAAGCACAAATGCGCACGCTGCCGTTAGTCGCCTTGCTGTTCATTCCGATCGGTCTCGGCCTGGAGACACTTTATCTTTGGGCTCAGCCCGAACTCGTCCAGAACGATGAGCGCCTGCAGGGCCAGCAGTTCTACTTGAACACGCAATTCTTCCTTGGCCGAACGGTCATCTATTTCTGTATTTGGCTCTTCTTCGCTTTCCTTCTGACACTCAAATCGCGACGACAGGAACGGGAAGGAGACGAGCGAATCCCAACGCAATTCGAGCGGCTGGGCGAGATCGGACTGGTGCTGTTCGGCACCACGATGCACTTTGCCGCCTTTGACTGGCTCGAGACGCTGCAGCCGAACTTCCACTCGACGATCTTTCCCATGCTGGTGGTGTCAGGGCAGCTACTCAGTGCGCAGGCGTTTGCCGTGATCGTCTTCATTGCTTTCGTGCTGCCACGGGAGGCCGCGGGCGTCACGTCGCGGCGAGCGCTCAACGATTTGGGCAACATTCTGCTGGCCTTCTTGATCATCTGGGCCTACATGAATTTCTTTCAGTTCATGCTGATTTGGATTGCCAACATGTCGTCGGACGTGCTGTGGTACGCGCCGCGCTCACGAGGCGTCTGGCGTCCGCTCGTGTTCTGCCTCGTGTTCGCGAGTTTCGTGATTCCGTTCTTCCTGCTGCTCATGCGTTCGATCAAGCAGCATCCGCAAAGCCTGGCGAAAGTGGCGGCACTGATTTTGTTCTCTCAACTGCTGTTCAACTACTACCTCGTGATGCCGGTCTTCCAGGCGCCGAGCCTGCTCGAGCACTGGATGGATTTTCTGACGCCGATTGGCGTGGGAGGCGTTTGGTTTGCCTTGTTCGTCAACCGCCTGCGAAGCCGATCTCTGCTCCCCGCGCAGGATCCGAATCAAGAGAAGGCCGAGCACCTGCGCGCTCTCGATGACGAGGATTTCGAGCGCGAGCACATAGTTGTTCGTTCAGGGACATAGCCCAAGCGTGAACCGATAAGTCATGAACTCTTCCGATCCCCATTCCGATCACGCCGCCGAGCCAAGCCCGGGCTCAGAACCGTCGCCTCCCGTGCGGCCCGAGATCCGTTTCGAGGAGCGCGACGTCCGGTTTCGCTGGGTATTGATCGTGGCCGTGGTGAGCTGCGTCATTGGAGGTGCGATCTTTGTGCTTGTGCGGGGTTTCTATCAGGTGGTCCTCGAGTCGCAACCCGAAGGGCAGGCGACTACCTTTGCACCGAGCGAGAAGCCGACCAGCCAACTTCCTCCCGAACCGCGGCTTGAGCTGCTCGACCGTCTAAAGAAGACACCGGCCTCCAACGTCTCGAAATGGGAACAGGGAGAGGAAAAATCGCTCGAGAGGTACGGCCCGTCCGACGAGAAGGGCTACGTGCGGATTCCCATGCAACGTGCCATGGAGATCCTCGCGGGCCATTTGCCCGCCCGCAACGCGGCCGATCAACCGAAGTTCAGAGACAGGGGGCTGGTCGACGCGGGTGAATCGAACTCGGGCCGCATGTTCCGAGGAGGCGAAAAATGACGCACCGCACGGTGACGGCCTGCATGCTCTCCGGGCTGGTGCTGGCAAGCGCAGCGCCTGGCGCATCGGCCGATCCGGCGCTGCCCTCGATCTTGAAGAGCGTTGGCATCGATCAGAGGCTGAACGAGTCGATTCCGCTCGACGTCACGTTTCGCGACGAGGACGGGCGCGAAGTCAAATTGGGCGATTACTTCGGCTCAAAGCCCGTCGTGTTGGTCATGGCCTATTTCCGTTGTCCGATGCTTTGCACACAGGTCCTGAACGGGCTGGTTGAGGGGCTGCGGGAAACGGAGCTTACGATTGGCAAGGATTTCCGCGTCTTGACCGTCAGCTTCGATCCGAGTGATTCGCCGAAAATGGCTGCCGCCAAGAAGGCGAATTACATTCGGGCCTACGCCGATCCGCAGGCGGCAGCTGACTGGCATTTTCTGACGGGAACTAAGCCGTCGATCGACCGCCTCGCGCAGTCCATCGGCTTCCGCTACGCATACGACGCGCAAAGCGACCAGTACGCGCACGCCGCGGGGATCGTGCTGCTCACGCCCGCGGGGCGGATTTCGCGCTACTTTTACGACGTGCACTATTCCGGACGCGACTTGCGTCTGGGGCTGGTCGAGGCTTCGCAAAACCGGATCGGCACGGCGATCGACCAGGTGCTGTTGTTTTGTTTCCATTACGACCCGACAGCCGGCCGCTACGGAGCCGCGGTCATGAATTTCGTGCGAGCCGGCGGCGTGCTGACCGTGATCTGCCTGGGTGTGATGTTTGCGGCACTGATGCGCGGCGAGCGCCGCCGCCGTCGTTCACTTTTATCGGCGGCAGCTGGTGCCCACGCGAACGGCGAAGTCGTCGGCTGACGGGGATGCGATGTTGGAGTCAGCGAAGAGCGCCTGGTTTCCGCCCGAAGCGTCGACAACGGCTGCGCACGTCGACCATCTGCTGTATTTCCTTTTGACCGTGTGCGGATCGGTCGGGCTGCTCGTCGCATTTCTGCTGTTCTATTTCTGCATCAAGTATCGCCGCCGCCCGGGCGCCGGTCGACCGTCGAAAACGCACGCCTCGCATGCGCTCGAGTGGTTCTGGACCATCACGCCCCTCTTTATTTTTGTGGGGATTTTTATCTGGGGCGCTGTCGTTTACGTCGACGCGTACCACGCGCCGGCCGATTCGATCCCAATCTACGGAATCGGCAAGCAATGGATGTGGAAGTTCCAGCACCCCGAAGGTCAGCGGGAGATCAACACGCTGCACGTTCCGCTGGGGCGACCCGTGCAGGTGCTGCTGACGTCTGAAGACGTGATTCATAGCTTCTTCATTCCGGCGTTCCGAGTACACATGGACGTGCTGCCCAATCGCTACACCTCGGTCTGGTTCCAGGCGACGCGCCCCGGCGAATATCACCTGTTCTGCTCGCAGTACTGCGGCACGAATCACGCGGGCATGATCGGCACGGTCGTCGTGATGGAGCCGGCCGATTTTGAAAACTGGCTCTCGCTCCACGCAGAGGGTTCGCTGGCTCTCGAGGGTCGCAAGGTCTTTCTCAAATACCGCTGCGTCAGCTGTCACAGCGCCAATGCGGGAGCCCGCGCTCCGGTCCTGGAAGGGCTTTACGGCGGCACGGTGCGGCTCAACAACGGGCGCACGGTCAGCGCCGACGACGCCTACATTCGCGAATCGATTCTCGATCCGGGAGCCAAGATCGCTGCCGGGTGGGAAAACATCATGCCGACTTTTCGCGGGCAGATCTCCGAGGAGGAGATCTACGCGCTGATCGCCTATTTCCGCTCGTTGCAGCGCGGGCAGACGCCGCGGCGAGTCGAAGACTATCCGCCGCCGACCGGGACG
>DASZIA010000093.1:0-3584 GCA_035949535.1 Planctomycetaceae bacterium | reverse complement strand
TGAATGCGCTGCCGCAATTTCGCACGCAAATTGACGGTCTCGGGATCTACTTCATTCATGTCCGATCGAAGCACGAAAATGCGCTACCGATCATACTTACCCATGGGTGGCCTGGATCGATCATCGAGTTTCTGCAGGTCATTGGACCTCTGTCAGACCCGACGGCCCACGGCGGCAAGCCCGATGAAGCCTTCCACGTTGTAGTTCCGTCCCTACCCGGGTTTGGCTTTTCGGACAAGCCGACCGAACCGGGCTGGCGCCTTCCGCGTATTGCAAACGCCTGGGCCGCACTGATGGCACGTCTCGGTTACAGCCACTACGTAGCACAAGGTGGCGATTTGGGCGCCGGAGTGTCGGGTTGGATGGCCAAGCAACAGCCCTCGGGGCTTGCCGCTATTCATCTGAATCTTCCTATTCTTTTTCCGCCTCCATCGCCACCCCCGGGCGGCTACACGGCAGAAGATCAGCCGGCCCTGGCTCAGCTCGGCAAGTATGCGAGCGATGGTTCGGGTTATGCGTCGATCCAGGCGACGCCACCCCAAACACTCGGTTACGGTCTTGCCCACTCGCCGGTCGGGCAAGCAATGTGGATCTACGAGAAATTTCAGGCGTGGAGCGACAACAAGGGTGATCCAGCGGAAGCCATCTCTGTCGATCATATGTTGGATGACATTAGCCTGTACTGGCTGACTGACACCGCCGCGTCCTCGGCGCGGGTTTACTTTGAGAGTTTCGCCAAGGATTTCGCCCGAATGCCCATTGATCTGCCGGTTGCGGTGAGCATCTTCAAAGGCGATTTTTTCACACCGCCAAAGGTGTGGGGCGATCAGACCTATTCGAAACTCTTCTACTGGAACGAGGTTCCGGAAGGCGGTCACTTTGCCGCGTTTGAGCAACCCGACCTCTTCGTCGCCGAACTGCGCAAGAGCTTCGCGCAGGTGCGCTGATTGCGGGGGCCAGCAACGACGCGGCACCCGCGAATTGTCGCAAGGGCGATTTTCCCACGATATCGCGTCAAGAATTCTTCGAGGCCCGCGTGCGAATGCGACTCTTGTCAATTTTCAGCGCGCGAATCTTCGATTCGAGCGTCGAACGCGGGACCCGAGCTGCGTGGCCGCGTCTCAATCGTTCGTGGAGCAAGACTGAAATGTTCTCGCGCTGCACCTTTGTTCTCGTCACGTCGGCCGTTCTGGTGGCTTCACCAGCAACGGCCCAAACTCCGACGCCGGACCCGGCGCGCAGGTATCCACTGCCGACGTACGACGAAAACTGGCAATTCCTAAGCGATCCGAACCGCCACAGCGATCCATGGGACATCGTCAAGTACGTGCACTTAGCTGGTGGAATGTTGGCTTCATTCGGCGGGGAGGCGCGCGAGTCGTACGAGTGGTTTGGCAACCAGGACTTTGGCTTGAGCGTGCCGAGTCCGAACGGATACCTCTTGCAGCGATACTTGCTGCATGCGGACATTCACGTGGGCTCGCGTCTGAGATTGTGGACCGAGTTGAACAGCTCTTTCGAGAATGGTCGCGTTGGTGGCCCGCAACCGGTCATCGATGAAGACAAGCTAGATTTGCACCAGGGGTTTGTGGAGTTCGAGATCATTCAACGACCTGGCGTAGCCGTGCGCGTACGAGGAGGTCGCCAGGAGATCGAGGTCGGGTCCGGGCGCATGTATGCACTGCGCGAAGGTCCAAACGTTCCCTTAAGTTTCGACGGCGTGCGCGCGATCGCACAAACGGGAGCATGGCGCTTCGATGCCTGGGCGGCGCGCCCGGTGACCACGACACCGAGGATTTTCGATGACTCGCCGCACCGCCAATTTAGCGTCTGGGGCGTCTACGTTACGCGGACCGGACTTGGGCACGCATCAGTCGACGCTTATTACCTCGGCTGGGATCGGCGAAACGCCAGCTTCGACAAAGGTGTCGCCAACGAACTGCGCCATACCGTTGGAGCAAGGCTCAGGCGAAATGGACTGTGGGCGTACGACTTCGAGGGCATGTATCAATTCGGAAGCTTCGGCGCAGGCAACATTCGCGCCAGGAGAGGCGTGGTCGAAGCATCGCGCGGATTCGCTGGTCGATGGAATCCCCGCGTCAGGATTGACTTCGACGTTGCGAGTGGGGACCGGAACCGATCGAGTCCTAATCTCGGAACCTTTAACTCCTTCTTTCAGAGTGGAGAGTATTCGGGACGCGCACAACTTCTCGGGCCGAGCAATTCGATTCGTCTCGAACCGACATTGACGTTGGCTCCGCGACGAAATGTCTCCGTTTCGACCGGGTGGGGTTTCTACTGGTGCGAAAGCGAGCAAGACGGATTGTACGGAATTCCTGGGAATCTGATCGTTCCGAGCAACGGAGTACCCGGGCACTACGAAGGGAGTCGGCCGATTGTGGAAGTTGCATGGACGCTGAATCCGCACCTTTCCGTGCATCTCACCTACATCTTTGTGTTCAACGGGCGGTTCGAAGAACGGTCAGTCAACGCAACGACCACTGAAAGCTACGCCTGTCCAAGGATTACGTATCGCTTCTAGCGAGGACGGCCATAGCAAAGTTTGATGTTAATCGTCGGGGCGGACGCCGATCTAGCTGTCGATCCGTCGACGCCGTCTTCGTTGCTTCCGACGATTCAAGCTTCGTAACCGCCATCGAGCTCTTCGCCGAAGGCGGCATTCCGTAGGTATAGAGAGGAATACATCATGCAAACGTTAGCGAAAGTCGGCCTCGACGCCCTTCTGACACCAGAGAATTGTGTCTTGCTCCTCATTGACCATCAACCTTTCCAGTTGGCCAACGTAAACAGTCACGACCCCACAATCGTGATTAATAACGTCACAGCTCTAGCCAAAACCGCGAGGGCGTATGGCATTCCGACGACTCTCACCACTGTCAATGAAGAACGCGGTGGAATAATTTTCAAGCAGGTCCAGGCAGTTTTTCCGGATCAGAAGACGATTAACCGTACTTTCATCAACTGTTGGGAGGACCGCCGGGTCGTCGAGGCGGTGAAGAAGACGGGCCGGAAGAAGCTTGCCATGGCTGCGCTCTGGACGGAGATGTGTCTTGCGAAGCCTGCTATCCATGCCATGGGTGACGGCTACGAAGTGTACGTCGTCACCGACGCCTCGGGCGGCGTCTCTCCGGAAGCACACGATATGGCAGTCCGCCGCATGGTGGCTGCGGGAGCTCAACCCATTACCTGGCTCGGTATGGCGGGCGAACTTCAGCGTGATTGGGCGCGCGCAGAGCGCCTCGGAGAAGTCGCTCAGCTTTTTATCGACCATGCCGGCGCAACTGGTTCTGCATTCCTGTGGGAGACGCAGCTGCTAGGCGCCCCCCAAAGCAAGCGAGCATAGAGCTTTCCTTGCAGATGAGGCTAACCTCGTCTGCCCTTCTCCAGGGCACCGGCTGAGAAAAGAAAGGAGGACCAGTGGTTGCGAATGATCATGAGAAGATCAAGATCGCTCGCGAATATTTCTCGAGAGCTGACCAGGGACACCCGGACGTTCTTGAACTGTTCCATGAAGATGCGGAAATCTATTTCCCTAAATTCGGATTCGGATTTGGACGGAACTC
>DASZIA010000092.1:0-13924 GCA_035949535.1 Planctomycetaceae bacterium | reverse complement strand
ACGACCCGCCTCGGCGTTCGACTCGCTCGCGCCGGAAGCTGGCGCGTTCAATGCTATCCGCAGAATCGGAAGGCGAACATCGGGCACTCCGTTCCGCTGCTCTAATGTCGGCAGAGGTACTACCGAGAGACGGGCTGGCCGTCGTTGCGTTCCAAGAACAATCGCAATTTTTCGATCGGCGTGTCGTCGGAGAGAAGCGGTGAGCTCCCGTCGGCGAACGCGACCTGGGCTCCCCCTTCGTGGTGACTCGAGATGCCCCAGCCCGTCTTTGGGTTGATGCCGCGAAGTGCTTCTTCGTAGCTCATATCCCGCGGCTCGAGCCAGTTGATCCCCGAATCGCCCGCTTCGACCAAGAGAATCGTGTTCGAGGTGCCGTCCGGAATGTCCTTGATCGCCATGGACGCCGCGCTGGGGAAGATGGTCTTCGGTCCGACGACCACGAGATAGCTCGTATCTGTCTTCCGGCCCGCGTCGGCCGCGCAATGAAACAACTGGATCGGCAGTGCAGCCAACTCGCGGTTATGCGGCCCGTTCCACGGCTCATCGAAGCGGTACTGGTCGTAGAGAGGGCCGAACTCCAGAAACGGGAGAAGCAGGACTCGCCAACTGTGCATCGGCCGCCCGTTTTTATCCGCGATATACGCGGGCGGGAACGAGCCGTACTGATCATGGTAGTTGTGCATCGCGAGGGCGATCTGTTTCAGGTGGTTCTTGCAGTCCGTTCGTCTGGCGTGGCCGCCGTCGCAACTTACGGCCGGAAGCATCGCAACAATCAGACCTGCGCCGAGCAGCAGGAGGAGACCGACAAGAATCCCGACCTTGAGCATGATGTGCGGCGACGGTCGCTTGAGCGGAGGCGTTTCCATCAGCGTCAGACCCCGGAGCGAGGGCCAACTGCTTGAGGTGGTTATGATTCTACCTGTTTTCGGGCAACGAAATTGGCTTACCGTCGTCGCGTTCCAAAAGCCGTCGCAACTGTTCCACGGGAGTGTCGTTCCCGAGGTAGCGAACGCTCCCGTCGACGTAAGCGACCAACGCGCCCTCTTTCAGGTGGCTTGAGATGCCCAAACCCGTCTTAGGATTGATGCCGCGAACGGCTTCTTCGTAGCTCAAGTCGCGCGGCTCCAGCCAGTTGATCCCCGAATCGACGGCTTCGACCAGGAGAATTGTATTGGACGTGCCGTCCGTGATGTCTTCGAGCCGAACCGGCTTCGAACCGGGAAATACAGTCTTCGGTCCTACGACCACGAAATAGTTCGCGTCGGTCTCAGGACCATCGTCCTTCGTACAGCGGAATACCGCCGGGGCCTTCGTGCCGAACGCCGAATTGTGCGGCCCGTTCCAGGGCTCGTCGAAACGATACTGATTGTACAAGGGGCGAAGCTCCTCCTTGGGCTCAGTATCGAACTCCAGCAGGAACGGAAGGAGCAGTGCCCGCCAACTATGCATCGGCCGACCGTTTTTGTCGGCGACGTACGCCGGAGGGAAAGAGCCGTAACGGTCGTGGTAGTTGTGCATCGCCAGTGCAAGCAGCTTGAGGCGTTTGTGGCACTCGGGCATTCGTCCCGAGCGAATGCCCTGCCGCGCCGGAAGCAGCAACCAGACCAGAAATCCACACCAGACTGCGACCACGCCCCATTTCAGCACCGGGCCGAAGGGTTTGTCCGTTGCCGGTCGCTCGCGGGGAGGCGCGTCCATCGGAAATCACACCACTGCGTCACTGAGTGTCGACACAACCGTGTGGTCGGGCCGCTGGCCGAAGGCTGTGCGGATCACTTCGACGAAATCGGCGTCGGGTTGCGAAAACCAGGTGATTTCGTCCGCCTTGAGCGCGGCGATCGGCACTCCGTCGAGATAGGCGACACGGTTGGAAGCAAAGCTAGGCACGCGCGGATGATCCGTTAGGATGCCTACGAGATTCAGCGGATCGGCTGCGGAGACAATTGTTAACTGTCTCGGCGTCTCCTTGTCTCGCAGGGCCCGCAATTGACCAACGGTGTCCGCTGTGCCGAATTGTTCTCCCGCGACCCCGGCGATAAATCGGCCGCCGCGAATCTCACCACGCGCCTCGAGTCGGCGATAAACTTGCAAAAGTTCGTACCAGCGGGGCGCCCCGGGCTCGCGAACGAGCAGATCGCGAAAGATCACGCCCCATCGACGAAGGAGTTGCCAGGCCCACTGTTCGACCACATGCTCGCGGCCGGCGTCTGGTTCGCCAGTGCTTTCGCTTGCCGCTGTCGGCGGTCGCCACAGTGACCAACGACCCGCCCCTCCGCCCATCCGCTTCCTCGTAAGTCCCGGACGTCGGTGATGCCGGGCCGTGCGCGTCGAGTGCGAACGATTTCCAACGAGTTGCCGCAGCCCGCCGAATCCGTCGGCCGTCAGCAGGCCGCGCGTCACCAGTTCGCCAAGCACGTCTTCGATTTGCGAAGGGAGCATTTGCGTGACTCGGGCCAGGTCGGCGGCAAACATCGCGCCTTGAGCGGCCAACAGCTCAACGACTTGCTGAGCCGGACTGCTGAGTTGCTCCGTCGAGATTTCCGCCGGACGCGTCGCGGCCAGCCACTCGAGGTCCGGCCGCAAATAAATCGAAATCGGCGCCGATCGCGTGATTGCGGCCATCGGGCGGCTGCGGTCGAGATTGATCGGTGAGGGGTAAAGCCGTCCCCAGCCGACGTCGCCTGTCAGGCACAGCTCGTCGAGCCACTGCGGCTGATAAGCGGCAATCCGTGACGGGAGCAGGTCGCGCTCCCAGGCGACGGTCGGCGCGTCGATTCCCTGCAGCATGGTGATGACGTCGAAGAGTCCATTGGCGCCGTGCTTGCGAGTTTCGGGCAACAGCCCGTGATGGCCGGCCAAGAACCGCCAGTAGGTCGCTACGTCGATGGGCTCGATTTGCTTGCGCAGGCCGTCGATCGTCAGCCGATGGATTCGCGCAAGCAGCCGGCGATGGCACCATTCGACCTCGTTGGGGGGCGAGTTCGGAGCTACATCCTGGTTCCCCTCACCCCCAACCCCTCTCCCGCAAGGGGCGAGGGGGGAAAGACTGCTGGCGTTGTCACTACTTGCAAAGCGAGACATTGCGCGCGAATCTTCTCCCCTCTCCCCTCGCGGGAGAGGGGTCGGGGGTGAGGGGGCATCCTGGCACTGGCCCTCACAACAATTGTCCCGTGCATTGAACCGACCCCGAAGCACGACTCCTTCACCCTCGAGCGCCTCCAGTGACGCTTCGGCTTGCCCTAACGTGATCGACAGGCGGGCGGCGATTTGTGTAGCCGTGGTTGGGCCGCAAACTTCCACCAGGCCGCGAATCATGGCGACGCGGGCTTCGACGGAGGTCCAGTCATGCCGGACCGTCGCCGGGGCTTCGATCGGTGGATCGATCGGCGCGTCCGGGAAGACGGCTCGGACGGCCGGCAAGCGTTCGGCGGGAATCCACGCGGTTCGCCCGTCGGGAAGACTCAGTTTGGCAGCTCGTCGCTGTGCTGACAGTTCCTCGAAAAAGGGCTGCCATTCACCCGCCTCGTCGACGGGCAGCAAGATTCGGCTCAGAAGCAGATCGTGCAGCTCGTCCGGGTCGCGAACGAAGGGCTGCGATTCACGCACGACTTGCTCGATCGCTCCCGCGTCGAGACGGCCCAAATCGCGAACCGCCTCGAGAGATAGGCCGCGCGGAGTCGACACGGCCCGCGCTCGGCGCTCCTGGATTTCACCCCCATCCAGAAACGCGTAGGGCATCGCGTTCAAAAGCTCAGCGGCAAACGGCGACGGCTCGCGCGTGTCGCGGGCGACGTACGTGATCTCGCCCCGCTCAACGGCCCGCAGGATCTCGGTGAGCCCGTCGATATCGAGCGGCTCGTGCAGGCAATCTTCCATCGTCTGCCGAGCGAGCGGATGATCGGGCAGCTCGATCTCGCCCGTGTTATGTTCCTGGCAGCCGGTGAGCCGGGGGAAGACGGTCGACAGCAGATCGTCAGCCCGGAATCGTTGCAACGCCGGCGGAACTTTTTTGGCCCCGCGACGACGCAGCACCTGCAGCGCCCGGGTCACGTTCCACCGCCAGCGGACCTGGAACATCGGAATTCGCAGGACGGCCTGTTCGCACAGCTCGCGCAAATTATCCGCTGTAACGACGGGAAACAGGCTTTCGATCGGAAAGCTGTGCTGCGGGCCGATCGACAACATATAGCCGTCGTCGTCGGCCGTCGCCTGCAGCTCGAAATCGAACGAGCGGCAGAACCGCTTTCGCATCGCAAAGCCCCAGGCGCGGTTGACCGCTCCGCCGAATGGAGCGTGCACCACTAACTGCATTCCGCCGGTCTCGTCGAAGAACCGTTCGAAGACAATGCGGCGACAAGTCGGCAAGAGTCCTATCGCCGCCTTCTGAGCGGCCGCGTAAGCGACGATCTGGCGGGCCGCCTCCGCAGAGCAGCCGGTCTCGTCGGCGACCCAGCGTTCCGCGGCTGGCGGGTCGTCCAATCGCGGTTCGAGATCCTCGCGGAACCGCGATACCTCCCACGACAATTCGAGCGTTCGCCCGGGTGCCTCGCCCAGCCAGAACGGAATGGTGGGAGCGGCTCCCCGCGCGTCGGCGACGTGAACTTCACCGCCGCGGACGTTCAGGATCTGCCAGGACGTGTTGCCCAGCAAAAAGACGTCGCCCCGCATGCTCTCGACGGCGAAGTCTTCATCGAGCGTGCCGACGACCGTTTCATCGGGCTCGGCGACGACTCGATACGAGCCGACTTCCGGGATCGCACCCGCGTTGGCGATCGCAGCCAGCCGCGCCCCTTTGCGCGCTTTGATCCGCCGGCCGACGTGATCGTGATGCAGATAGACCCGTCCGCGGCCCGTGTCGCGGGCGATTCCGTCCGAAAGATATTCAATCGTGCGATCAAAATCGCTGCGGGCCAGATTCTTGTACGGCTCCGCCCGACGCATCAGTGCAAACAGCTCGTCGACGTTCCAATCCTGGGCGGCCGCCTCTGCGACGATCTGCTGCGCCAGCACGTCCAGCGGCGCCTGGGGCATGGCCACGCTGTCCAAGAGTCCCGCCCGCACGGCCCGCAGCAATGCGAGCGATTCGCCCAATTCGTCGCGCGTCAGAGCAAACAGCCGTCCCTTGGGGGTCAGCCCGAGTGAATGGCCCGAGCGCCCGATCCGCTGCAGAAACGTGGCGATCGAGCGAGGCGAGCCGATCTGCACGACCAGGTCGATGTAACCGATGTCGATACCCAACTCTAACGAGGCCGTCGCCACGACAGCCTTGAGTTCGCCCGTTTTGAGTTTTCGCTCGGTCAAGAGCCGCTTGTCGGCGGCGACGGAACCGTGATGGGTCTCGATCTGTCCCTCGCCGAGTTTTGCGGCCAGCTGGTGAGTGAGCCGCTCGGCGAGCCGTCGCGTGTTGACGAAAATCAGCGTCGTTCGGTGCTCGCGGATCAGTTCGCACAAGCGCTCGTTGATCTCCGCCCACTGCTCGTGCGTGCAGACGGCCCCAAGTTCCGTCCGCGGTACTTCGACCGCCAAATCCAGCGTCCGTGTATGTCCAACGTCGAGAATGCGGCAAGGTGGTGAGGCGTTTGCATCCAGGCCGTCAGCGGTTCCTGCACCGATGAGGAAGCGGGCCGTCCTCTCGATCGGTTTTTGCGTGGCGGAGAGACCGATTCGCTGCAGCGGGCGACCGACCAGAGATTCGAGGCGCTCGATTGTGAGGGACAGGTGCGAGCCCCGCTTGTTGCCGACCATCGCGTGGATTTCGTCGACAATCACGGTCCCGACGTTTCGCAGGGTTTCCCGGCTCCTCGCGGCCGTCACCATGAGATAAAGCGACTCCGGGGTCGTTACCAGAATCTGCGGCGGTCGACGGACCAGTGCGGCCCGCTGGGATGAGGTGGTGTCGCCCGTTCGCAGTCCGGCACGAATGCCCAACGGGGGATAGCCCATCGCTGCCGCCTGCGCCTCGATTTCTGCCAGGGGAACCTCGAGGTTGCGGTGCATGTCATTGGAGAGCGCCCGTAGCGGCGAGACGTAGACGACACGGACGCCCTCGCCCAATTCGCCCGCCAAAGACTGCTTGAGCAGTCGATCGATGCAGGCCAGAAAGGCGGCCAGCGTTTTGCCGCTCCCGGTGGGGGCGGCGATCAGCGTGTGCTCGCCTGCCACAATCGCCGGCCAGCCCGCAGCCTGGGCGTCGGTCGGAGCGGCAAACCGGGAGTCGAACCACGTTTCGATGATGGGATGGAAGCCGAATGAGTCCATTTTCCTGCGTTTGCCCGTTAATTGTGCGCCACCCTCGCCCCGGCGAGGGGCTGGTTGCACAATGCCAGCTTCTCTGCCCTCGATGATTTACCTTCGGGTAATTGTAGAGGGCCAGGCAATCGAAATCTCCGCCTAAGGTGTTCCCGCCGCCCCTCGACGAGTACCGGACTGTTTGACAGACTGAATATTGGCAGTCCGCTTTCCTTTTGGTTTCGCGCATGACCCCGCCGCCGAATGACGTTCCCTGTCGCCCCGAGGATCTGGGCAAGCCGATTCCTGCCACGCGCCACGCCGTCTCGGTTTGCCTGCCCACGTGGGCGGACAATCTTGGCTACGAACAGGGCGACGCACGGGTGGTCGGACGCATGCGCTGCGGCTATCCCCGGTTTTTCCTCCATCCGGACGTCCAGGAACTGTTCCGAACCTGCGAGGAGAAGTTTGCCGCGAGCGGCGAGTGTTGCTTTGCCTTTCCGTCGCGCCGCGTCGCCGAACGCTGCGTGCAGTTCGTACGCACGCACAAGGGGATCGACGCACACATTCATCCGGTCGGCGAGACATCGGCCTTCTGCGTCCGCGCCGACGCGACTGCTCGCAATGAGATGAGAGCCTACTGGCAGCACACGGGGCAGATCGTCTCTTCGCGAGTGGCCGAACGGGTTCTGGCGAAACGGCCCTCGTCGACGGATGGCGTGCGAGAAAAAGCGGCGATCCGCGAGCGGGTCGCGAAACTGATGAACGTCGATGCGGCCGACGTGTGGCTCTTCCCGTCCGGGATGGCGGCCATCGAGACCGCTTATCGCGCCTTTCGGCGAGTGCGACCGGAGGCCAAAAGTGTGCAGTTCGGATTTCCGTACGTCGATTCGCTCAAGGTGCAAGAGCGGTGCGGCGTCGGCGTTCACTTTTTTCCACGCGGCGATGCGGCGGAGCTTGCTCAATTGGGGCAGATCGCTGCGGCCGAGTCGCTGCTTGGACTCTTCTGCGAGTTTCCGGGCAACCCGTTGCTGGCGAGCGCGGACTTGAGGGCGATCGACGCACTGGCAAGACAGCACGACTTCCCCGTGCTCGTCGATGACACGCTCGGGGCGCTGGTGAATGTCAACGTTCTGCCGGTCGCCGACGTTGTGACGTGCAGTCTGACGAAGTTTTTTTCCGGCGCTGGTGACGTGGTCGCCGGGTCGCTGGTGCTCAATCCCCGGCGCCCCGGAGCCGGCCGGTTGCGAGAGACCCTCGCGGCCGAGTACGAGGATCTGCTCGACCCGGAAGACGCGGCCGTGCTGGAGCGCAATTCGCGCGATTGCGCCGAGCGCGTCCGCCGGATCAACCAGACGGCCGAGCGACTGTGCGATGCGCTGCGATCGCATTCGCTTGTGGAGCGAATCGATTATCCGAAATATCGCGACTGCGAGAACTACCGCGCCTTTTTGCGACCGAGCGGGGGTTACGGCGGCTTGTTTTCCATCCTATTGAAGAACGCCGAGCGTACGGCTCCGCGGTTTTTTGATGCCTTGCGAATTGCCAAAGGCCCCAACCTGGGCACGAACTTCTCGCTCTGCTGTCCGTACACGATCCTGGCTCACTACAACGAGCTGGAGTTTGTGGAACGTTGCGGAATCTCGCGGTACCTGGTGCGCGTGTCGGTCGGGCTTGAAGAGGCCGACTGGCTGATTGGGCGGTTCCTCGAGGCGCTGGAACGCGCATCGCAAGAACTGGGGGCTGAAGAACCGGCGGGCTGACACCCGCCGCTCGCCTTCCCGATTGGCGGGGCGGGACCT
Organism: Planctomycetaceae bacterium; assembly: GCA_035949535.1. Lineage (GTDB taxonomy): Bacteria > Planctomycetota > Planctomycetia > Planctomycetales > Planctomycetaceae > DASPSM01. Next base: position 5,894 of record DASZIA010000092.1, on the reverse strand, counting down.
AAAATGTGCGGCGCACAATCTGGCTGGCCGCCGGCTTGGCGACCGCCGCTTCACCAGCTGCCCCTTGGAGTCGATGCCCCCGTGTCCCAGCAGTACATTTTCACAATCGAAGCCCTGACAAGGATTTACGAGCAGAAGGAGGTTCTCTCCAACATCTGGCTGGCGTTCTTTCCCGGCGCCAAGATCGGCGTCATCGGCGACAACGGCGCGGGCAAAAGCACCCTCTTGCGCATCATGGCCGGCGAAGACAAGGACTTCATGGGAACGGCCCGGCCGGCCAAGGGAATTCGAATCGGCTACTTTCCGCAGGAGCCGCGGCTGGAGAAGTGGAGCACAGTCGACGAGTGCATTCAGGACGCGGTCGCCGAATCGCGCGCCATCCTCGACCGCTACAACGAAATCAATATGAAGCTGGCTGAGGACCTGTCGCCCGAGGAAATGGAAAAGCTCCTCGACGAGCAGGCCCGCGTCCAGGACAAGATCGACGCCACCAATCTGTGGGAACTCGACCGCACGCTCGAAGTGGCCGCCGACGCCATGCGGCTCCCGCCCGGTGAGTCGAAAATCGCTCACTTGTCCGGCGGCGAGAAACGACGTGTCGGCCTCTGCCGAATCTTGTTGCAGAGTCCCGATCTCTTGCTGTTGGACGAGCCGACGAATCATCTCGACGCCGAATCGGTGGCCTGGCTCGAACGGTTCCTGCACGACTTCACCGGCACGGTCGTCGCCATCACGCACGACCGGTACTTTCTCGATAACGTCGCCGGCTGGATTCTCGAAATGGATCGGGGCCGCGGCTTTCCGTACGAAGGCAACTATTCCGGCTGGTTGGAACAGAAGCAGTCGCGCTTGGCCGTCGAGGAAAAACGCGAATCGAAGCGGCAAAAGGAATTGAAGCGGGAACTGGAGTGGGTGCGGACGAGCCCCAGGGCCCGCTCGACGAAAAACAAAGCGCGTCTCGAACGCTATAACGAGCTGGCTTCCCAACAATACGATGCCCGAGAAGACGCCGCCGACATTCAGATCGCCCCCGGCCCTCCGCTCGGCGAGTTGGTGGTCCGGGCCGAAAATGTCTCGAAGGCCTTCGGCGACACACTGCTCTTTGAAGGTCTCAACTTCGACCTGCCGCGGGGCGGAATCGTCGGTGTGATCGGACCCAACGGGGCCGGCAAGACGACACTGTTCAAGATGATCATGGGGCTGGAAAAGGTGGACAGCGGACAGTTGCGAATCGGCGAAGGCGTGTTCTTGTCCTACGTCGATCAATCGCGCGACGCGCTCGATCCCAACAAGACCGTCTATGAAGAGGTCTCAGGCGGCCGCGATTTTATCGAGATCGGCAAGGCGCGGATCCATTCCCGAGCCTACGTCGGCCGGTTCAACTTCAAAGGACCGGATCAGCAAAAATTCGTGCGCGAGCTGTCCGGCGGCGAGCGGAACCGTATTCACCTGGCGAAACTCTTGCGCACGGGCGGCAACGTGCTCCTCTTGGACGAACCGACTAACGACCTCGACGTCGATACGCTGCGGGCCCTCGAAGAGGCGATTCAAAACTTCGGCGGCTGCGTGATGGTTTCCAGCCACGACCGCTGGTTCCTCGACCGCACGGCCACGCATATCCTGGCCTTCGAGGGGGACAGCCGCGTCGTCTGGTTCGAGGGCAACTATCAGATGTACGAGATCCAGCGGCACGAGCGGCTGGGCGACGAAGCCGATCAGCCGCATCGGATCAAGTACAGGCCGCTGGCCCGGACATAGAGCACGGACCATGTCTATTCCAACTCCCGGTAGGCGATTTCGCGACGCGCTCAAACAACCGCCGCTGATGATTCCCGGGGTCTTCAACGCGCTGACGGCTCGGTTGGCGGAGCGCGCTGGCTTTCGTGCCGCATATCAGTCGGGGGCCGCGCTTTCGGCGAGCCTGGCCGCCATGCCCGACGTCGGCTTAGTCACTCAGACCGAATTTGCCGAGCAGGGGCATTACCTGGCCTCGGCCGTCTCGATCCCAGTGATCTCCGACGCCGACACTGGCTTCGGCGAGGCGCTGGCAGTCGAGCGGACGGTCGCGCTGTTCGAGTCGGCAGGTCTCGCGGGGCTGCATCTCGAAGATCAACAAATGCCCAAACGGTGCGGGCATCTGAGCGGCAAAACTCTGGTGTCCACCGCCGAGATGGTGAGTAAGTTGAAGGCGGCCGTCGCTGCCCGCCGCGATCCGAGTTTTGTGATCATTGCCCGCACCGACGCCCGAGCAAGCGAAGGAATCGAAGCGGCGATTGAGCGCGCCCACGCCTACGTCGAGGCGGGCGCGGACATGATTTTTCCCGAGGCCCTCGAATCGCCGGACGAATTCGGCCAATTCGCCAAGGCGATGCGTGTCCCGCTGCTCGCGAACATGACCGAGTTCGGCAAGAGCCCGCTGCTCTCGGCTTCCGAGCTGGCCAAGCTCGGCTATGCGGCTGTGCTCTTCCCCGTGACAATGCTTCGCGTGGCGGCCAAGGCTGTCGAAGCGACCCTCGCACAATTGGCGCGCGACGGCTCGCAGCGAGGCTTCGTTGACCGGATGCAGACCCGGGCCGAACTCTACGACCTGCTCGATTACACGGGCTTCGAGGCGCGCGACCGCACGTATTTCGGCCGCTAGTTCTCGGTCCGCGCAGCCACAACGTATTGACCGTCGCACCGTTGCGCCTATACTTCGCGTCGCGATGGACCGCACGTTTCCGAGCTTTGCCGAGCTTGCGGCCGATCGGCCGCGGCGAATGCCTATTCCCCGCAGCCGTCGGCTGGTGATCGACGTCTTGCATTACCGCGCAAAAGTTCCGACCTGCGCGCACGATCGGCTGTGCGATTTCCGCCGCGTCATCGAGGCCCGCGAGCGCTGCCCCGTGCGGATCTCCTGGTCGATGATTTTCATCAAGGCGTTTGGCCTTGTCGCGGCCCGCCTGCCCGTGCTGCGACAGACGTACCAGCGCTGGCCTTGGCCGCACGTTTATCAGCACCCGACGAGCGTGGCGATGGTGGCGACTCACCGCGACTTCTGCGGCGAGCCGTGGCTCTTTTGGAGTCGCTTCAGCTCGCCCGAGGACAAATCGCTCGTGCGCCTGCAAGCTGGCCTCGACCACTATCTCTGCGATCCGGTCGAGACAACCTTTCCTTGGCAGTATCAGCTGAGCGGCTTCCCGACGCCGGTGCGTCGCTTCTTGTGGTCGTGGACATTGACGATTGGCGGGCCAAATCGCGTTCGCCGCAGCGGCACCTTTTTTCTGACGACGATTGCGGGGCAGGGGGCCGAAATCCAGCATCCGCCCGCGTTTCTCACCACCAATGCCACCTACGGCCCGATCGACGAGAACGGCAAGAGCCGCGTCACCCTTGCGTACGACCACCGCCTGATGGACGGACGCCTTGTGGCCGACGCTCTGGCCGGAATCGAGGAGGCGATGAGCGGACCGATCGTGGCAGAGCTCGATTCGATTTCCGCCGATCAATTCGCACGGGCCGCCTGACTCACCCGATAGTCTTCGTTGCCGGCGCAATTCAGAGGTCCATGGATGGACATGTTCGTGATCGAGGGAGGCGTCCCGCTGGCCGGAACGGTAGCGGTGAGCGGAGCAAAGAACTCCGCGCTTCCTTTGATGGCGGCTGCACTCGCCGCTGAAGGCAAAACGGTGTTGCGCGGCGTCCCGCGCCTAGTCGACGTTGACACGCTTTCACTTCTCTTGCAGACGCTCGGCGTGCAGGTTCGTCGCGACGATCAAGACGCCCTGACGCTCGAGATCGTCGATGAGCGGCCGCATGTTGCCGACTATGAGCTTGTACGCCGGATGCGGGCCGGGTTCTGCGTGCTGGGACCCCTGCTCGCCCGGCGCGGACGGGCCTGCGTCTCGCTGCCCGGCGGCTGCAACATCGGCGACCGGCCGATCGAACTGCACCTGAAGGGGTTGCGAGCGCTAGGTGCACAGATCGAGATCGAGCGAGGCTACGTGGTCGCCACAGCCGAACGCTTGCGCGGTGCGCACATCGATTTGCGTGGACCACTCGGCACCACCGTGACCGGCACGTGCAACGTAATGATTGCTGCAGCGCTTGCCGACGGAGAAAGCACGATCGAGTCGGCAGCCTGCGAACCGGAAGTCGTCGACCTCGGCAATCTACTCAATGCGATGGGCGCTCGAATCAGCGGACTGGGCACGCCCGTACTCCACATCCAGGGAGTGCGGCGTCTCGCGGCCGCCCAGCACACGGTGATTCCCGATCGCATCGAAGCGGCGACGTTGATGATCGCGGCCGCGATTACGCGCGGGCACGTCACGCTCACCGGCGTCCGCACGGAACAGCTCGCGAACGTGCTCGACAAGCTGCGGCAAATCGGCGTCTCGATCGACGTGGGGCAGGGGACGGTTGAGGTCTGCGGGGACCTGCCGTTGCGTCCGGTCGATTGTGTGGCGCTCCCGTATCCCGGGCTGCCGACTGATCTGCAAGCCCAATTGACCGCTCTCTTGGCCACCGTTCCCGGCGTGAGCGTGGTCACCGACAAAATCTTCCCCGACCGCTTTATGCACGCACCGGAGCTGGTGCGCATGGGTGCCCGCATCAGGCGCGAAGGAAACAGCGCGGTGATCGACGGAGTCGACCGGCTAAGCGGCGCTTGCGTCATGGCGTGCGACCTCCGGGCGAGCGCGGCACTGGTGCTCGCCGGCCTGGCCGCCTCCGGCACGACGGTCATCCGCCGGATTTACCATCTCGACCGCGGATACGAACGGCTCGAATCGAAACTCTCCCGCCTGGGTGCGAAGATCATCCGCACGATCGACGAGCCGGCCAACTTTCCGGAAAGTCTGCGTCTGGCCGAGGAGAGCGCTCAGCCGATCCGCAAGTTCGATTTGCCCGAACAAATCGACGGACCCAAGTGGTTCCAGCAACTGCGCTCGGATAGGCTTAAGAGTCGCAGCGACTCTTGAAGAGATGAGGCGAGCGGCGGGTGTAAGCCCGCCGGTTCTTGAAAACCAAGCCGATTCTCGAAGGCTGAAAGTTCGAGAGAACCGGCCGGCTTACACCGGCCGCTCTCCGGGTCGCTCGCGTGGTGCCGGAATGGATCTCGAGCGTTACAGCAAGCAGGTTCTCTTCAGCGAAATCGGCGAAGCCGGACAGCGCCGGTTGCTCGCGAGCCGCGCGGTCCTGTGTGGCTGCGGCGCGCTGGGCAGCGTCTTGGCCGACACGCTCGTGCGCGCCGGCGTGGGTCGCTTAAGGATCGTCGATCGGGATTTCGTCGAGCTCAGCAACCTCCAGCGTCAAGTGCTTTTTGACGAGTCGGACGTGGCGACGCGCTTGCCAAAGGCCGTCGCTGCTGCTGAGAAGCTACGGCGAATCAATAGCAGCGCGGCGATCGACCCGATCGTGGCCGACGTCGATCACACGAATGTCCTCTCACTGATCGAAGGGGCCGACCTGATTCTCGACGGCTCGGACAACTTCGAGCTGCGGTTTCTGATCAACGATGCCGCGCTCGACACGGGCATTCCGTGGATTTACGCCGGGGTGATCGGCAGCCACGGGCAGGTGATGCCGATTTTTCCGGGTCAATCGGCCTGTCTGCGTTGCCTGATTGAGCGCGTGCCCGAGGCCGGGAGCACCGAAACGTGCGATACGGCGGGAGTCCTCGGCCCGGCGGTGCAGGTGGTCGCCTCGCTTGAAGCGGTCGCCGCGTTGAAGATTCTTTCCGGTCAGTCAGAAAAGGTCTCGCGAACCCTGAGTTATGTCGACGTATGGGAGGGCACGCTGCGGCAACTCAACGTGGCCGACCTGCGGGAGCGCGCCGATTGCCCGGCCTGCAAGCACGGCGAGCGGATCTGGCTTTCGGGACAAATGGGCTCGCGCACGAGTGTGCTCTGCGG
>DASZIA010000091.1:0-8158 GCA_035949535.1 Planctomycetaceae bacterium | reverse complement strand
TCGACTCCGGTGCTCTATGTCGCGACGGCTCGGGGCGTTTACCAATCGGCCGATCTGGGCGTGACGTGGTCGCGCTTCGGCGAGGGCCTGCCAAACTCGCCGGTGACCGACCTGCAACTGGTTCCCGGTTTGAATATCCTTGCCGCGTCGACCTACGGTCGGGGTGCCTGGGAAATCGAGCTGGGGGCGATTAACCGCGTCTGGACCGGCAAAGGGACTAGCGCGAATTGGAGCAACGCGAACAACTGGAGCGGCAACACCGTGCCGCTCGCCGGAGACAACCCGATCTTCCCCGCGGGCGCGTCGCAATTGACGAACACTGACGACCTGACGGCGGGCACTCGGTTCGGCAACATTGTTTTCGGCGCAGCCGGCTACTCCGTAAGCGGAAACTCAATCCAGCTTGACGGCACGCTGGATGGAAGCGCCTCGAGCGGCAACACGGCGTTCAACCTCGCTGTGACCCTCGCCGGCGCGAGCAATATTCTGACCGGCGCCACCGGTTCGGATATCACCTTGAGCCAGGCGATCAACACCAACGGTTTCACTTTGTCGGTTGGCGGCTTCACCGGACAAGTTAACATCACCTCGGTTATCAGCGGCACCGGCAATCTAACCGTGAACGACGCGGGCGGCACCACGGTGCTGTCCGGCCCGGCCGACACTTACACCGGCGCCACCACGGTCGCGGCCGGCACTCTGCTCCTCAATAAGTCCGGCAACGCGATCAAGGGCTCGTTGACGGTGTCCGGTGGAACCGTTCGGTTGTCGGCAAACAACGAAATTGCCAAGAAGTCGGTGATCGTGAGCAACTCCGGCTTGCTCGACCTCAACAACCACACCGACACGATTGGCTCTCTCACGCTCAGTTCCAGTAACGTGACGACCGGGACCGGGACGCTGACTCTGGGCGGCAACGTCACCGACACGGGCACGTCTTCCATCAGCGGTAATCTCTCATTGGGCACGGCCGGGCGTACGTTCACCGTCAATTCTTCCTCGACGCTGACGGTCTTTGCCGTAATCAGCGGCGGACCAGGATTAACCAAGGCGAAGACCGGGACTCTCGTGCTCGCAGCCGCCAACATTTACACGGGCACCACGACGATTAGCGCGGGCACATTGCTGGTCGAAGGCACCCAGACAGGCAGCCCCATCGGCATCGGCGCGTCCGGCACGCTGGGCGGCACCGGGACGGTCGGTGCGATCTCCGTCGTTTCGGGAGGACAGGTGATTCCCGGAATCAGCGCGACGCAGACCGGAATCCTTTCGGCGTCGAATGTCACAATGCCGTCGGGCTCGACGTTTGATGTTCAAGCAAACGGCACGACGCCCGGCTCCGGCTATTCGCAACTAGCGACCTCGGGAACAGTGAACATCACCGGCAGCACGCTGAAATTCACCCTCGGCTTCACGCCGTCGATCGGCGCCTCCTTCACCATCATCAACAACACGGGTGCCGGGGCGGTTGTGGGTACATTTAACGGCCTGCCACAGAACGGCACCTTCATCGTCAATGGGATGACGTTCCAGATCAGCTACACGGGCGGCGACGGAAACGACGTGGTCGTGACACGAATTGCCTGAGGAGTCCTGGGCGCCACTCGCCGACACCGTCGCTTATCCGGAATCGGTGGCTGCCCTCGCGACAAATGTAACTGTCTCGCGATTTGTGGGCCTTCTCGCACCAGAGCGAGCGCACCGATTTGCCATCCGTTTTTGATTGGGTCTGGCCGGCGGTGATCCGCACGGCGTGGCCAAAAACGCATGACGTTCGAGCGAGCAACGGCAATCGAGTAGCGAAAACTCCGGAAATATGGGATTTGCCGTGACGCAATTGTCATCCGCCGGCGTGCCTGGAGGCTTGTCCGCCAGAAGGGCCGCCCGCGACGCCAGTTTGGCTTCGGTGGTCCATGAATTCCGTGCCGTGCAAGGTAGGCTTCCGCAGGCGAGACAACCACGACGGACACTGAATCATTCCTGGGACTTTGATTCTGTAGTTTTTCGCATCCACTCACATCATGCAAAAAACTGTTTCACTGACGTTGGTGATTGCGATCTGCCTGTGGTTGGCGGTCCGCGACTTCGTCCCGTTTACGGGTGGCGTCGAGGAGGGCTTCGACCGAGTGGCGGCGGTCTCCAATCTCGGAACCGAGGGCACGATCGAATCGCTCAGCCGAACAATCGATCGACAGATGGCAGACGAAGTGCCCTCCGAGCGGCTCGCAGAAACTTACCGGCTGCGCGGCTCGGACCAGCTACAGATCCACAAGCCAAACGAGGCTCTCGCCGATTTTGATGAAGCGCTTCGTCTCAATGCCGGCGAGACCGTGGCCCGATTCGGGAGGGCGGAGTGCCTTCGACAACTCGGTCATCCCGACCAGGCGAACGCAAAGATCCAAAAGACCGACTTGCTCGATCTGAGCGACGCCTTCCCGGAACTCAAACGAACCGTCGCCTGGACCGGGGGTCTGTTCGCCGTCTTCACGACGCCAAAGGGAGCCTGGCTCGTGGTGGCTGTGGCCTGGGTATTCCTGACGTTGACCAATGTCGCGGTCGGTCGCGCACAAACGGCTGAGGCTGCCGGCTCGGTCGTCTGGCTGTTGTGGGTCGCCGCGGCTCTCGGGCTGTTGGAAGCGCTGCCGATGGAAGTGTGGGCCACGTTTGCGGCATGTGAGGGGACAGCTCAGGTGAACGGTTGGTTCGCGGCGGGCGTCACCGGACTCTGCCTGTTGGCAACGATCCCCGTGCTGACTCCTCCGATCCGAATGCGGGCAAAAGGGGTCAATCTGCCACGCGTCGACGACGGCGAGTTTCTAAAACGTGTCGCCGAATTGGCGCATCAGATGCACGTCCCGGTTCCAATGGTCAGGCTCTGGCGATCGATCACCGGATCGCAACAGGCGCTGGCCTTCGCCGGCACCTTGCAGGCGCCCCAGTTGGTGGTGACCGACGGCATTCTGACTCGCCTGGCGCCATTGGAACGCGACGCCGTCGTGGCGCACGAGTTGGGGCACATCGTCAACGGATCGTTGTGGCTTCTGGCAGCGGTCATCCCCGTGAGTTGCGCTGCCGCGACGGCCATCAGTGCCTGGCTTGGCCTGTCGATTGCGGTTCCTTTCGGACTGGCCCTCGGGATGGGGCTGCGGCGCTTCGTGAGCCGGCCACTTGAACGCGATGCCGACTGCCGGGCCGCCCGCGCCATCGGCTTCCGCGAAACCATCGCGGCGCTCACCAAGATTCACGCGGTGCACCCGCTCGGAAACAGCGGCCTCATGCCGCTGCTCGTCTATGCGACGGCAACGCATCCTTCGCCCGAAATGCGGCTGGGCTGGCTTCGCGCGACAGCGCCTGCCGGCGATATTTCCGGAAAGGAGTCCTGCCCCCGGACGATTCGTCGGCATCGGATTGCAGCCCTCGCTGCGTTCACTCTATGGCTACTGATCCTGGCCGGGACGCTCGTCACAAGCATCTGGGCTCCACAAATCCCGTTTCTCGCAGTCCCACTCTGGGTCGTCGCTTTAACGCCCACGGCGCTGGCGCGACTTGCCCAGTGGCGTCACGTCTCCGTGGCCAAGCGCCGCATGGGACACAGCCGGATGCGGACTGTCGTCGTTTTTGCCGCTCTCCTGACATGCCCGATTCTGGGGCTCTTCCCCGATGTGGCCAAGTTGCTTTTGACGCCGTTGGGCTGGATGAATGATTCCGAACAGTTCCTTCTTTTCCCGCTCTTACTCGCACTGGTCTGGCTGCCTTCCGCCTTCTGGTTGAAACGCGTGCAGGCAACACGGAAGCTTCGACGCGAGGTGATGGTCGCCTTTCAACTCTACGACTTTCATCGCGTTCTGGAAATCGGCCGCTCGGCCCCCAAAATCGTCGGCCGCGATTCTCTGCTGCGTTACCAGATCGCGTTTGCCCGCGCGGTTGATGGCGACTGCCCCGCTGCTATTGCCGAACTCGATCGCCTCTGGCGCGAGGATCCTGGTATTCCCATTACGGCGTTGACGCTGAGTGCGCTGCTGCTCGACGCTGATCTGCCCGAGCAGGCGCTCGCCGTCGCCCGGAGCGTGGCCAATCGCCTGCCGGACGACGCGGCAACGCATCTGCTGGTGGCCCGTTCACTGCGCCGGCTTGGGCGGCTGGACGAGGCCCGGGAAGCCTGCCGCCGAGCACTGGCACTCGAGCCACACAGCGGGACAGCCCATGCGATCGCCGCCGCGATCGCCCTCGACGAAGGCGATTTCCTCCAGGCCCAACAGGCCATCGCCACGGGGCTTGAACTCTCACCGGGCGAACCGTACGTCCTCTTGTGCCGCGCGGAAATCGTGCTCAAGACGCAGCCGTTCGCAAATCCCCGTGCGGCTGTCGCAGAAGCGCTGGCGCTCATTCGCGAAAACCGCTTCGCCTTCTACCGTGCCGACTTGGAACGGCTGGGGCAGATGACCGTCGAATGGGAAGGCAGATGCAGGGGCTTGGCAACCGCCGCCGCAGGCGGTGCCCCGGCCGCGGTGTAGTCCTCTCGATTGCCGTCACTCGATCGCGCGCCCTTCCGACAAAACGAATGGTAAGTCTGCGTCGGTGTATCGGAGCGACGCGCGAAACTTCCTTCCCGGCACACCGACTCCAGAGTCGTTCGCTTCCAGTGGGCAGGAGCCAAAAATTGAGCCATGCGAGAGTCGCCGAGGTCAATTGGCACTAGAATATCGCTTCGTGCTGTCGAGCTTAAACCCGAGGCGAACCCATGGCCGAAGACGATGACATCACCCAAGAAGATGGCGCCGAAAAAGTCGCTCGATTCAAAGCCGCATTGGATCAGTTAATCGAGCGGATCGCTGAGGACCGTTATGCGCTCGCCGTCGTATTGGTGGGGAGCTTGTCGACGGAAACGATCTGGCATCGCGAATCGCTCGGCCTGTGGATCATCGAGGCGGATGGAGTCAGCCGGCGCCTGCCGAGCGATGGCAATGACGAACGCGTATTCCGCATCCTGGTCGAAAACGGGATCAACATTCACACCGAAGTGATTCCGCGGAGCCGCTTCAAAAAAATGGTCGAAGGGGCGTCGAGAACGGCGTTTTCCTGCAACTTCTTTGCTGTGCGCGAAATTGTTTACAGCAAAGATCCGTCGATTGAGAGCTGGTTCAAGAAGGCCAATAGCGTGGCGACGAAGGACCAAGAACGGGAATTGCTGACGTTTTCGACATGGACCATCCACGCACATCGACATGCGCGCAAACGACTGGAGATCAAGGGGGATCTTGAGCTGGCGGCACAGGAAACGTTGGGGGCCGCGCACAGCGTGGCGCACACCGAGATCATCCGGAGGGGACAGGTGTGGGAAGAAGATGTCATTTACCGGGCGATTGAAGGAGCCCCGGCTCTTTTTCAGACAATCTATCTCGATGTGCTGGCCAAGCCCAAGAATCGGCGCGTGCTGTCGAAGGCGCTCGACGCGATTGATGGGTATGTTGACGAGCATTATAAGGCTCACCTGAAACCGCTGCTCGGCTATCTCAAGAAGCAGAACCGACTCGTCCCTTTGTCGGAAATTAGCGACCACTTTGCGTTCTCCCAGTTGCACCCGTGGCACCTGGAATCCGCGTGCGAGTGGCTGGAGCGCAAAGGGTTGCTGCAGAAACTTTCTGCTCCCTTTAAGCTCACGAAGCGCAGCACGGAACGGGTCGAAGAGCCCGCCTATCTTCTCGACTAATATGCGAACGACAATCCAGATTCACGGAGCGCGGGAGAACAATCTCCAAAATGTCGATTTGGAGATTCCTCGCGACAAGCTCATTGTCGTCACCGGCGTGAGCGGCTCGGGCAAGTCGTCGCTCGCCTTTGACACGATCTATGCCGAAGGGCAGCGGCGTTTGCTGGCGTCGATGTCGACGTTTGCAAAAAGGTTCGTCGGGCAACTGAAAAAGCCGGACGTCGATTTCGTCAACGGTCTGTCGCCGGTCGTGTCCATCGATCAAAAAACCGTCGGGTCCAATCCCCGCTCGACGGTTGGCACGATGACCGATATCTCGGACTACCTGCGAATGCTATTCGCCACGATGGGGACGCCGCACTGCCCGTTGTGCGGCGAGGCGATCGCGATTCGCACCCCGTATCAGATGATGGAACATCTGCTGTCCCTGCCAAAAGGGACCGAGGTCGAAGTGCGCGCGCCCGTGTACAAGATTTACGGCGAGGATTACGACTACCTTTTCGAGCAAATTCGCGTCAACGGCTACCGACGGGCCCGAATCGACGGAAAGCCGCGCGACCTTGGGGACCATATCGAACTCGATGAAGAACAGGATCATACGGTCGAAGCGGTGATCGATTCGTTCGTGGTCGGCCCTGGAATCGATCAGCAAGTCGTAACTTCACTCGAACACGGATTGAAACTGGGAGACGGGTTGCTCGGCTTTCACATCGTGAAGCCGAAGCAGCTTGGCCGCGAGCACAAGAAGTTTTACGACGGTTTCGGCTGTGCCCGTCATCGACTTGTCGCGGGCGAGATGCACCAGGCCCAGTTCACGTTCAACGACCCAGCGGGCGCGTGCCCCACGTGCGCGGGCATCGGTACGGCGATGCGGGTTCATCCGTCCCTGTTAGTGCCCGATCCCAAGCGATCCTTGAACGAGGAAGCGTTCGTCAAGGCCGCGATGAGCAACAGCGCCGATAGTTGGGGGGGCCGGATTCTGCATAGTCTCGCCGCGCACTACAAATTCAGCCTGGATACGCCCTTTAAGGATCTGGCCGAGAAGCACGTGCAAGTGCTCTTTTACGGCACCAAGGGGGAACAGTTCGAAGTCATTCTGCCGCCGGGGGCGAAGGTCGGGCAGCAGCACGCCGGCAAGAAGATGAAGTTCAACGGCGTGGTGAATCAATTGGAGCATCACTATCGCCAATATCGCAAACAGGGCACGTCGAACGCCGGAATGGATGAGTACCTGAAGAAGGTGATGGTCGAATACGACTGTCCGGAGTGCGGCGGCGCGCGCCTGAAGCGCGCCCGCCGTCTCGTCACGATCGGCGGCCGCAATCTCTTCGAGGTGGGCGAGATGCACCTCGTCGAGCTGCTCGAATTCCTGGGATCGATCAAGCCGACCGTCCGTCAGCGAGCGATTGCCGAGACGATCGTCCGCGAAGTTTCCACGCGGCTGGAACTGCTGATCGCGATCGGGCTGGACTATCTCAGCTTGAATCGTCGCTCATCAACGCTATCGGGCGGGGAATCGCAACGGATCCGGCTCTCGTCGCAGATCGGCTCTGGACTGATGGGAATGCTGTACGTACTCGACGAACCGAGTATCGGGCTGCATCCCAAAGACAACGTCAAAATGATCGAGACGTTGAAGCGGCTGCGCGATTTGGGCAATACGGTGATTGTGGTTGAGCACGACGCCGACACGATTCGGGCGGCGGATCACATCGTCGAGATCGGCCCTGGTCCGGGCGTGCACGGCGGCAAGATCGTGGCCGACGGACCGTTGAAAAGGATCCTGCAAGATGGCAAATCGCTCACCGGCAAGTACCTCAGCGGCAAGAAGACAATCGGCGTCCCGAGCCAGCGCAGGCCGACCAGCGGCAAATCGATCGTCGTGCGAGGCGCCCGGCAGAACAATCTGAAGAACATTTGCGTCGAGATTCCGCTGGAGCAATTCGTTTGCGTCACGGGCGCCTCCGGATCGGGGAAAAGTTCGCTGATTCACGAGATCGTCCATAAACGCCTTTATTCGCTGCTCTACGACAGCCGGGTCATGGCGGGCGATCACGACGAACTCACCGGCAGCGAGCACATCACCGACGTGGTTGACGTCGACCAATCGCCGATCGGCCGATCCTCGCGTTCCAATCCGGCGACTTACATTGGCTTTTATGACGCGATTCGCACGCTGTTCTCCGAAACCGACCAGGCAAAACAGCGCGATTACACGGCTTCGACGTTTAGCTTCAACGTCAAGGGCGGCCGCTGCGAGGAATGCACCGGCGAAGGGACGATCACGACGCAGCTTTCGTTCATGCCCGACGTGGAAGTCATTTGCCCGACCTGCAAGGGAGCGCGCTACAACCAAGACACGCTCGAGGTCAAATACCAGGGCAAGAACATCGCTGACGTCCTCGACATGTCGATCGAGGACGGCGTCGGCTTCTTCGCGGATCAGCC
>DASZIA010000090.1:0-3278 GCA_035949535.1 Planctomycetaceae bacterium | reverse complement strand
CGTGCAGCTCATTCAATGAGACCAAATTGGGCGCGCCCCTCTGGTTGCAATCGGCCAGAGGAGTCGAACCCGAAAGTAGCCGGTGCCGAAAGGTACGACGATGAAGACGAAGCGAACGAGGGGCATGAGACAGCGTCGGCGTGGAGCCGCACTGGTTGAGATGGCAGTTTGCCTGCCCGTGTTGGTCATGGTCATCCTGGCCATCATCGAGTTCGGCCGGGGGATGATGGTCGCGGAACTGCTGAACGACGGGGCTCGCGTCGGTGCTCGGCAGGCAATCTTGGCGGGGTCTACGAACGCGGCCGTGACGCAAACTGTCACGACTTTTATGCAAGCCACGAGCGTCAACTCCCAGGCCGTCACAGTGAACATCACCGTGACGCCCGCTGCTGGCAATCCGAATCCTGGAAACCAGATCGCCAACGCACACACCGGCGATGTCTGTGCGATCCAGGTGCTGGTCCCCTTTAACCAGGTGAGCTACATTCCCGGCACTTACCTGGCCGGCGAGACGCTCAAGGGGGCCTGCACGATGCTGCATGAGTGACGAAGAGCTCACGGAGGCGCTTGCGGCAGAGGCCGCCGGCCCAGCCTGGAGCCGAAGCGTCTCTCATTGCGCCGGTTTCATAATGATGGGGGTTGGAGACGCTTGAGCCGGTGGAGCAGGAGGAGGCGGCGCGGGGTTCGAGGGCACCGTCACGCTCGAACCGGCTTGACCCGGCTCAACGCCAGCCAGTCGAAACTCCCAGCCTCCGCCCAGCGCCCGGTAAATCTGAATCAGTCCTTCGGCGATTTCGCCGCGCGCCTGCGCGAGGGTGTTCTGCTGTAGCACCAGGTTCTGTTCGAGCTGGGTGATTCGCGTGAAATCGACCGTTCCGGCTTGATACTGCACCAGCCCCAACGTGACGGCTTTCTGGGCGCGGTCCACGCTTTCCGACTGGAACCGGGTGCGCGTTTGAGCACGCAGAAACGTTACCAGGCCGTCTTCCGCTTCGCGATTGGCGTTGAGAACCGTTTGCTGGTACGCCGTGATCAGTTCCTGGAACCTGGCCTGCTGCGCGCGAACATTATTCAGGATGCGTCCGTAATTCAGGATTTTCCAGTTGAACGATGGGCCGATGGTTCCGTTGAATGCGGTTTGACGGAACAAGTTCGGGAACTCTTCGGCCGAGTAACCGATCGTGCCGACGATGGAAATCGCGGGATAGAAATCGGCTTCGGCGATGCCGATCTGGGCCGATTGGGCGGCCGCCGTCCGCTCGGCGCGGCGGATATCGGGTCGACGTCGCAGCAGATCCGCCGGAATGCCGACGGCCACGTCCGTCGGAGCGGTCGGGATGGGAGCTGCACCCAGCCGAGCCTGTAAGTCCTGCGGCGGCATGCCGAGCAGGATGCAGAGTCGATTGGCGGCTTGCCGCAGGCTGATTTCCAGCTCCGGGATCCCGGCTTCGGTCTGCGCGAGCGTCGATCGCGATTGGTGGACGTCCAACTGCCCGGTCGTGCCGGCCCGAAACCGCGCTTCGACGATCGTCAGCGTCTGGCGCTGCAAGTCGACGTTGTAGTTCGCGTAGGCGATCTGCTGCTCGAGCGTCCGATATTGAACGTAGGAGTTGGCCACGTCGCCTAGCAGCGTCACCAGCACGTCGTCGTAATCTGCGATGGAGGCGCCGAGGGTGGCTTCGTTCGACTCGATGGCCCGGCGGAAGCGGCCCCAAAAATCGAGCTCCCAGCCGAGGGCGAATCCATAATCCCACTGGCTGAAATTCCGCTGGACGGGAAGCCCGAGTCCGTTGCCGATCGCCACGATGTTGTCGGCCGTCTGCGTGCTGAGGGTCGTGCGCGTGTAGTCGCCGTGCGCATATTGCTGCTGCGGAAACAGATTGCCGATCGCGATCCCCAGTTGAGCCCGGGCGGCGAGCACGCGAAACCCCGCCTCGCGCAGCGTGAGGTTCTGGCGATAAGCGTCGCCGATCAGGCCGTCGAGAACCGGATCGTTGAAGACCCGCCACCACTGGCTCAGGTCGTCAGAGTCGGTCCGCACGCGCTTGTCGGCGACGTCGATCCAGGTCTGGGCGACCGGGGCTCCGGGGGGGCAGTAATTCGGTCCGACCTTGAAGCCGTTGTGGATATACTCGCCGGGGCCGGTGCAGCCGCAGATCAGGGCGGCGAGCATCAGACAGATAGAAGACCACGTCGGCCCAGCCGATCGGGAGGCGCCTGGAGTGCGAGAGGCGCAGGAATCGTTCGCGCGCGGAGGGTCGAGTGTCTCACTCGTCACGGCTGTCGCTCGGGCTGGCATCGAAGACCTCAATCGGACGCGTCGCGCAATCACGCACGCTGAGCGTAATCGTCGCAACCGATTGACTCGGCAAGTTCGGAACGGCGCGATTACCGGAAGAAGCGAATGGAACGGATTTCCGAGCGCCGGTGATTCCGATTATTCCGGCCGCATCGGTCAAGGCGCCCGTAACGTAGCTTGGGGCAACGGATCAAGAACGGCGCACAGGCGCTCACTCGGCGCCGATAGCGGCCCCTTTTTCGGCCACGGATCGTTTCATCAAAAGCACCAGGAAGACGAGCGCGAACGAGATCACGCCGGTCACCCAGAAAACGTCGAAATAGGCCAACGACGACGCCTGCTGTTCCCGCAGGTCAAAAAGCACCTGCAAGCTCATACGGCGTGACCGCGCCGGATCGCCGGTCAACCGCAAGAAGGCGGCCTGCGACCTGACGGCAAAGGCTTGGAAGTTCGGATTATACGGATCGAGATGCTCGCCCAGTCGCAGCGTGTGGAAGATCTCGCGCCGTTCCTGAATCGTCTGCGCCATTGAAGTCCCGACGCTGCCTCCCTCGTTGCGCAACAGCGAAAATAGCCCAACCGCGGCGGCACGCAACTCCCGCGGCATGTAGAGGTACGCGGCCACGTTGATGGGGGCAAAAATCAGCGACAAGCCAATGATCAAGACGACCCGCGGCCAAACAACCTGCCACGGGCTGATCTGCAGATTCAGGAGCGACGTCCAATAGGCCCCGGCGCCTAGCACCAAAAGCCCGGCCGCGATAAACCAGCGCGCGTCGATTCCCCGGCCGAGCAATCTGCCCACGATTATCAGCACAATGATCGATCCGACACCCGACGGCGACAAGACGAGCCCCGAGTGGTAGGCGTCGTATCCGAACAACGTCTGCAGCAGGGCGGGGAGCGACGTGCTCGAGGCGTAGAGCGCCCCAAAAGCGCAGAAAATGATGATGCAGGACGCCGCGAAATTCCGCTCGGC
>DASZIA010000089.1:0-25281 GCA_035949535.1 Planctomycetaceae bacterium | reverse complement strand
GACCCGTACTACCTCTATCCGCCCGGCGACGATCTCGATATGGCCAAGATGGACCACATCAGCATCGACGACCTGGTGCTGCGCAAGGACGTTCCGCTGGCGCGGCTCGAGCGAAGGGCCCATCTGCGCGACATGGTGAATTCGAGCCTTCGCGATCTCGATCAGGCCGTGAAGAGCTACGCCCTCGACCAATACTACGACAAGGCCCTGAGCCTCGTGCTGTCAGGCCGCGCTCGGGACGCCTTCAACCTCAAGGCCGAAAAGACGGAAACTCAGGAGCGCTACGGCCGCAACACGTTCGGTCAGTGCTGCCTGTTGGCCCGCCGGCTGGTCGAGGCGGGTACGCGAGTGGTTGAGGTCAACTGGCCGAAGGTCGCCAACTCTGACCGCCACTCGTGGGACGTGCACGTCGGCCTCTCGGAGCGGATGAAGAACGAGAACTCCCCCATGCTCGACGCGGGGCTCTCGGCCCTCATTGCCGATCTCGATGAGCGTGGCCTGCTCAAGGAAACGCTCGTGGTCGCGGTCGGAGAATTCGGCCGCAGCCCGAAGCGCGGCGTGAGCACGTCGGGCAACGCCAACACCGACGACGGGCGCGATCACTGGCCCTACTGCTACACGGCCGTTGTCGCCGGCGCGGGCGTCAAGCGGGGCTTTGTCTACGGCAAGTCCGACAAAACGGCTTCCGCCCCGGTCGAGAACCCGGTGCATCCGATGGAGCTGTTGGCGACGATCTACCACAGCGTGGGCCTCGTGCCGCGGCAGACGATTTACAACCATCTCAACCAGCCGCGAGAAATGGTGAAGGCCGATCCGGTCCAGGGAATTTTGGCGTAGTTAGAGCGACCCGGCCACATGTTGGCTGACAACCGGGTCGAAGCAAATGCGCCCTCACCCTGCCCTCTCCCATCGGAATGGGAGAGGGTGTAAGTCACGTCGCGAGGGCGCGGAGGGCCGTCGTCGCCGCTTCGATGTCGGCAGCGGTGGTGAACGGTCCGACGCTGAACCTCACCGTGCCACCCGCTGCGAAGGTGCCCAGGCAGCGATGCATGCCCGGGGCACAGTGCAGCCCCGCACGGGTTTCGATTCCGAACGAACCATCCAGAATTGTTGCCAATTCGTGTGGCTCGAATCCTTCGAGCGTGATGCTCACAACGCCGACGTGATCCTCCGGTGACTGCGGACCGAAGATTCGCACTCCCTTGATGGATGCCAGCGTCGTGACGAATTGCTCCGTGAGCGCACGCTCGTGCCGACAAAGTTCCGCAACCGTTCGCTCCTCAATCCAGGCGAGGGCCGCTTCGAGTCCAAACAGGCCGGGGACGTTGTGGTTTCCGCACTCGTATTTATCGGGGAGGCGCGCGGGTTGGAGGTCGTCTTCGCTATTCGAGCCGGTGCCCCCCTGGCGAACGCTTTCAAGTTGTTCTTCGACACCCGGCGCCACATATAAAATTCCGGTTCCGAGCGGGCCCAGCAGGCCCTTATGACCGGGAGCGGCCAGAATGTCGATCGGCGAGCACGAAACATCGATTGGCAAGTGCCCAGCGGATTGTGCTGCATCGACGAGAAAGTACGCCGCTGCCGCCCGCGCCATCTCGCCCACGGAATCGATCGGCTGGATCGTTCCCGTTACGTTCGAAGCGTGGACGAGCGCGACCAGCCGCGTGTTGTCGCGGAGCGCGCGCTTCACCTCGTCGGGATTGACGCGTCCCTCGCGGTCGCCTGGAACGTACGACACGTCCACGCCGCGATCGCGCAGGCTCCGCAGCGGCCGCAGCACCGAGTTGTGTTCGACGGCAGACGTGACGACGTGATCGCCGGGTCCCAAGAGGCCGTGCAGCGCCAGATTTAGACTGTCGGTCCCGTTAAACGTGAAAATGATCCGTTCGGATTGCTTTGCCCCGAGCAGCCGTGCCGCGCGCTCACGGCAACGGGACACAACTGCGTGGACTCGCAGGGCGGCGCGTGTGGCGCTGCGTCCCTCAGCGGCGCCTTCGTCGCGCAGCGCGCGTTCGACGGCCTCCGTCACCCCGGGAGGTTTTGGATAACTCGTCGCAGCATTGTCCAGATAGATGCGCTGCAAAGGAAACTCGCCGGATTTACGCACGACGCGCTAAGTACGAACGCGCATGTCCGCCCGCGCAACGAACGATGGTCATCCACCAATCGAATACATCGGGCGCGCCGGCTGGATGAAGCGGGCCGTGTTGATCTCGTGCCCTTCCTTTTTGGCGGCGATCGACTCGCGGACTGCGGCCTCGATTTCGAGGTCGGTCCCGCCCCCCCGCAGGATCGCTCGGATGTCGGTTTCCTCGAGGCTGAACAAGCAGTTGCGGATCTGGCCGTCGGCCGTCAGACGGAACCGGTTGCAGTCCATGCAGAAGGGCTGGCTCACGGAGGCGATGAAGCCGATCCGGCCCACCCCGTCGGCGAACCTGAACTCGGTCGCCGGAGCACCCGGGTCAGGTCGGCCGCAGGGAACGAGCGGCATGATCTCGCGGGAGAGCGTGTCGATGATCTCGTGTGCGAACAGGACCTTGTCGCGCTGCCAAGCGCAGTCGGCATCGAGCGGCATGTATTCAATGAATCGCATTTCGACGCCGGTTTCCCGAGCGAAATGTCCGAAGGGAACGATCTCGTCCTCCGTCAGGCCACGCACCGACACCGCGTTGACCTTCACCGGACTAAAGCCAATCTCCTGTGCGACACGAATTCCGGCGATCACCTTTTCATAGCCGTCGCGACGTGTGATCTGTTTGAACTTAGCCGGGTTGAGCGCGTCGAGGCTGACGTTGAGCCGACGCAAGCCCGCGTTCCAGAGCTCGGGCGCCTGTTCGGCCAAAAGAATGCCGTTGGTCGTCACTCCGACGTCGCGGATGCCGGGGAGGGGCGCGATCTTGGCGACCAGCTTGTGCAGCTCGCGGCGAACAAGGGGCTCGCCTCCGGTGAGCCGCACTTTGTTGACGCCGAGGCCGGCCATGACGCGGACGAAGCGTTCGATTTCCTCGAAGGTGAGCAGCTCACGTCGGTCCATGAACTGGACATCTTCGGCCGGCATGCAATAGAAACAGCGGATGTTGCAGCGATCGGTCACGCTGATCCGCAAATTGGTGTGCACACGGCCGAAACCGTCGACCAGCTGAGCCGGTCGGGGCGCGTCGATCATGGCGTCGCCCCCCGAAGGCTGGGTGGCACTGGCGGCTTGTCCGCCAGCGGATTGGATTCGGGCCCAGTCGATTCGCGTCCGGGATGGACCCATTCGGTTGTGCCGTCGTGCCAGTTCTCTTTCTTCCAAATCGGCACGGTCGCCTTCAGCGTGTCGATCATGTACCGAGCGGCCTCAAACGCCTCGGCTCGGTGCGGCGAGCTGACGGCGACGGCAACGCTCACTTCTCCCAATTCCAGCCGCCCGAGCCGGTGTGCGATGGCCACGCGGTCGAGCTTCCAGCGCCGACCGGCTTCGGCCTCAATCTCGGCCAATTTTGATTCCGCCATTGGGCCAAAGGCTTCGTATTCGAGGGCGGTCGTGCGGCGACCGTTGGTCATCTCACGGACTGTTCCCAGAAAGAGCACGACTGCCCCGCTGTCCGTAGAGCGGACCGACTCCGTCAGGGCGGCAAAGTCGATCGGCTCTTCGCTGAGGCGCTGCATCGTGGTTATCCGCCGCTGACTGGAGGAAAGCAAGCCACCTCTGCCTTTGGAGACAAAAGCACGCCGTCGTCGGCGTACTCAGTCCCGACTGCAACGAGCAGACACGGCACCAGGGCCCGCAGGTTCGGAGAGCGCGCGGCCAGGGCAGCTCGCAAGTCGGCGACGCGCGCGCCGGCCGGTAGCTCAACCGTCACGCGTTCGGCACCGGCCGCGTCGCGGGCCCGTGCGAAGAGCCGCACATCCAATTTCATGAGGACACCAGCTTCCGCTTCGTCGGCCGAAGTTTGCTCTCGATTTCGGGCATCAGTCCGTACGCGTAGGCCAAGAGCTTGAGGGGGTGCACCGTCGGAGTCTCGGTTCCCTGCTCCATCTGAAACTTGCAGCCGCTGCATTCGGTGACCCCTGCGTCGAACTCGGGGCTGCGCATCGTCGTGATCAGATCCCAACCGATCCGAATCGATGTTCGGAAATTCCTCTCAGTAAGGCCGTAAGCCCCTGCCATTCCCGAACATCCCTTTTCGATTCTATGCAAGCGGAGTTCTGGGATCAAAGAGAGCAAGTCGGCCAGCGGCGTGCCGCACTCGAGCGCCTTGAGATGGCAGGGCGTGTGATAGGCCACGTCCAGGTCGAGCGGGCGAAAGTCGGTTTTGAGTTTGCCGCTCTTGTGCAGATCCCTCAAGTAAGCACCGGCATCGACCACCTGCGACGCGAGCACGTCGACGTCGGGATGGTTCAGGATCATCGGGTATTCCTGCTTGAGGCAGAGTGCCGCCGTCGGCTCGGTGCAGAGGATCGGGTAGCCTTCGCGGGCCAGCTCAGCGAGCTCGCCCACGTTCTGGTCGGCGACGATGCGGGCTGCCTCCAAGTCGCCGGCCGAAATCATGGCCATTCCGGACGACGTCTGGTACGGCGGCACGTAAACCGAAATTCCGTTGTGCTCCAACACGGCCAGCAGCGCGTGCCCCAGTTGCGGATCGTGAAAATTGACGTAGTCTCCCGCGAAATAGATAACCGTCGTGCGGCCGCGGCGAGACTTTTGCGGTTTGCCCGTTCCCCGGCGAACCGTGCTCAAGAACGATCGCCGGGCAAACAGCGGCAACTTCCGTCGACGTGAGATTCCGACGAGATGTTCGATGCACCATCGCGCGGCCGGGTTGGCAATGGCCCAATTCATGGCCAACGATGCGGTGCTTCCCAGCCAACCATACGAGTGGGCCCGCGACAGAATCCAGTCGGCCCGCGTAATACCGTGGGCGGCCACCTGCGAGGCCTTGGCCTCGATCATCATCTGTGGAATGTTCACGTTGGTGGGGCACTCCAACTGGCACTGCTTGCAGTTGAAGCACAGGTCGCTCATCGACTTCATGGACTCGGAGGTCCATTCGCGCGGATCGAGCCGCCCCGTGAGATAATCCCGTACGACGTTGGCCTTGGAACGCGGGCTGGCCTCTTCGCGGCTCTCGATGCGAAAGAAAGGGCACATCCGCGAGCCGGGCGATTGCGTCTTGCAATGACCGCAGCCATTGCAGGTGATCGCCTCGTCGAGCAGCTCTTTTTCACTCCAGCGAAGCTGCAGCGGCACCGGTTCCGCCTGTCCCGACGCCGTCGGCCGAATCTGTTCGCGCGGCCACCGGACATCGTTCCCCACGATCTTGCCGGGATTGAGTACGTGCTTGGGGTCGAAGATCTCTTTGACCTCTTCGAGGACGCGATAGAGCTGGCCGTATTCGCTCCTCAAGAAGGCTGTGCGCGACATGCCGTCCCCATGCTCGCCGCTCACCGTGCCGCCGACGGCGAAGACGGCCGCGTACAAATCTCGGGCGAGCGCTTCGAGCTTGGGGCCCTCTGCCGGTGAGGGAGGGGCAAGGAACGGACGCAGGTGCAACTGTCCCGCTGCGGCGTGCGAGTAGAGCGAGGCCGTGACCTCGTGGCTTTGAAACACCTTTTGGGCAGAGCGCAGGAAGTCCAAGAGCATTGCAGGGGGGACGGCGATGTCCTCGACGATGGGAGTCGGCCGCGTCTGCCCCTTCAAGCGTGTCAGGAGCGGCACCACCTTGCCCGGCAACGTCCACAAGAATTCCACGTCCTCGAAGGCGTGAGCCTGGTATGCCACGACCGCGTTCACGTTGAGGGCCCGGACTGCCCGGATAACCATTTGGATACGATCGCGGCACTGGGCATCGCTGAAGCCAATCTGCTCGACGATCAGCGCGACTTCCGCCGTCGGGGCGATCAATTGTTCAAAACGGGGATCCGCCTCGCGGGCCAGGGAGAGCAACCGGCGATCCATCAGGTCGCATGCGCTCGGTTCCTGCTCGGCGATTTCCTGGACGGCCTTGATGGCCGACTCGAGATCCCCGAACAAGAGGAGTGCGACGGCCCGATGCGGCGGCAGGACAGAGGTATGGAGCGTGGCTGCCGTGAACAGTCCGAGCGTCCCTTCCGAGCCAACCAGGAGCCGCGGCACGCTCAGCTTCGAGCCCGCCAAGACTCCCCGCAAGTAGTAGCCGGCCGCGTTGCGAATCAGCGGCGGCTGCCGTCGACAGATCAGGTCGCGGTTCTCGACCAAGAGCGCCGCAAGGCGCTCGACGATCGTCCGTTTCAGCGACTCGGCATCGCCGTTGCCGACGGGCTGCGCGTCGAGGGCCGTCTCCGAAACAAAGGCTGCCTCGAGCTGGGCGGGGGTCAGCGATTCCTCGCCGAATTCAACGACGGTGCCGCCGGCCAAAACGGTCTCGATACTGGCGACGTGGTCACGCGCCGAGCCGACGCGAATCGAATGCGAGCCGGCCGCGTCGACGGCCAGCATGCCACCCACCGTCGTGACGGCCGTATTCGATGGATCCGGGGGAAAGTAGCGACCGTGCTGCCGCAAAATGTGGTTCAGACGATCGCGCACGACTCCCGGCTGCACACGGACCGTCTCGTCGCCGATCGACTCGACGTTGGTCATGTGGCAGGAGAAGTCGACAACAAGCCCGTCGCCGATCGCGGCGCCTGTCACGCCTGTGCCGGCGCCTCGGGCGATCAGCGGCATCCCCGTTTCGGCCGCGTACTTCGCCAAGACGACGACGTCGTCACGATCGAGGGGGCGAGCCACTCCCAGCGGCGGCACCTGAAAGATACTCGCGTCGCTCGCGTAGGCGGCCAGCATCAGAGGTTCGCACCGCACCTCGCCCCGGAAAATTCCGGAAAGATCCTCGGTGAGTTGAAGCTGCCGTTCGTTCACTGCGTTGCTGCCGAGAGGGGAGAATGACGCTCACGCCAAGCGGCCATATCTAAGAGGCTCGGCCAGAGCTTCGTCCTCCCAGACAAGGACGGGTCGATCACGAGGACACTTGAGAGAGCGCCTGCCGGCGCAAGCGCTCTTGGCGGTAACGCTCGGCGACTTCCAGGTCGAAGGTCTCGTGGGAACCTGCGGGCTCGAAGCCGCCGTGCCGCGCGCCGCAGCGATAACAGACCGAGACGTCCCGCATAAAGAGGTATAAGAGCGCATCAAACAGCGCGAAGCCCATCAGAATCCCCAGAGCCAGTACGGGCTGCCAAAGCGCGTAAGCGATCGTGCTGAAGATAATCGCCGCTCCCACCATCAACAGGCCGGCGCGCGATGAAAAATTCTTTTGGCGCCAGAGATCATTGCAGCCGCAAACAAGGCATCGCACCGGTTTGCCCTGAACGAAATCGTCGGACCCAGTGGTCCGCTGCCATCCGCAGCCCGCGCACTGAACTCCCTCGCGTTCCGCGACCGCCAGCCGATTCGTCTGCTGGCATTTCGGACAGCAGAATGCCAATGCGACGTGCTCTGATTGCCGGGGCTCGTTACCTGCAGTCGTCACCACGAACCTTCCTCGATGAGTTGCGACACGTCTTTCGGCGTGGACGGTTTCGCCGGGGCATCGCATAATCCGATTTGTGGGGCCATTTGATGTCAACGGCTCCCTATTTCTAACTTAGCGGATGCGTGAGCGGCTCGCCATCAGCAGCCTCGTAAACCCCGAATTTGCCTGAACTTCCGGCCCGCGGGATAACGAGACTACTGGTGAAATCGAATGGCGGTCACTAATCGATCGCTTGCCGATATCCGGAGGGATATTCTCATGCAATCGGGACCTTTGCAGCCGACTGAGCCGGACGCTGTCATCAAACGTAACGTAGCCGGCGGCGATCATTCGAAGCGCCCCGCCTGCCCGCTTTGCGGTGGACCGTTGATCGAGATCAAGCAAAAGCTGCAATGTAGCGAGTGCCGGGCGATCTGCGAGACGTGCTGCGAAGGCGGACGCGGTTAAATGAGCCGGCGCGTCCCAGTCGATTCAGCGCCAGTGCAGATTCGGGAGATTGCCGAACGCACCCTGCTGTCCCATTCCTTGGCGGAAAAGCTCGCTAAGATTCCGACGCCTCTTATTGACGATGCGCCCGGTCCGGCCCGCCGCGATGCCGTTCCGGGTCGGCCGCCGGAACTCAAATTTGCTCCGCGCCGAACGGCCCCGGCCATGCCCCGGGCGGGCGCGCTTCGCGATCCGAACAAGCGCGCCGTGGCGCACCATATTCTCGCCAATCACGAATTGCAGGCCCTGGAAGTCATGGCGTTCGTGCTGCTCGCCTTTCCCGACGCACCATCGGAGTTTCGGAGCGGTCTCGTTCACATCATGAGAGACGAACAGCGACACACACGCCTGCACATCGAGCGGGCGGCCGAATTGGGGCTCCCCTTCGGGAGCTTGCCGGTCAACGATTACATCTGGGCCAAGTCGCAGGCGTTCGAGTCGGTTCTCGACTATTTGGCCGGTTTGCCGCTGACATTCGAGGGACGCAATCTCGACCACACGCTCGAACTCGAAAGCCTTTTTGAGCAGGTGGGCGACCCTCAAAGTGGGGCGATTCTGCGTGCGATTCATCGGGACGAGATTGGCCACGTGCGATTCGGACTCGAATGGCTCCGGAAATTGAAGCCGCCCGAGCAGTCGGATTGGGACGCATACACCGCGCACCTCCACTGGCCACTGCGGGCCGAGAAGTCGATCGGCGGCCAGTTGAATCGAGCGCCTCGCTTGAAAGCCGGTATGACTGAGGAGTTCATCGACCGGCTGGCCGACGCCCAGCGTGGGTCTCCGCCACACTGAGGCACAACGCGTCTTGCCTCGCTTTTGCCGATCTGATTAAATCCTCGCCGCAGGGAGGCGAGCATGAAATCGATTCGGGGCAAGCGGGCGCTGATCACGGGGGCAGCTTCAGGGATCGGCCGCGAAATCGCGCTGCGACTCGCGCTGGAAGGCGCCGACGTCTGGCTATTGGACGTCGATCTCGCCGGGCTGAACGAGGTTGTTCGAGACGCCGAAGTCTGCGGCGTGGAAGCCGTCGCCCGGCGCTGTGATCTGGCGAATCCGACGGAAGTCTCGGCTGCCCTCGTGGAATTGCTCGCCACATGGGGCTCTGTCGACATCCTCGTGAACAATGCGGGTGTGGCGTACTACGGTCCGACCGAAAAGATGACTTCTCGACAATGGGACTGGCTGCTGGCGATCAACCTCCTCGCGCCGATTCAGATCACTCGCGAGCTGCTTCCGGCTCTCCTGGAGCGACCAGAGGCCCACGTGCTGAATGTCTGCAGCGTCGCGGGGCTAGTCGCCGGGCCACGGTCCGCCGCCTATCACGTCAGCAAGTTCGGCCTTGTCGGGTTTACCGAGTCCCTGCGGTCCGAATATGGCCGCCGCGGCATTGGCGTGACTGCTTTGTGTCCCGGTCCGGTGCGAACGAACCTCTACAAGTCGGCAGTCAGCGGCAGCAAGCGCAAGCCCGTGCCCGTCCCACCAGCGTGGTTGAGCGCGACACCCGCTCAAATCGCCGATGTGGCCGTGCGCGCGATCCAAAAGAATCGCCGCATGGTGGTGATCACCCCAATCGCCCACCTGTTATTCAACGCCAAGCGCTTCAGTCCCTGGTTCCTTGACTGGTTGAATCACTTCACGCTCCGCAAACGCCGTTCGAGCGCCGCCACGACGCCCGAGAGCGTCCGGGTACTGCGTCCATTTGAGCCAGCCGACTCGGAGGCAGACGCCGAGCCCGTGCTGCGCCGCGCTGCTTAAAGGGCGAGGGACTCACGCTGAGCGGCGCATCACGAGCCGGAAGCGCAGGGCGGCGTTCTCGAAGAAGACCTCCGGCGGCAACCGGTCTTCGAAGCGCTGAAAGAAGAGGTCGCGCTCCTCGCTCTCGGCCATCCAGGCTGCGCGGTCGACACCGAGCAGCTGTTCCGCCGCGTTGCCGGTGATTCCCAGTTCCTTCAACCCGAGATCGTCGGCACGGGGCACCAGGCCGATCGCGGTCTTTTCCGCGTCAACCTCTCCGTGGACGCGGCGGACCATCCACTTGAGAACCCGCATGTTCTGACGGAATCCCGGCCAGAGCCAGCGACCATTGGCGTCCTTGCGGAACCAGTTCGCGTGGAAGATGGACGGCATCCGCTCGCCACCCCGTTCTCCCATCGTGATCCAGTGCCGCCAATAATCGCCCATGTGGTAGCCGCAGAACGGCAGCATGGCCATCGGATCGTGCCGCAGCTCGCCGACTTTGCCTTCGGCGGCGGCCGTTTTCTCACTGGTCATCGACGCTCCGACGAACGTGCCATGTCGCCAGTGAAAAGCCTGATACACCAGCGGAATCGTAGTCGTACGACGCCCGCCGAAGAGAATGGCGTGAATCGGCACACCTTCCGGGCGCTCCCAATCGGGCGAGATGGAAGGGCATTGCGAGGCTGGCGCGGTGAAGCGGCTGTTGGGGTGGGCGGCGGGCGTCGGTGATTGGGGCGTCCACAAATTGCCCCGCCAATCAAACGCCTGTGTCGGCGGCGGACCGTCCATTCCCTCCCACCAAACGGTGTGATCGCTCAACAGCGCGACGTTGGTGAAGATCGTGTTGGCCCGGCAGGAGAGCATGGCATTGGGGTTCGTCGCGAGGCTCGTCCCGGGAGCGACGCCGAAAAATCCAGCCTCCGGATTGACGCCGTACAACCGACCGTCGGGCCCGAACTTCAGCCAGGCGATGTCGTCGCCGATCGTCTCAACCTTCCATCCGGCCTCGAGATCCTCCGGGGGCGGCACGAGCATCGCGAGATTTGTCTTCCCGCAAGCGGAGGGAAATGCGGCGGCAATGTAAGTCTTGCGACCGCTCGGGTCGGTGATGCCGATAATCAACATGTGCTCGGCCATCCAGCCTTCGTCGCGAGCCAACACACTCGCCAGGCGCAGCGCGAAGCATTTCTTGCCCAAGAGCGCGTTGCCGCCGTAATTCGAGTTGACGCTGATTACCAGGTTCTCAGCCGGAAAATGGCTGATGTAGCGCTCGGCCGGATTGAGAGTGACAACGCTATGGATGCCTTTGACAAAATCATCGCGATCGCTGAGTTCATCGAGCGCGATCTGCCCCATTCGCGTCATGATTCGCATGTTCGCAACGACGTAGGGGCTGTCGGTGATCTCGATGCCGACGCGAGCCATCGGACTTTTTGGCGGGCCCATCAGATACGGGAGCACGTACATCGTGCGTCCCCGCATGCAGCCAGCCAGGATGCGATCAAGAACGGCGTGCATCTCCGATGGGCCAAACCAGTTGTTGGTCGGGCCGGCGTCGGTCTTGTCGGGGCAGCAGATGAACGTGCGGTCCTCGACCCGCGCGACGTCGTTGACGTGGCTGCGAGCGTAGAAACTACCGGGATGCTTGACGGGGTCGAGCGGAATCAGGCTGCCGTCCGCAACCATCGCGGCACACAGCCGGTCGATTTCGGCCTGCGAGCCGTCGCACCAGTGCACATGCTGCGGCCGGGTGAGAGCGGCAACTTCATGGACCCAGGCCCGAAGAAACGAATTGGACATCCGAATGCCCGAGGGCGCCAGCCGTTGCGAAACGCATCGACCGCCCGACATGGAAGCGACAGGAATGCGGAGACGATGTGAAAAACTCTAGGCTACCCGGGCGTTCGTGGCAAGCGGCCCGAGATCTTCGCGAAATCCTCGGACGGTTTACGCTCGACGCTAGGAACGAATCACGGCCGGCGGCACTTGCCGCGCGAGAAATTCCTTGACCCGCGCGATGATCGGCTCAGGCGCGTCTTCGAACACGTAGTGACCGGCGTCGGCCAGCCGGAGCGTTTCGGCCTGCGGAAATCGTCGCTGAAATTCGCCCAGAAACTCAGTCGTGAAGCACCAGTCGCGCTCACCCCAAATGAGCAGCATCGGTCGATCAACCAACTTCGACAGCGATTCTTCGATCGACGCAAGTGTCGCGTAGCTGGGATGCGTCGGAGAGAGCGGAATGTCCTGGACAAAGCGCAACACCGCGATGCGATCGTGCCAGCTGCCGTACGGAGCCAGGTAGCCGCGGTGGACGGCCGCGCTCAGCCGATCAGGCCGGGCGACTGCCATTCGCAGCGCGGCCCGCGAGAAGAGATTGAGTCCCCGCACGCCCAGGGCCCCAAGCCCGGGAACACGGCAGATCCCAATTCGCAGAGGCATTCGCTGCGAGCGAAAGGCTGCCGTGTTGAAGAGCACAAAGCGCGAGAACCGCTCCGGCATTCGCCCGGCAACCCCCATTCCGATGGCGCCGCCCCAATCGTGGGCGAACAACGTGACGTCGTGCAAATCGAGGCCGGTCACGAATCGCTCGAGGTTTTCCACGTGCTTGGCGAGGCGGTACGGATAATTTTGGGGCTTGTCGGAGAAACCGCAACCGATGTGATCCACCGCCAGCACTCGATAGTGGGGCACGAGCGCCTTGATCAAGTTCCGAAACGCGAAGCTCCAGGTGGGGTTGCCGTGCACGAACAGCAGCGTCGGACCCGAGCCTTCATCGAGGTAATGATAGCGGTGGCCGTCGAGACGGAACTCGTGCGACTCGAACGGGTATTCGTGCTCGAAGCCGGTGCGAGCGGGGAACATCTCGAATTAAACGGCGTGCTCGGCCGCGACAACATTTTTGAGCGCGGTGAGCAAGCCGTCGATCATCTGCGGTTCGTGAGCGGCCGAAAGCGTGATCCGAAGTCGCGACGATTCCTCCGGCACCGAAGGAGGACGCATGACGCCGACGAGGAATCCCTGTTGTTCCAGCCCGTCGGCGACGCGCACGGCCAGAGACGCGTCGTTCAAAATCACCGGCACGATGGGGCCGCTTCCCCCAGGAATTGTCTCCAATCCTAAGTCTTGAATTCCCAATCGTAATTGCTCACTCAGAGCGAACAGCTTCCCGCGGAGTTCGGGTTCCGTATCGATGATCTCCAGCGCCGTGCAGGCAGCCGCGCAGGCAGAAGGAGGCGCTGCGGTCGAAAAAACTTGCGGGCGCGCGCGGTTCCACAGCCAGTCGACCAGCACGCGACTTCCGCAAACGAAACCGCCGACCGATCCAATCGCTTTACTGAGAGTGCCGACTCGCACTGCGATCCATTGTTCGACCCCGTGCAATTCGGCGATACCCCTCCCCCGCGGGCCGAAGACTCCCGTGGCATGAGCCTCGTCGACGAGAAGGTGTGCGTCGTGCCGTCGCGCGAGCGCAGACAACTCGCGAAGTGGAGCTTGCACCCCGTCCATGCTAAAGACACCATCGGTGACGATCAGGCGCTGGCGGGCGTTTTTCGCAGCCGCAAGGCGGGCTTCCAAACTCACCAGGGCGTAATGATTGTATATGTGGACCACAGCCCCGCTCAGGCGGCAGCCGTCGATCAGGCTGGCGTGATTCAAGCGGTCGGAGAAGATCGCATCTTCCCCATCGACGAGCGCGGTGATCGTGCCGACGTTGGCGGCGTACCCTGTGGGAAACAGAATGGCTGCTTCCTGTCCCTCGAATTGCGCCAGCCGAGCCTCGAGGCGTTCGTGCCAGACCGAACGGCCGACGACCAACGCGCTGGCACCCGAACCGGTGCCGCATTCCTCTGCAGCCTGCCTCGCCGCCTCGATCACGCGGGGATCGTGAGAGAGTCCGAGATAATCGTTGGATGCGAAGTCGACCAGCCGACGGCCGTCGACGTCACACCAGCCTCCCGGCTGCCGGCTGACCGTGCGACGCTGCCGCAGCAAGCCTTGCTCGGCGAGCGTCTCGAGCCCTTCAGATAACCCGGGCCACAAGGAGGACATTGGACACCCCCGCAGATCGCTTGAATGCTCTCCGGGTCGCTAGGTTAGGGAAATGCGATGATTGCTGAGGCGTTCGGCCCCTGTTTCGGTAATCAAGTAGTTGTGCTCGAAGCGCATGCCGCCGACGCCCGTTTGATACGACCCCGGTTCGAGCGTCACAACGTCGCCCGCCATCAGCACGTTGTCACTCTGCGGAACGAAGATCGGCGGTTCGGGGTGCGCCAGTCCGATCCCGTGTCCCGCGTGGTGCGGTAGCGGAGGCTTGCCGGCGTCGACGAATGGTTGCGAAACCGCGGCATAGACATCCGCTGCGCGAGTCCCCGCGCGGAGCACCGATTCTCCACTCTTGAGAGCTGCCACGCAAATCTGAAACATCTCCTGCTGCCGAATAGTCGGAACACCGACGGCGATCGTGTTTGTGAAGTCGCTGCGATAGCCGTTGAGGACAACCGAAAAATCGAGGATGAACAGATCACCCAGTTGCAGACGGTAGGCGGTTGGCAGGCCGCCCAAGTGCGGCTGCTTGTTCGTGGTGGCGCGAAAGTCGCCATAAATCAGGCCCGGGCGTGCGGCAGTCGCGATCACGGCCTGCTGAACTTCGCGGAAGACATCGATCTCAGAGACGCCGGTCCGAATAACGTCCCAAGCGCGCAAGTGGCCCGCGTCGCCGGCTCGCATGCACTGTCTCAACAGCGTGAGCTCGTCCGGCTCCTTCTGCCGCCGCAACTGACGGAGGACCGATCCGAGACTCGGCCCGCCCTTGCTCTGCGGATGATTTTGCACATCGGAAGCGGGCAGCACCTCCCAAGCGGCGGCCGAAAGCCATTCGCTCTCGACGAGGCCCGGACGGCCGGCAAGCTCTCCCGCGACTTTCGCGAGCGCTTTTAGCAACGAGTGGTCGCGATTGACGGCCGACTGCTGATGGTCGTACCACGTCTCAACAACCTGACGGTCGACATGCGGCTCCACCGAACTCGAGCTCAGCGCCAGGTTGTCGCACAGCAGTGTGGCGCCGTTGTCGCGCTCGAGGAGCAACAGCCCTCGTTCACCCGCGGAAAAACTCAGCGGATGGATCCAAAAGTTCGCCAGGTAGTTGAGGTGCCGCGCGTCGGCAACCAAGAGCCATTGAATTTGCGGATCGACTGATTCCCAGAGGCGCCTCCGGCGCGACAGGCAACCGTCTTTGGTAAACATGCGAAACGATCCCCGTCGAGCCCGTGTGTGCGAGGCATTGATGAAGCCGCGGCGTCCGGCAGTTTAATGCAATCCCTTTGACGCCAGCCAGCGTTCGGCGTCCAGCGCGGCCATGCAGCCGCTTCCGGCAGCGGTGATCGCCTGACGGTAGTAATCGTCGGCGACGTCGCCCGCAGCGAACACGCCTTCGATGCTCGTGTACGTCCGAGCGGGAGTGGTCCACTTGATGTAGCGCTTGTCGGTCAGTTCGAGCTGGCCCTGCAGAAAATCGGTGTTGGGCGTGTGACCGATCGCGGCAAAGTAGCCGGACACAGCCAGGTCTTCGTGGTTGGACTCGTCGGCGGTGCTGCGGAGACGAACGCCAGTGACCCCCTGCTCGTCCGTTCCTAAGACCTCGTCCACGACCGAATTCCATTTGACGTCGATCTTCTTGTTCGCCAGCACCCGGTCCGCCATGATTTTGCTGGCCCGGAACGCATCGCGGCGATGCACGAGATAGACCGTCGAGGCAAATTTCGAGAGGTAGCTCGACTCCTCCATCGCGGTGTCGCCACCGCCTACCACCACCAAGGGCTTATTGCGGAACCGCGGGAGCGCGCCATCGCAAACGGCACAGGCGGAGACGCCTTGATTCTTGAATCGCTCCTCCGACGGCAGGCCGAGGTAATTCGCCCGCGCCCCTGTGGCGACGATCACCGAGAGGCTCTCAAAACGGCGACCGCCCAAGCAGTGAAGCTCAAATGGATGCCGGCGGAGATTCAGTTCCACGACGTCGTCGGTGAGGATCTCGGTCCCGAAGTTCACCGCCTGCTGGCGCATGAGCTCCATCAGTTCGGGACCACTGATGCCATGCCCTGTGTGTGGCGGCATGTACTTTCGGCGATCAGCGTCGATTGCTGACTGGAGATATTCCGCCAACGCCCCGGCCGTATAGCCCGGATAGTTTTCCACTTCTGTTGTTAGCGCCAACTGGCCGAGAGGAAGGGTCCCCTTTAGCCGATTCTCCTCGGTCACTGCTCCTTCGATGACCAGCGGGTGCAAGTTAGCCCGCGCGGCATAAATGGCGGCAGCCCATGCGGCGGGCCCCGAGCCGATAATGACCACGCTTAGTGGCGAGGCATGAGCCGATTTTCCCGATGTCTCCGCCACACTCATGACCTATCGTTTCAGAGTTATTTGGATACGGCGTCTTTGGATACCGCCAGTCGTCGAACGCGTCCAACTGGCTGAATTCTAGCGCTCAGCGACGATAGCCGCGCCTTCGGCGAGTGGCAACTGACCCGGGAGGTCAGCCTTCAGGTTGTGCCAAGTGACGAGCCGACGGCGTCTCACGCGCAAAGAAAAAGGCCTTCCGATCAACACAGTTGATCGGAAGGCCTTCCGAATAATCCAGGTTGCAAGTGCGGGCCAACGCTTGCTTCCCGGCGTTATAAGGTAATTGCACACTCTGTGCCGAATCTCTCTTCGGACAGAGGATTGATCGCAAGTCACATTCTCGTATCATCTTAAAGCTTTAGTTAGGGCGCGACGGGAGACGCCGAGGCCGCACGGAAAGTGTATTGTTTTACAACAATCGTCTGTAAAATGTGCGCTCGTTTTTAATGCGCCCGCTCCGCTGACGCCTCGGGACGCCCACCGATCGGTAGCCTTGCCTCTTGTCATCGCAAAGCGGCTGATGGGATACTTGCTAAACCATGTCCACGCCAGACAAGAACTCGTTCTCACCCAGCCCGTCTGTCTCACAAATCATGACCGTCCCAAGGTTTACGGGGGCCAAGTCCAAGCAAGCGAAGCTGGCCGTTTTAACGGCTTACGACTTTACTTGGGCGGGAATCTTCGACGCTGCCGGGGTTGATGCGATTCTGGTCGGCGATTCAGTGGGCATGGTCGTCCAGGGGCATCCGACGACGCTTCCGGTCACGCTCGACGAGATCATCTACCACGCCAAGCTCGTGGTGCGGGGCACTCGCCGGGCCCTTGTCGTCGTTGACATGCCGTTCATGTCTTATCAAGTCGGTCCTCGGCAGGCCGTCCGAAACGCCGGCCGCATCCTGAAGGAATCGGGGGCTTCGGCCGTCAAGCTTGAGGGCGGAGAGGCGATGGCAGAAACGATCCGCGCTTTGACGGTTGCAGGCATTCCAGTCATGGCTCACGAGGGTATGAAGCCCCAGTCGGTGCACTCAGTCGGGGGAATGGGGAAAATTCAGCGGCAAGAAGATAGCTTGCTACGGGACGCTCGGGCTGCCCAACAAGCCGGAGCATTCTCCATCGTACTGGAGCTGATTCCGCAGGCGATTGCCGCTCGGATTACCCGCGAATTGGCCATTCCGACGATCGGAATCGGTGCGGGTCCCGCCTGCGACGGTCAGGTGTTGGTGGGATACGACATGCTCGGGCTGACGGGTGACTTCTATCCCCGCTTTCTCAAGAAGTTCACGGACCTGCGAGCTGAAGCGATTCGCGCGGCCTCCCAGTATGCAGCGGAAGTCCGTAATGGATCGTTCCCCGGTCCGGAACACGCGCACGACTGAATCGCGAGCGCGAGCAGCGACGTTCCGACCCCATTGGCCGGTCGCGGATTTCTTCCTCCAATCGTTTGCGCCCGAACGTCTCGGTGCGGGCGTTTAGCACAAAGATTTCGGATTTAACGCCTGGCCGGTCGATAACCATGGACAAGGGATCGTGGCGGCCGCTGCGCGGGCTGATTGGAGCCGGCGCAGAGGGCACGCGTTCCCGCTCTCGTTCGACAAGCCATTCGTCAGGGGGGAACCGATGGGTCTCACGTCGGCGCTGAATACGTCCGTCAACGGACTGTCGCTCAACGAGACGGCCATCGCCGTCATCGGCAACAACATCGCGAACGCCGATACGAACGGCTTCAAATCGTCGAACGTGCTGTTTACGACGCAGCTCTCACAGACGCTGTCGGTCGGCTCGGGTCCCACTGCGACGAACGGAGGCACCAATCCGCAGCAGATCGGCCTGGGTGCCAGTATCGCCACCATCGCCACCGATTTCAGCCAGGGGAGCATCACTAATACGAGCAGCCCCTCGGACATGGCGATTCAGGGGCAAGGCTTTTTCATTCTCAACAGCCCGTCGGGCAATGTCTACACGCGTGACGGGAGCTTCTCGCTCAGCGCCAATGACCAGCTCGTCAATCCCGAGGGATTCGCCGTTCAGGGATTCGGCGTCGACAGCAATTTCAACCTCGTCACGTCGCACCTGCAAAACATCTCGATTCCGATTGGGAACTTGAACGTCGCCCAGCAGACGTCCCAGGTGGCGATGAACGGTGCCCTCTTGCCGACCGGAACGGTCGCGACCCAGGGCGCTCACATTCTGAGCGACACACTGGGGGACGCAGGAAACGCTCATGCGAACGCGGTAGCCGGCACGCTCTTGACGAATTTGGAGGATCCCCCCGGTACCAGCATGGGAATCAAATCTGGAGACGTCCTCAATTTCACGCCGCAAAGGGGTGGCACCACGTTGCCGTCTGAAAGCTTGACGGTGACCGCCACGACAACTCTGGGCGACCTGGCCAACCTCATGAGCGGCGCGCTGGGAATCCAATCCGGAAACGGGATCCCCAACGACCCGAACAAAGTCGGCGGACCCGGTCAGCCCGGCGTGGACATCGTCAATGGTCAGATTGAAGTCACCGGCAACATGGGCACCGCCAATGACATCACCGTGGCCGTCGGCGACCTGACCGACAACGGGACCTCGCTGCCGATCAACTTCAACAAGAACGAGACGGCCAACGGCGAAAGCGCGACCACAAATTTCGTGGTTTACGACTCGCTGGGCACTCCGCTGACTGTGGCCATGACCGCCGTCCTTCAATCAACGGCTCCGGGCGCGACGACCTACCGCTATTTCTTCGACAGCAACAACAATAACGGCCCCAGCACGGCCCTTGGTTCCGGCACGATTGTGTTTAATAGCAGCGGCGTGGTGACGAACGGCGGGCAGGGCAGTTTCTCGATCAACCGCAGTCAGACGGCCGCCGTCAGCCCCCTGGTGGTGAACGTCGACCTGAGCAAGATTTCCGGGATCTCCTCCACTGCCGCCGGGAGCACGCTCTCGCTGGCCTCGCAGAACGGATCGGCGCCGGGAACTCTTACCAGCTTCGTCATTGATCAAAACGGAGTGATCAATGGTGTCTTTGACAACGGCGACACGCGAACGCTCGGTCAGGTGATGCTGGCCACTTTCGCGAATCAGCAGGGACTCGTGTCGGCGGGCAACGGCACATTCACCGACGGAGTCGGCGCCGGACCGGCGAACCTCACAAAGCCGAACACGTTCGGCGCCGGCTCGCTTCAGTCGGGGGCCGTCGAACTGAGCAATACCGACATCGGCACGAGCCTCGTGAGCTTGATCACGATCTCGACCAACTACCAAGGCAATGCCCGCGTGATCAGCGTGGTCGATCAACTCGTCAACGACTTGCTGAGCCTGGCACAGCAAACGACGTAGTCACTCCGCGGAACGTCCGCCATGATCAAGCTGACGCGACTCAACGGCGAAGAGTTTATCGTCAACGCCGACATGATTCGTTATGTCGAGGGCCGCCCGGATACCTATGTCACGCTCACCTCGAACGAACGCGTGATTGTCAAAGAGCCGGTCGCCGAAGTCGTCCGCAGGGCCATCGCCTATTCGCGGGCCGTGCGCGCTTTGCCGACTATCGTCTGAGACCGTCCGGAAATTGCGATCCGAGTTGGGTGCCACGGCTGAGCTTGCTCAGCCGTGTCTGGAGCGCCTGGTCTACGGCAAACGGTTGAAGAGGCGGCAGCGCGATTGATATCTACCGTGAAAACGCACGGCTGAGACGAAGCGTCTCAGCCGTGGCGCCCGAACGAATTCCCAGACAGTCTCACTATCGTCTGAGCTCGGCGCCCCTGCCGTAGGGGCAATTTGTCGCGTTCGTGCCGGAAGAAGCGAGCGGAGGCCGGTCGGGCGTAGCGGACGTACGGCCCGCGGGACTGGCCAAATCGGCGTTTCCTGTCGACACGGCCGATTCGCTGCAGCGCTCAAAACCGATACGCCGAAGATGTTGACGGCGAGCGCTCGTCCGCTTCCTCGACGGTCGCCGTCCGCCTATTGGAAGGTGCGCACGAGCGCTGAGCGCGCTTGGTTCCTGGCACCTGGCCCAGAGTCTCGACCCGGTCCACAACGTCACCCACCGCCGCCATGATCGTGATTATCGGAATTTGTGTCGTGATGGGTGCCGTGCTCGGCGGATTCAGCATGTCCGGCGGCCACATCGGCGCGCTGTTGCATCCGTCCGAGCTGTTGACGATTGGGGGGGCGGCGATTGGCGCCATGCTGATGATGTCGCCCCTCAATGTCCTCAAGAATCTCGCGTCCGCAATGGTCACAACCATTAAAGGCAGCCCGTACGACAAGGCGACTTACCGTGAGCTGTTCAAGTTGATGTACGACTTACTGCGCATCGCGCGTCGCGACGGTCTGCTGATGCTGGAGCGACACGTGAGCGATCCCCACCACAGCGAGGTCGTTAATCGTTACCCGCGGATCGCCAAAAACCACCACGTGCTAGAGTTTATCTGTAACGGGCTGTCTCCCCTGGTCGACGGCGCGACTCCCGAACAAGTGTCGGGACTCTTAGATGCCGAGCTAAAAATTCTCGAAGAAGAGCACCACGCGCCAGTGAACGTGTTAGCCAAGACGGCCGACGCGCTTCCCGGATTCGGAATTGTGGCGGCCGTCTTGGGAATCGTCATTACGATGGGGGCGATCGACGGTCCGGTGCAGGAAGTGGGTCACAAGGTCGGCGCGGCGCTTGTCGGGACGTTTTTGGGAATCTTGCTCTCGTACGGATTTTTCGGACCGCTGGCCTCGCGGATGGAGTTCATGGGGATCGTCGAGTTGGGGTTTTTCCGCGCGATTGCCTCGATCGTGATGGGCGCCGCGCAGAGCCAAAGTCCGAAAGTCGTGATCGAGCAGGCCCGCCGCGGAATCGGCACCGAAGTCCGCCCGAGTCGGACCGAAATGGAAGAACTCTTCAAGGAAGTCGACGCGACCTAACAGCAACTCGAGTGCACCAGCGGGCGATACTCGACACTCGACGCTCGAGATCGCAGATGGGACGGGTTCGATGGCCGGCAAAGGGGGTGGAGCGTGGAAGGTCGCTTACGCGGACTTTGTGACCGCGATGATGGCGTTCTTCCTGGTGATGTGGATCGTCGGGCAGGATAAGCCGGTCAAGCAGGCGGTCGCCAAGTACTTTGAAGATCCGCTGGGCATGGACAAGGGCTCCCGCTCGACCTCCCTGCAAGGCCCAGAAGACTCGACGACGATCGGCATGTTCGAGAGCGGCCTGGGCCCCGCGCGCGGGATTGCCATGGCCCAGAATAAGGTCGTCGGTCGCCGCAGCATGGTGGGTGTCGCGGCCAGGCGGCCTCCCCAGATCGTGATTTTCCGGCACTTTAACCGTACCTATAGCGTCGGCACTGTGATCGTCTTCGGGCAGGAGGCGGCCGCCCTGGATGCTCCGGCGAAAGAGCGGCTCGACACGCTGCTCCCTTTGCTGCTGGGCAAGCCCAACAAGATCGAAGTCCGCGTCTACGCGCCGCGCCAAGCGCTCCCGAAGGGGGGCGCGTTCGGGGAAGCGTGGCAGCTGGCTCGCGATCGAGCAATCGCCACGATGAAGTACTTGTCCGACCATGGCATCTCGACGGAGCGGTTGCGACTGACGATGGACGGCGCCCTCGAGCCCGACACGCTTTACACCGGTGAAAAGAAGCAGGTGCCCGGCGCGCGGGTCGAAATCTTTGCGCTCGACGAGTACGTCGACAAGGAGCGCAATCCCACGCCGCTGCCGGTGGCAGGAACCGGAGATCCGTCAGAACTAGCCGCCGCTGCCGAGGCCATGGGCCGGTAGTCCTCAGGCCGTCTCCCGCCAGTCTCAAGTCGAAAATTCGTCTTGCTCGGATTGTGCGCGTCCGCCAAACCGTAGCGGTCGAGCGGCACCCTGCCGTTGGCGGCGAGTTCGCCGCGCGAATTGGTCGATACCCTCCTTTGCCCGACAACAAGGCTGACGACGAGATTCCAGGGACGGCACCAGCAATGCAACCTAGACGAACTCCAATCCAATGCACGCGACCGTTGATGACGTCCGGACGTTGGACGATTTACGACGCTTCGTTCACCGGACTTTGTGCCAGAAAGAGAATCTGCTCGAGGACCAATACCGCACCACCGAGCTCCGGCTAATCCGCGGGGAGCGCACCTGCGGCCTGCAGTTTTGCCTGCGCGGGCCGCGCAGCGTCCGACTCGCTGCCGTATGGGTCGCTGACAACAACCTGATTTACCTGTACGACGCCAGCGGAAAGCGATATTCCAAGCTGCGCCTCAAGGCTCCCGTTCCGCTGCCGGCACAGGCGCCGGCCGCGTGAGCGCGATCCGCTCGTCGCGCCGCTACGAGTGCTCCCGGTTTGTCAGTTCCAGGAACTGGTCGACCCGACGTTCGACGACGTCGAGGCTGCGGTTCCAAAATGTGGGCTGGGTGAGATCGTAGCCGAGCGTGCTCTGGACGGCTTGCTCGGTCGGCTGTGAGCCGGTTGCCAGCAGCAGGCGCTCATACCGCTCGGCGAACTGGTCGCCGAATTCGCCGGCCAGTGCATAGACACCGGTCGACAGCAGAAAACCGAACGTGTACGGGAAGTTGTAGAACGGCAGCGAGCTGATGTAGAAGTGCAGCTTCGACACCCAGAAATTGGGGTTCCAGCCGTCGTCCGCCAGGCCGTCGCAGTAGGCGTCCTGCTGGGCGGAGCGCATCAGTTCGCTGAGCCGTGCAGCCGGTACTTCGCCCGCCGCCCTTTCGAGATGGAAACGGTCCTCGAACACAAAGCGAGCGTGAATGTTCATCATGTAGACGACGGCATCCGCGAGCATGCCGTCCAAGAGCACCAGTTGTTCGTCGCGTGACGCGGCTCGTTTCAGTCGCTCCTCGTTGAGCACGGCCTCGGCAAAGGTCGAGGCCGTCTCCGCCAGATTCATCGGATAGTCCTGCAGAAAGAATGGGCGGTCCTTGAGCACGTGCGAGTGATAAGCGTGCCCCAGCTCGTGGGCCAAGGTCGACATGCTGTCGGGGGAATTGGTGAACGTCATGAAGATGCGGGACTCGCGCGCCGTCGGGAACCAGGTGCAAAAGCCTCCCTGGCGCTTACCGGGGCGATTCTCGACTTCGAGCCATTTCTTGGTCATCGCGGTCTCGGCGAATTTTCCAAGATTGCTCGAGAACCCGCGAAAGGTCTCGAGCACTTGCCCACAGGCACGGTCGTACGACAGCGACCGCTCGCCGAGAGACGCCGCTTGAGGCAGAGGAGCGTGCAGGTCGTACCAGGCCAGCCGATCGAGCCCGAGCAGCTGGGCTTTTTTCGCCAGATATTTGAGCAGGACTCGTTTGCGGGCCGTCACCGCGGACCACATCGCATCGAGCGTGGCTCGCGTCATACGGTTGTAACGCAGAGGTGGATCGAGATGGCTCGTGAGTCCAAGTCGTTTGTAAATCGCCAGCCGGGTGCCAGCGATGTGGTTGAGCGCATCGGCACACGTGTCGGCGATTGAAGTCCACGCCTTGTCGGCGGCGAAAAAATTATTCTCGCGCACGGATCGCTCGGGCGAGTCGAGCGACACCTGTCCAGGCGATTTTTCGACGACCTCGCCGCGCTCCATCACACGCACGCGCAATGCGCCCGAAATGCGATCGTACAGCCGGCTCCAGCCATGAATCCCATCCACAGCGAGGTCGGCCGCCAGGCTCTCCAGCGTTTTGGGCAAGCGCAGCCCGGCTCGCTGCCGCCGATCCTGCAGGAAGAACGCATTCGCAGCCAGCGTTGGATGGGTCGCGCTGATCGCGCTGAGGTCGTCGGGCGAAAGCTCGCGGAGTGCCAACTCGACGTTGGTGGCAATCCGCTCTTTGTCGGGCTCAAGGGATGCCAGCGTGGCTTCAAGCTGCTGGAACTGCTTGTTTTCTGCCTCGGCGGCGGCGTGGCAACCGACGAACGAACTCAGGCCGGATGCGGTCGCCGCGACTGCCGCGTATCGCTCCAGAAATTCGCCCCACACACTGGTTGATTCGGCCGAGCGCGACAGCGGAGGCAGGCGATCCGATTCTTCGGCGATACAAGCCAACTCGCCCCGGAAGGTCGCCAGCTTTGCGCGAAAGCCGTCGGTCTCTGGATGAGGCAGCAGCGATTCGAGGTCCCACGTTTGAGAGAATTGGGGCTCTTTGGACATCGCGCGGCTTCTCCCGACTTCGACCATGACTGACTTAGGTGAAGCTGGAACGTAAGTTATGCTGCAGGCGAACGCAAACCTCGGCGATCGCTCTTGGGTGCCTTCTGATGACAACATCGACATCGTTCGGCGGATTTCCGTTCGCGCTCATTCCCGCCGCCGGGCGCAGCCGCCGGATGGGGAAGCCCAAATTGCTGCTCGATGTCGGCGGCCGAACGGTGCTCGCACGGCTGCTGGCGGGATTGGAAGCGGCGGGTGTCGGCAGTCGTTGGGTCGTCGTGCATCCCGATGATGCCGAAATTCGCGCCGAGGCTGAGCGCTGCGGCGGCAATGTTCTCGTTCCCGATTCGCCTCCGCCCGACATGCGGGCCAGCGCTGCTTTCGGCCTCACAGTCCTGAAAAAACGGTTCGAGGACTGCGGTGAAGTTCCGCAACCCGATGCGCCTTGGCTCCTTGTGCCGGCTGACTACCCCGTGATCTCGGCCGAGGTCGTGACGGCACTCTTGAAGGCTGCCCGCGCCAACCCGGGCCGAATTTTTATTCCGACCTATCGGGGCCGTTCGGGGCATCCAACCGTGTTTGCCTGGCGGCATACACTCGACGTGGACCAGATTCCGCCCGACACAGGGTTGAATTGGATCGTTCGACGGCATGCGGCGGAAGTTGTCCAGGTGCCCGTCGAGAACGAGGGTGTCGTGCTCGACCTCGACACGCCTGAGGACTACGAGCGCGTGAAGGCGATCTGGCGCACGTGAGTCACACAATGGTGCGCCTTGACCGGCACCCTGCTCCTACTATGCTTGGGAGAGGAACCCTGCAGGACGAGTGGAATGAGCCGAGAAGTTTTGGACGATATTCCCCGCGACGGCGATCAACCTGTGCTGCCGCCGGTCGAGCCGCCTTCGGCCGGCTTCATTATGCAGTTGTTCGTGGTACCGGCGCTGATCGTGCTGGCGGTGGTCGTCGTGTGGGCATTTTTTGGCAAGATCGCCGCGAGCGAAGAGGACTGGCGGGAACTCGTCGAGGACATTCGCAACACGAACGA
>DASZIA010000088.1:0-2821 GCA_035949535.1 Planctomycetaceae bacterium | reverse complement strand
GAGAACAGTCATGCCAGCTTGGCCCGGCGGCCCCTGTCCGACCTGCGGCGAAGACATGCCGCCAAATGTCCTTCATTGCCAGAACTGCCGCACCTTGCTGAATACCGATCTTGAGCCGGACAGCATCGAGATTCCCGAATTCATTCCGTTGCAGGAGATCGCCAGCATGGTCGAAGTCGAATTGAGCGGCTATTACGTCGCTTGCCCACATTGCAAACGCGAACTGCGCGTCGGCAGCAAATACGTCGACGAAAATGTGCAGTGCAAATTCTGCGATTCACAATTCACGATGGACTTCGCTAACCCCAAGCTCAAGATGGCGGCTTTCTTCGCCGAGTGTCCGCATTGCAAAGAGGAGTTGCGCGCCGATCCCAAGTACTTGGGCATGAAGGTCGCGTGCAAACGCTGCGGCGGCAAGATCCACTTCGTCGACCCCACCGCCTGATTTTGTTGCGGGCTAGCCGCAGGGGCGCCTTCCGCCAAACTGCCGCTTAGCTGCCAAGAGCCGCGCCCGCAGGTAAGTGCTCTCCGGTTTTGCTTCGAGGTACGAGCGAGCCCCGCACCGAGAGATACGGCCACTTCATTGCGCCGGTAGTGCCGTGGCGTTGGACGGCTCGCCCGACGGTCTCGCCTCATTGCTTTGATGTCCCGCGCTGG
This sequence comes from Planctomycetaceae bacterium, assembly GCA_035949535.1. Lineage (GTDB taxonomy): Bacteria > Planctomycetota > Planctomycetia > Planctomycetales > Planctomycetaceae > DASPSM01. The sequence continues at coordinate 2,164 of DASZIA010000088.1, read as the reverse complement.
TTAAGCTTTTGTCCGGCGACATCGTAACGTCGCAATCGGCGGCCTGGGTCTTATAGAGCTTCCCGGTTTCGTCGAATAAGAGTGCGACGTTCAGGTGCCAGCGACTGCCGTCCAGTCGGTTCCACAGTTCGCAGTAGTAGACGCGGCGACTGATCCCGAAACTTCCATCGATGCCAGCCGCCGCAAGCTTCCGAAGGGCCTCCTCGCGACGAGTCCCTTTGGGGACCACGTTGAGCACTTCCTTGATCTGCTCGGAGTAAGTCAGCGGGCAAGGCACGATCTGCATCGAGAGGCTCGCACAGCCTGCAAGTGCAAGCAGCGCCAAGGCGCTCGATCGAGGTAGGAACGGCATTTGCATTGGTGTCGCCGCAAGTCGGCGCGAACACGACAGCGTGCAGTGCTGTCGCACTCGTGCACTCGCCACAAAGCTTCAATTTGGCTGGGGTAAAGGCGACCACGGAAGGCTGCCGGAAGTGATTTCGCGGCTCGGGTCGCAGGAGTGTGCTGCTTCTACCGGTCCGGGGCGATTCCGTCAATGTGGTTAATGTTCGCCCGAAGGGAATCGGGAACTGTTGGTGCCCGCTAGGGCCGAGCGCTCTCACAAACTACCCAATTGCAGGAGTCAGGGTTACATTGTCCATTCTCTCTGCCGGGAGAAAGCACGTGTTGTGGCAGCGCGTCCGAATGCACCCAGGATTTAACGCAAGAGACTGGACCTCAGATGAAACCGAATTGCAGGGACGTCGTCGTCAGTGGGTTAGGAGCGGTGTCCCCGTTTGGCGCGGGCATCCTCGCGCTCTGGGAGAATGTGCGTCAGGGAAAAAGTGCGGTCGACTGGATTGACTGCCTGGGAGAGCTTGATCCACATCTGTATCCCGTGCGCTACGCTGCAGAAGTCAAAAGCTTTGCAGCCGCCAATCACCTGAAGAATCACTGCCCGACCCATTTGGGAAAGACTGCGAAGATGGGGCTGGTAGCGGCGCGCGAAGCGCTGCAGCAAGCTCGACTGCTCGATGAAAACGAGCACGTTCGCGACTCGGACTCGCGAGTTTCGGTCATCATCGGCAGCGGGCATGGCCCGTGCCATGAGACCGAGGGTGGTTATGAAGCCTACTTCCTACGAGGGCCGGCCGCGATCCGCCCGACGACACTGCCCAAGTGCATGTTTAACTCCCTCTCGAGCAATGTCTCCATTCATTTCGGTTTAACCGGCTCCAACCATGTCATCGCCTCCGCGTGCTCCTCAGCCACGACGGCCATCGGCCTGGCATTGATGATGGTCCGCCACGGCTATGCCGACATCGTCCTGTGCGGAGGCGCCGATGCACCGCTCACGGTGCCGCTGTTTTCCGGATGGACCAAACTTCGTGTCCTTGCAGAGCACGAAGATCCAAAACAGGCCTCACGCCCGTTCGACCGGCGACGAAACGGGATGGTGCTCGGCGAAGGGGCCGCGATGGCCGTGATCGAATCGCGAGAAAACGCGGAGCGGCGGGGGGTTGAGCCGCTGGCCTGTGTGGCGGGATACGGCACCGCGAGTGATGCACGGCACCTGACAACGCCGACCGTCGAGGGGCAAATTCGGGCCATCCGGGCTTGCCTGGGCGACGCGGAAGTCGACGCCGAGTGTGTCGATTATCTCAACATGCACGGCACAGCAACGCGCGCCAACGACGAAACCGAAGCGCGGGCCGTCTCCGAAGTTTTTGGACCGCGCGGCCCCAGCATGCCGGCCAGCTCGACCAAATCGATTCTGGGACACTCGCTCGGCGCAAGCGGAGCGATCGAATTCGCCCTCTGCATCCAGACGCTGCGCGATCAGTTCGTTCCACCGACGATGAACTGCGACGATCCGGATCCGTCGGTTGGGCTAGACTACGTGGCCAACGAAGGGCGCCCGCATCGCGTGCGCTATGCAATGTCGAACTCGTTTGCATTCGGCGGCAATAATGCGTCCTTGTTGGTGAGCGCGTGCAACTGAGTCCGGCCCGGCGTTCGGACGACACGGTTCGGCCCAGTCAACACTAACGGCGTGCGGCGGCACTCAAGGGAATGTCGCCCAAGTCGAGGGGGTTCGTCGTCGTCTTACCGAGGAACATCGCGCGCGTGAGGGCCATTTTCTTGGAATACGTCGGCCGCACAAACTGGTCTCCCGGGGCGGGGA
>DASZIA010000087.1:0-7575 GCA_035949535.1 Planctomycetaceae bacterium | reverse complement strand
GGTGGACAGGGCCGCGGGCAACAGGCCCAAAATGGCAGTCATGGCCGTAATCATCACCGGCCTCACCCGCTTCGCGGCCCCCTGCACGATCGCCTCTCTCAGAGGCAGTCCCTCAGCGCGGAGCGCGTTGAAGTACGAGATCATCAGCAGCCCCTCCATGACGGCGATTCCGAACAGGGAGACGAACCCGACGGCCGCTGAAACGCTGAAATTCGTTCCGGTGAGGTACAGGGCCCAGATGCCGCCGACTGCGACGTCGAAAACGTTGCTGAGCACGACGACCGCATCGAGGAACGAGGTGAAGCAGGCGTAGAGCAGAATCACGATCAGCGCGAGCGAAATCGGGACGATAAACAGCAGTCGCCCCTCCGCCTCTTTCATCTGCTCGAACTCGCCGCTCCAAACCGTATAGTACGGCGCCTCGAAGAGCTGCTTGGTCTTTTCCTGGGCTTCATCCACAGCGCCACCGAGGTCGCGATCGCGGACCCCGAACTTGATGGCGATCATCCGCTTCTGCTGCTCGTGATAGATGGTGGAAGCCCCATGGCGTTCAAACTGGCCTCCCTCGTCGACCGAGCCATCCTCGGTCACCGGCGACACCAGGTCCTTCAGCCGCAACCGCGGCGCCTGGCTGCTGATCGGGTTTGCGGTGTTGGCGTTGGTTCCCACTGTCGAGGGGGGCGCCGTGCCCGAGCCCGAAGGGTTGGGGACGACGTTCGGCCCCTGGGCGAGCATCACCGTGTTGTTGATGATGTCGACTGGGATATCGAGGATATCGGTCTCGCTGCTGCGCAAGTGCTTGGGCCACCGCACCGCGATGTCGAACAGCTTTTCCCCTTCGACCATTTGCGACAGGGCCTGAGCCCCCAGCGCGCTTGACACCACGTTGTTGACGTCGGCCGTGCTCACTCCCCAGCGCTGGCACTTGTACGGGTCCACGCGGAACTGCAGGTGCGACTGGCCGCGGATGTGGAAGATACCGACGTCCACAATCCCCCGCGTCTGCTCCAACATTTCCTGAGTCTTCTTGGCCAGAACCTCCAGCCTGTCGATATCAGGTCCGAAGATCTTGACCGAGTTGTCCCCCTTGATCCCGGAGAGCGCCTCCATCACGTTGTCACGGATATTCTGCGAGAAATTCCAGACGATGCCCGGGATCTTCCGCATGAGCTCGGTATCCATGTCATTGACGAGTTCTTCCTTGGTGCGTGTCCGCATCGGCCCCCAGATCCACCGCCGCCAGCCGGTGGCTTTGACCGTTTTGGGCCAATCTTTCTCGGGACGCAGGGGGACGAAGTATTCACAGTTTTCGTAGCCAGACGTGTCCGTGGCATCGTCGGGCCGGCCGAGCTGAACGACGATCGACTCGACTTCGGGGTAGGTGGCCATGATGGCCTGGGCCTCCTCGGAGATTTTCTTGTGACGCTCGAGCGAAAAGTTCAAGGGCCCAGTGGCCCGGATCCAGAGGTTCCCCTCTTCGAGGGCTGGCATGAATTCGCGGCCGAGGGAGGGAATGAGCGAAGCCGTGTATCCGATCAGGCCCGCCATCAGCAACACGGTGAGATAAGGGTGATCCAGGCAGACGTTGAGCTGCCAGATGTACCGCCTCTTGAGGAAGCGAACGAGGAAGTTTTCGTGGGTGGGCTTGAAGTTCTTGAACATGAACATGCACAGCACGGGGGTCAGCGTGAGCGCCAGCAAGAGCGCCCCACCCAGCGCGAAGGCATAAGTCTGCGCCATCGGTGCAAAGAGTTGCCCCTCAGGCCCCTGCATGGTGAACAGCGGGATGAAGGCGCAGACCATGATCAGCGTGGAAAACAGCAGTGCGCCGTCGATCTCCCGCACAAACCGCAGGATCCGCTGGTTCATGGGCAGCTCGGGATAGTTCCCCGCGGCGAGATTGCGGTAGATGTTTTCCACCATGATGACCGAGGAGTCGACGATGATGCCGAAGTCCACGGCCCCGATCGACAGCAGGTTCGCCGACTTGCCCCGCACGTAAAGCACCGTGAAGGCAAACAACAGCGCGAGCGGAATATTGATGGCCACAATGACCGCAGTGCGGATGTTATTGACGAACATGAACAGAATGGCGACGACGAGCGCGATGCCCATCAACAAGTTTTCGGTCACCGTGTCTGTCGTGATCTTGAGCAGCTCGGTCCGGTCGTAATAGCACTCGGCCTCAGTGCCGGGCAGCAGCCGCCCGCGCTTCGGATCGTTGAGCTCCGCCACCTTGGCTTTGACATCCGTCAGGGCAGGCAAGGTATCTTCGTTCTTCCGCAGAAGCACGATGCACTCCACGACGTCGCGCTCGTTGTGGCCGTAGCCAGGCTCCGCGATGCTGTGCGTCGAGCCCGAGGGCCGCTCGCCGTCGGGCTTCCAATAAGCGACGGCTCCCAGACGGGTGCGGTGGCTGACGACGACTCCCTGCCTTCCGAGATCTCCGTCCGCAGCCCGCCCCCCTTCTACGACGTCCTCCACGCGGACGGGCACGTTGTTGACGGAGGTGATCACCAGCGAGCGGATGTCTCTGATCCGACGCTGCTCCTCCTTACGGAGGATCGACGAGGCCAACGCCGGATCCTTCAGTCCCAGCACTTTCGTCACCGGGTCGACACCCGCGCCAAACAGTCCGACGCTGCGGACCGTCATGGCCACCTCGCCCTCGTTGACGTAGTCGCCGCCGACCGTGGTGTTGCTGTTCGTAATGGCGTTCTGCAACTGCATCAGCGTGACGCCGTAGCGGCGTAGCAAGTCGGGATTGGGCTGGACCTCATAGCGTCGGACGGTGCCGCCAAAGCTGCCGACGTCGACGATCCGTTGCACAGTGCGGAACTCGCGCTCCATCACCCAGTCTTGCTGAGCCTTGAGATCATTGAGCGTATACAGCTCGCGGCCCGCGGCGTCTTTCGGCGACTTGATCACGTAACGATAGATTTCACCCGTCGGCGACTCGGGAGAGATCTGCGGCGTCACGTTGGGGGGGAGCGGCTGCGAGAGCGTGGAGATGCGGTTGATCACCTCCTGGCGGCCCGCCTCGTACGTCCAGTGGTTCCCGTATTCCCAGTTCAATTTCAGGTCGCTCAAGCCGAAGAGCGACTTGCTGTGGACCACCTTGATTCCGGGCATGCCGGCGAAAGTCACTTCGAGCGGGATGGTGACCTGCCGCTCGATCTCCTCGGCCGACGCGCCGGGCATCTGCGCAAAGACCTCGACGATCGCCGGCGCCGGGTCGGGGTACGCCTCCACGTTGACATGCAGAAACGCGAAAACACCCACACCCGCCAGCATGATCGCCATCGCGATCACCACCACTGGGTTATCCAGCGACCACTCAATCAGCCTGCGAAGCATCGACGATCTTTCACTGTGCGAGGACGAGCGTTTAAGGGCCCAGGTGCCTCGCGTCAAAATGCCAATAAAAAAGCCGCAGATCCTCAGCCGTTGAGAATCTGCGGCTCGGTTGTTCCGTCACCGCAAGAGGTCTTTGTTTTGCGCCATGCCCCCGCCCGACATGCAGGCCGAGGATTAGTCCTTAAACGTCTGTCGACGATCGACGGCTACTGTCTCGATCTCCCCTTCACGAAAATTGACTTCGATCTTGAGTGTGCCAAAAAAAAGGGAACGTTGCTGTTCGATCTCCTCAAGACTGGCTTTCAACAACCGGAAGACGCGGTCCAAATCCCAGGCTGGTGGAACCTTGCGCGGCGATTTGGAAGGGATTCTGCTCGACTGGGTCACTTCGCCTCGCCCTTCGTCGGTTTGCTCCGCGGTCCTGATTCACGGCTGAGCAGAGCCAACTTGAGTTCTCCCACGCCGGTCTGCAAAATGCGCTCGCCAGGGCGAAGGGGTTCCTTGGGGAGCAGGCCTCGCTCCGCCTCTTCGGGCGTGAGCTGTTCCTCTTTGGCGAACGGCTTGCTGCGGACGAAAACCGTGTCCTGGAAGCGGTTGGTCAACCCGATGCGCCGCATCGTGTATTGTTGCCTGGCTGCATCCGTTTCCACGAAGACGACCGTGTCCTGGCCGTCTTCGATCATGGCGCTGATCGGGATCTCGACGACATCCTCGGGCGGTGGCAATTCCACCGTCGCCGAGATGAACTGTCCGCCGCGCAGCCTGGCTTGCTTGTTCTCGATGTAGCCTTTCACCACCGCGGTGTGCTGGTTCGGGTCGATGATATAACTGATGTCATCGATGTAGCCCGACAAGGGCGGGCTGCCGACCGTTTTGACGGTCCAAGGGATGAGGCCGTGCGAGGACTCCTGCAGGCCCTCGAGCAGGGGTAGGTCATCCTCGGGACAGTTGGCGGTGACAAACAGCTTGGTGAGGTCTGCGATCTGGAACAAATTCGTGGTGTTGTCCACGACAAATTCCTTCAGCGTCAGGTCCCGCTGGATGACGATGCCGTCGGCCGGCGCCTTGATCTCGACCCGCGCCCAGCGCTCGAAATTCGACCTGTCGTGCAGCCGCAGCCGCTTTTGTGCATCCTCGGGCTTCGCGGACTCCGCTTCCTTCCGCAGAGCCTGAATGTCTTCTTCCGGAATTCCCCACGCCCTCAAGGTGCTCACGGCCCGTTCGATGGCATTGATGTCCCCGACGACTGTTCGCTCCTGGTTCCAAAGCATGATGTCCGGCACGATCGACACTTTGGACTCCCAGCGTTTCATAACCCGGTCGTCGAGCTTGAGCTGATAGATGGCGTCGACCAGATCGTTCTTCTTGTTCCCGACGTCCACGCTGTAAAAGACGGCCAGCAAGTTGCCTTTGATGACCCTGTCGCCCGAATGGATCTCCCGAAAGACCGTCTGCGTTTTTCCGCTGCGCCGGGGATCTTCTGCGATCTGTCCGATCTCAACGCACTCGGCCGAAGATGGCGAAGGGGCGAAACGCGCCCGCATCCGAAAAATCCGCGTCGGATCGAGGGCTGTCGAGCCGGGCATCACCAGCGGCCGCATTCGCGTTGGCCTCTGGGCCACGGCAATCAAGTCGACGCTGTTCTTGCGGATTCCCAGAGCCTTGCGGACATCGACCGGCACAAACAGCGTGTGGGGCTTTCCCTCGACCAGATCGACCGAGTCCGTCGACTTGTCGCCTGTCCCGGGCTCCTTGGCCGCAGGCATCGCGTCGTCTGCGGCCGCCGAGGGACGCATGGCCCCGTTCGCGGCCACTAAGCCCACAACTAAGACTACGCCGAGAAGCAAAGCGCCGACGATTTTTGCAGATTTCGACTGGAAGAGACGCATGGAGAAATCCTTGACGATCCTTAATGCGGACCCGTTCTCAACTGGACGCGGGGGAAAACTCGGCGACTTGGTCGTGATCGTAGGCGCGTCCACCGCGGCCGGCGGCGGCGGCGGCCCGGGCGATTTGGCTTCGTTCAACGCGGCCGCGACCGCCCAGCGCAAATCGGCCAGCCCCAGCGATTTGTTCAGGAACCGTCCGGCAGTCCACTTTGGAAAATCCTCGTTCTTGAATCCTGAGTTCGTCAGCAAAATGACAGGCAACCGGGCGTCGAGTCGGTGGATCGCCTGGGCCAATTGCAGGCTCGTCCCCTCCCGCAGGCAGGAGTCGAGCATCACGAGCTGGGGCGATCGCGCGTCGATGAGTTCCAGCGCCTGCGACGCGCCGAGCGCACGAAGGACGCAGTAACCATCCCGACAGAGAATTCGGCACAGCACCTCGCAAAGGATGGGGTCATCCTCGACAACCAAGATCGCCGGGGCAGCTGCCTCAAAGCACGTCGAGGCGGGAGTGGGCGGAGCGTCGGGCAGCGAAGACGGAATTGCCAGCGCGGGCATGCGTCACGGCATTTGCACTTCGCGTGCCCCTTGGGAAGGCAACTTCACCCAAATGCCGAAACCCAAGTCGGCCTAACGAGATATGCGTTCCGTCGGCTGTAGAGCCGATGCGAAGCCGGCCGCGAAGAGATCCCAGATCATGGCCCTCGCGATCAACATCTCTCCAAAAGGCTCCCACATTCTGGCCAGCAGGACCAACTTTTGGGGCGGTCGTGGAAACCCGTCGGGCCGATTTTTCGGCCTTGAGACGAGGGCTGCGACTCTGCGAGTTGATCCGGCCGTAGGACTAGAACAGCCGCAATTGTCCTCCGGGGCGGCGCGGCGGCCGGAACTGCGAAAAATCAAATGGGGAGAGCACCCCGTCGAGACCGTATCGCTTCGCAAACGTTGCAAACGTCTGGTCGATCTGCTCCGCCCGCGTTCCGGTGCCGCGCATCCGGCGCCCGAATTGGGTGTCGTTCAGCTTGCCGGCCCGTGTCTGACGAATGGCCGATTCGACGCGCGCGGCGCGAGTCGGTTCGCTCCGGGTGAGCCATTCGAGGAAGACCGGCCGCACGGATCCGGACAGTCGCAGCAACACGTGGCCGGCAGCGCCAGCGCCGGCTTCCTTCGCCGCTTTGAGGATCTGCGGAATCTCGCTGTCGTTGAGCCCGGGAATGACCGGCGCGATCATCACCCGCGTCGGCACGCCGGCACGTGCCAACTCGCGAATGGCCTCGAGCCGCGCAGCAGGCCGGCTCGTTCGCGGCTCCATGCGGCGAGCGAGCTTTTCGTCGAGCGTCGTGATGCTGAGCGAAACATGCACGAGCGACTGCTCGGCCATCGGCACGAGCACGTCGAGGTCTCGCGTCACCAGCCGGTTCTTAGTGATGATTCCGACCGGCTGCCGCGCCTCGGCGGCGACTTGCAGACACTGGCGGGTGAGCTGGAAGTTCCGCTCTGCGGGCTGATAGCAATCCGTGATGCCTGAGAAGCAGATCATCTCGGGCTCCCAGCCGTCGCGCGCCAGCCAACTGGCAAACAGCTCCGGAGCTCTCTCCTTGACGAAGATCTTCGACTCGAAATCGAGACCGGCTCCCAGCCCCAGATACTCGTGAGTGGGACGCGCGTAGCAGTAGCTGCAGCCGTGCTCGCATCCCCGGTAGGGATTCACGCTGTAACGAAAGGGGACGTCGGGGCTGTCGTTCTCGGTGACGACCGATGCGGAGCGATCGGGCAGAAATTGCGTAGTGACGCGCTGGCGGGAGGGTTCGTCCTCGTCGTCGAGTTCAGCGTCGGGATCCACCACACGCTGTATAGCCAGGAACCGATTCGGCGGGTCCCCGGCTGCGGACCGACCCTTTTGGTTGCGTGGGAGGTCCATCATCAGCGAATTCTCATCTGGAGCTGCGCTTCGGAAGGACGACCGAAGTGACTCACGGAAACAGTGTTTTCGCAGCAATTCTATGCAGCATTGATACATTTGTATAGATACGCGATGCGGCTTGACGGTTCGGCTATTCGTCGGTAATATCCACCTACCCTAGTGTCCCAAAATCCGCCTCCAGCGGCCGGAATTCGGTGCCGGATGCGAGGCGGTTGAATATCCGTTTGTCCGTTCGCGACGCGACTTGAGTCGCCCGCGTGAATAGGTTCCAGAGGGATCGGTCGGGACGTCCGCGGGAGGACTGCAGCCGATGCGATTTCGGCGGGTCGGCCCGTCGTTGGTGGTTCACACGCCGGCGAAGCTCAACCTCTTTCTGGAGTTGCTCGGAAAACGGGAGGACGGCTACCA
>DASZIA010000086.1:0-7877 GCA_035949535.1 Planctomycetaceae bacterium | reverse complement strand
CCAACCCACCCACGGCTGAAGCCGTGGGCTATTATCGGATGTCCCTGCGGGACAACAGGCTGATTCCAGTTCGGCACCGAACTCATCGCTGCGGCTCTGCCGTGTGCTCTTGAAAGAGTCGCACGAACTGGTCGAGATCTTCGTCATTGAGATCCGAGATCGCCCAATAGTTCATCCCCGCTCGCTGCCACTCGCGGAGGTGAAACCCCTGACGGCTGAATTTTTGCAGGCTCTTGTCCCCGGGGCTGGCCGCCGGCCAGGTCAAGACGTTGATGGCGTGTTTCCTGCGCTGGTAGACGAGGGCCGCGACCGGACGCTCGTCGAGGTAGTCGAGACGGCCACCGGATAGTGGGAAGCCCTCTGCGGAAAGGTCAGGCACTTGCGGCGAGAAATCGAGTTTGTCGCGGAACCAAGGCTTGACCGTGTGGCGGTCGGAGGAAACGACGTCGGTCAGGTGATTCACCTGCAACGAGCGGACATGACTGGCGATGACCCAGTTCTCGAGTCGGCCGCCCGCCGGCTCGGTCGTTTGCAACAGGAGCACGCCGAGCGTCGCCGAGATTCCGACCAGGAGCAAAACGCCCGCGGCGATGGTGGCCCGCATCCAATTCTCACCCCGTGCGAATCGTTGTCGTTCGACGACGGCCGAGGATGAAGCGGGCGCGACCTGCAGTCGGGCCCGCAGTGCCGCCGGGGCCGCGTGATACAACGACGGCGACGAAAGCAGCTCTCGCAACGAACGCAGACTTTTCTCCTGGTCTGCGCATGCGGGACAAGTGCCGAGATGCTGTTCGATCTCGAGGTTGCGAACCAGGTCCAGTTCGCCGTCGGAGTAAGGATGCAACAGGTTTTGGACGTCTTGACAGTTCATTTTCCGTCCTCGCCCACGCACGATGCGAGCCGCCTCTGAAGTTGTTGACGCCCTCGCGACAGTCGCGACATGACGGTGCCCATCGGAAGTTCCGTCAGGGTGGCGATCTCCTGGTAACTCATCCCTTCCAGCTCGCGTAGCACAATCACCTCGCGCAAAGGCAGCGGCAAGTCCTCCAAGGCCTGCCGCACGCTGACCTGTTCGCTCCTGCGGAGGGCGAGCTGTTCGGGATTTGAGGACTCGTCACCCCGATCGTGAATCTCCTCATTGAAGGCGAAAACCCCGTGCCCCCGGTTTTTGGAAAGCCAATCGAAGGCCGCGCGGCGAACCACCGCCAACAGCCAGGCACGCCCGTCGCCCCCGCGAAAGCTGCTGAAGTACCGCGCAGCACGAAGGTACGCCTCCTGGACCACGTCCTCGGCGGCGTGCTCGTCCTGCGTCAACCAGCGGGCCAGGTTGTAGGCAGCATCGAGGTGAGGCAGCGTGACATGCCCAAACTGCCTGCGCTCATCGGCTTCCAAATGAGGGGACCTTTTCGCGGCAAAACGTCCGTCGGCCGTCGATCGGGCGACACCCTATCTATCCTACCGTCCGCAGCCTGAGTTTATTCCCGCGCAGATTTTTTTTCTGAGTCACGGAATATTTCGTCGGCACCGCCGGTAGGCATGTGGGTGGCCTGCTTCAACCCGAATCCCTGATCTCCAACGTAAGGAAAATCTGATGCGCGAGGAAATTCTGAGACTTTCCCAGAACCCACCGAACAATCACGAGGACGGGATCGACCGCCGGGGCATGCTCAAATGCATGGCGTGGGTCGGAACGGGACTGGTGTGGGGCATGTCGGGGGGAATCGCAAAGTCCCGAGTCTTCGGTCAGACCGCGACGGCAAAGCCCACGTTGTCGTTCGTACAGATCAGCGACAGCCATCTCGGATTTTCCCGCAATCCCAACAAGGACGTCGCCGCCACGCTCAAGCAGACGATCGCCCGCATCAATGCTTTGCCTGAGCCGCCCGCATTCGTGCTGCACACCGGCGACATCACGCACCTCGCCAAACCGGAGGAGTTCGATGCGTGCGCCGAGCTGCTCAAGGAGGCGAGGACCGGCGCCGTGTTCTTCGTGCCGGGCGAACACGACTTCGACACCGACGGAAATCAGGAATACCTGAGACGCTACGGCAAAGGCACGATGGGAAGCGGCTGGTACAGCTTCGACTCGCAGGGAGTCCACTTCATCGGCCTGGTGAACGTGGCGACCTCTAAGTCCGGCAGCAAAGACGGCGGACTGGGCGTGATCGGCCCGGAGCAGCTGCGCTGGTTGCAACGGGACGTCGCCGGACTCAGCGACAGCACGCCGATCGTCGTCTTTGCTCACGTGCCCCTGTGGTCGGTGTATGAGAAATGGGGCTGGGCAACGCAGGATTCCGAACAGGCGCTCGCGAGCCTGAAGCGGTTCGGTTCGCTCACCGTGCTGAACGGCCACATCCACCAGGTGATGCAGAAAGTCGAGGGGAAGGTCACGTTCCACACGGCTCGTTCGACCGCATTCCCCCAATCGCAACCGGGTCGGGGAACTCCCGGTCCGATGCGCGACCTGCCCGCGGAACGACTCAAATCGAACCTCGGGCTGACCGCCGTTTCTTATGTCGAGAACGCCGGCCCGCTGGCGATCGTCGATTCGACGCTGGGGTAACGGTTTGACCTGTGTCGGATCGGCGAACGCCATTTGCGGCTAGGAAAGAATGTCGACTCTGGGTGGCTGGGTCGAGCCGAAGGCGAGCCCTCAGTCCGCAGTTCCCTGGGGGCGGCGATGACGCCGACCCCGGCCACCCCGAGATCGGCCCATCAAGCCGACAATTAGAAAAACGGTGATCAATGAAAATGTCGTGGCTCGCGTTGATTCCGTTTGTCGCCGCGATGGCGGGGCTTGGATTCTGGGTTGGCGGTGCACAGTCGACGCCTAAGGCGACGAACCTCGCGGAGGAGGCGCGCGGTGTCTTTAAAGCGAAGTGTGCCGGCTGCCACGGTCCCGATTTACCGAAACCGCAGGCTCACTTTGGTTATGTCCTCGATCTGCCACGGCTGGCGGCGGACCGCGAGAAGGTGATTCCGGGCCGGCCTGCCGAGTCGGAACTGTGGGCGCTGGTCGAACACGACGAGATGCCGCCGCCCGATTCGCCCCATGGACCTCTCACCACGGCCCAAAAGGAAGCCATCCGGAGCTGGATTGCGGCCGGCGCTCCCGAGTAATGCCCCTCCGAGACTCGCGGCAACTCGATTCGATACGATGAAGGGGCAGCCTCTCCCATCCCGCTGGTGGGGGAGGTTTTCTTTTTTGGCAGGCCGATAAACGGACGTCGATTACCGGATAGGCACGGATCGAAGGCGCAATAGGAATCCACTCATGGCTGGATTGCCGCCGGCGCTCTCGATTCAGTCACCTCCGAATGACGGCGGACGGCATTCGCGAACATTGCGGCAAGCCGGGTGTCCTCTTCCACGGCTGCTTCGCAGAAGGAGGTGCTCTATGGCCACGCAAACCTTTGACGACGAGCCGTTTTTTTCGAGACGATGAACAAACGACGGCGCGGCTTCCCCTCGGAAAACCGCGTCAAGCGTGGTGTCCGCATCGTCCACGGCGACAAACAGCTGGAGGAAAAGCTCGGCCGAAATGATCTTTGCCCCTGCGGTTCCGGCAAGCGATTCAAGAGGTGTTGCCTGAAGAAAGGCTGTTTTTGACGGCGTGAACCGGGACCATTACTTTTAGAGCCAAGTGAAGGGCCAGCCTCTTCCATCTGCCACGGTGGGAGAGGCTGCTCCGTTTCGAAAGGTCCGAAGACGATCCGGGGCCCGACCGAGCGCTCCCGTTGCAAGCCGATTTTGAGGCCGTTAAGTTGGTTTGGGCCTTAACAAAACGCACTCAATCCCGGGCGTTCGGTTATTCTGTCGTCATGATTCTCAGCGGCAACGAAATTCGAGCGCGGCTGAACCGGGACATCGTCATCGATCCCTTCGACGAGATTCAGCTCAATCCCAACAGCTACAACCTGCGGTTGCACAACGAACTCTTGGCCTACGAGGAAATCGTGCTCGATATGCGCCGGCCGAACCGCTATCGGCGGCACACGATTCCTCCCGAAGGGCTGGTGCTCGATCCGAACCGGCTCTACCTGGGTCGCACGCTGGAGCGCACCGAAACGCACAATCTCGTGCCGATGCTCGAAGGCCGCTCATCCATCGGACGGCTGGGGCTGTTCGTGCATGTGACGGCTGGGTTCGGCGATGTTGGCTTCTGCGGTTATTGGACGCTCGAGATGTTCGCCGTCCACCCGGTGCGGATTTATTCGAACGTGCAGATCGCCCAGATCTTCTATCACACGGTCGAGGGAGAGGTGACCGAGTACCACAGCGAGAAGTATCAGAACAACCGCGACATCCAGCCGAGCTTGCTGTTCAAGGAGCTCGAGTCGATCGAAGATCGCCAGATGCGGCTGGCGTTCGGCCAGGAACGGGCTGAGTGAGCCGCGAGCGACATCCCGGTCGCGCTGCCAAACGTCAGCCCGCGGACGGTGCGGCAAGCGGCATCGAACAGCCGGCCCTCTGTGACCAGCCGCCACGGGTTGAAAAAATTATCAGCGGCGGACAGACCGGAGTCGATCGCGCCGCTCTCGACGTGGCGTTGGCGATGGGCATCGATTGCGGAGGCTGGTGCCCGAAGGGTCGACGGGCAGAGGACGGTTCGATCCCCAGCCGTTACCCGCTGGCGGAAACCGCATCGCCCGCGTACTCCCAGCGAACGAAACGCAACGTCCGCGACTCTGACGCGACTTTGATTCTTTCTCGGGGGCAGCCGCGTGGCGGGACCTTGCTCACAAAGCGCACCGCCGTCGAGCTTGGCAAACCGTGTCTTGCGATCGACTTGGGCGCGCCGGTGGCGCTGGCCGAAATCCGTGAGTGGCTGGGTCGCCACGCGGTTCGGGTCTTGAATATCGCCGGTCCGCGTGAAAGCCAATCCCCCGGCATCACTCTCGAAGCGACCCGCTTGCTGCATGAGCTGTTTGCAGCCCGGCGGACTGTGCCAAAGACCATGAGGACCCGCGGGAGTAAGTCGCGCCGTCAATCGCTTTGACGGAAAGGTTTCAGGACCCCGTTAGGGCGAAGACGGGGCAGTCGTCGTTTCCGCGCCCGGCGTTGCCGTCGGCAGCGTCAAGCGAAACACGGCCGGCTCGCCCGGCTGGGAATCGCAGCAGAGCTGTCCCCCGCAGGACTCCACGATCGAGCGGCTGATCGGCAGGCCAAGCCCCAATCCGCGGGCCTTGGTCGTGAAGAAGCGATCGAAGATCCGCGGCAAGTCGGCGGCGGAAATGCCAGGGCCGTTGTCGGCGACGACGACCTCTGCGTTTCCATCGGACTTCATGTGCGTGGAGATGGTGATCTTGGGGGCCTCGATCTGGGAGTCTGACAGGGAATGGACCGCGTTCGAGAGCAGGTTGATGAGCACCTGCGTAATCTGCACTCCGTCCGCCTCGACGGGCCGCAGATCGCGGTCTGGCCGCAGAATGACCGAGATGCGATGCTGCCGCCGCTCCAGGCGCGTGAACTGCAGCGCATCGGCCACGATCGTGTTGAGGTTGACCAGCTCGCGCTCCGGCTCGCGCCGACGAATAAATTCGCGAATTCGGCGAAGCACTTCGGCCACGCGCATCGATTCGGCGGCGATTTCGCGCAACTTGTCCTTGAGGGCGCCGACGGTGAGTTGCCCCTTCTTGAGCCGCTTCAGGCTGCCATTCGCGTAATTGGCAATCACGCCCAGCGGCTGGTGGATCTCGTGGGCCATG
This sequence comes from Planctomycetaceae bacterium, assembly GCA_035949535.1. Classification (GTDB taxonomy): domain Bacteria; phylum Planctomycetota; class Planctomycetia; order Planctomycetales; family Planctomycetaceae; genus DASPSM01. Next base: position 2,169 of record DASZIA010000086.1, on the reverse strand, counting down.
TCGGCGAGGAGCTCGCCCATGACGCTCAGCCGCGAGGCATGGTCGAGTCGCGACCGGACGTCGCGGACCTGTTCTTCGGCGTTCTTGAGCTTGGTCAGGTCGACGACGAAGAACACACATTGATCGCCGTCGCTTTCCAAAAGCGCGCCGGCCATGAACACGGGGACTCGCGAACCATCCTTACGGATGTACTCCTTTTCCCAGGGGGGGACGCGACCTTCGCGCTTCATTTTTTCGCGGACCTGCTCGCTCACTTGGGCCCACTCGGGAGGCGTCATTGTGTCCCAGCGCAAGGGAAGATCCGCCCGCGAGTAGCCCGTCATTTCGAGAAACGCGTCGTTGGCGTCGTTGATGGCTCCGTGGAGGTCACTGAAGATCACGCCGATCAGATTCGCCTCGAACAGGCGCCGGACACGCACGTTGGTGCGCTCGAGCGCCGCTTCGGCCTGCTTGCGCTGTTCGATCTCCCGCTCGAGGTTCTCGACGGTTCGCGACAGTTCGACCGTGCGCAGGTGGACGTTTTGCGCCAGTTGAGCTTCGCTGCGCTTGAGCTCGATTTCGGCAAGTTTCCGCTCGGTAATGTCGTCGGCGAGCCCGACCAGCCGATCGGGCTCTCCTTCGGGGCCCTTGATTTGGGAAACGACGCTGCGCATCCAGCGAATTTCGCCGCTGGCGGTCACGATGCGGTATTCCATCTCGACCCGCCCGCGGATCAGGCCCGAGGCCCGATCTCCCACGGTTTCGCGGACGATCTCCCGATCCTCGGGGTGCACCAATTGCGTCCAACCTTTGAGATCGGTGAACAGGCTTTCGCGAGAGTAGCCCGTAACCCGCTCGTAGGCGGGGCTGACGTAAAACGCGCGGCTCCAATCGGCGGAAATCAGAAACAGGACCTGCTCCAGCGACTCGACCAGATCACGCATTCCCGCGAAGTCGCTGTCACAGGCCCGCGCCGCTCCGTTTTCCCCCGTGGAGACCTTGGACCAGTCGGCCGGCTTCAGGTGTTTGGAAGCGGGTCCTAGGTCGTCGAGGATCGACATGCGTCAATCTCCGTTTGCCATTTCTCAAAAGCATCGGGCCGCGCGGGATCGAGCACCGGCAAATCCCCGGGTGGGAAGAGGTGCGAATACTTGAGGCCCGTCCCCGTATTGTAGAGGACAATCCGCTCGTTGGGCTTAATCCAGCCATGCTCGGCCAGCCGTAAAGCAGCCGCCCAAACGGCTCCCCCTTCCGGACAGACGAAGTTGCCCAGCGCCCGCGACATGTCGCGAGTCGCCGCGAGCAACTGGGCGTCCGAAACGGCGATCGCCGTCCCCTGGCTGGCGCGGATTGCCGCGAGCATCAAAAAGTCGCCGATAGCTGCCGGAACACGCAACCCCGAGGCCACCGTTTGCGCGTTGGGAAAGACCTCGGCGTGCGGCAGCCCCTGCTCGAAAGCTCGCACGATCGGAGCGCAATGTTCGGCTTGCACGGCGACCATTCGCGGCCGATGTGAACCGATCCAGCCCAGGCGTTCCATTTCGTCGAAAGCCTTCCACATGCCGATCAGCCCGGTTCCGCCGCCGGTCGGGTAGAAGACGACGTCGGGCAGCATCAAGCGGCCAGTGGCCTCGTCGGCGCAATCGAACGCCAGCTCGTAGCCCATCGTCTTTTTGCCCTCGACGCGGAAGGGCTCTTTCAGCGTCGACAGGTCGAACCAGCCGAATTTATCGCACGCCTTGCGAATCAGCTTGCCGCAATCGCTGATCAGGCCCTTCACCAGCCCTACGTGCGCGCCGGTCACAACCGCTTCGATCACGTTGGCCGCCGGCGTGTCCTCCGGCACCAGAACGAAGCACTCGAGGCCGGCCCGAGCGGCATAAGCCGCCGCAGCGCCGCCCGCGTTTCCTGCCGACGGCAGGGCCACGGTCTTCGCTCCCAACGCTTTCGCGCGGGTAATCGCCGCCGACATTCCCCGGGCCTTGAAGCTGCCGGTTGGATTGAGCGACTCGTCCTTGACAAACAACCGCCGGAAATCGGAAAGCGGGCCGCGACCGCGAACTGGCAGCAACGGCGTCAGACCTTCTCCCAGCGAAACGATTTCCTCTCGGCGATCGATCGGCAGCACCTCGGCAAATTTCCACAACGATCGCTCGGACCGCCCGCGCACCGCGTCGGGCGTAAAGGTGC
>DASZIA010000085.1:0-1654 GCA_035949535.1 Planctomycetaceae bacterium | reverse complement strand
CCTCTGCTGTTACGGCGTCGCGTTATTTTTTCTCGACAATATCTATGGAAGCGAGCGTCGTTTCCCATTCCAGCTTCATGGTGCAGCGGGCGCCGGCCTGGTCGAACGAAATCGTGAAGTTCTCAAGTGGCGACGGCAATTTGGAAACTTTCATCTCTATGCGGGCGAAGTCAGACTGCGCGCCAGGATAAGGGATTCCAAACTCGCCGGTCTGCTTGCTGACGATCAACGTCCATTTGTCTTGGGTAGGCAGGGTAAACAGGGTGTAGCTCCCCGCGGGAACAGTCTTTCCACCGACAACCAGATCCGTATTGGGCACGAAGGAGGTTGCATCGTCCGCACCGGTGCGCCAAACCTCGCCGAACGGAACCAAATCGCCGAAAATCTTGCGGCCCCGCATCCGAGGACTGGAATAGGCGACGGAAATCGTCTTGCCGTCAGCAAATTTGCAGGTGGCCTTTGTCGGAGGACTCGTCACTTGGCCCTGGCTGGGGACGGCTGTCGCGGCGAGCCCCGCGAGAGTCAATGAGCAAAATATACCGACCTTCCGCATGTTTTTCATCTGGCTTCGTTGTTCCCCCATTGACTTCCCGGCCGACCGATAACGTACACCCACCCCCGTCAGTATGACAATGCTTCAGCCGGGTTTTTGAGTCCAGAATCTTTCCCACGGCGAAAAATCTCAAAACCAAAAACTGACGCTTCTTCCACCCACTTGATCGGTCGCGCGACCGCCAATCCTATGAGCAGTTGGAATTAAAGGATGGTGGCATAGCGGTCGCATTACCAAGGAAAGGATTCGAATAAAATCCGCAGTGAGCATCCCACGAGTGTCTTTAAGGGAGGCGCGGGAATGTCACCGACAAAGACCCACCTGAGAAGGCGCAGGAGAAGCGGCGGCACCTGGTCGATTGCCTTGCGTACATCCTGCTCAACCGGCCACGCTTCATTGACCGCCGACAGCCAGAGAATACATGGCAGCCTATCGACAGGGAGACTAACTATTGAGCGACCGCGAGGGGCTTGGGTGTGTCGGAATCGTTGTGCTTTCAGGTACGCGCTAACGATGTTTCTGAATGATCTCGTCGATTAGGCCGTACTCCTTGGCCTGCTGAGCCGACATAATGAAATCGCGCTCCACGTCTTGCTCGATTTTCTCGATCGGCTGGCCGCTGTGGTCTGCCAGGAGCCGATTGATCACCGACCTCATCCGCAAAATCTCCTTGGCGTGGATGTCAATATCGGTTGCCTGGCCCGAAAGCCCCGACATCGAGGGCTGGTGGATGAGGATGCGCGAGTTGGGCAGTGAGAAGCGCTTCTTGGGAGCACCCGCGGTCAGCAGCAAGGCGGCCATCGAGGCGGCCTCCCCAACGCAGGTCGTAACCACGTCTGCCCGGACGTACTGCATCGTGTCGTAAATCGCCATGCCCGCGGTAATGGAGCCGCCCGGCGAATTAATGTAGAGCTGGATATCGCGCTCCGGGTCTTCCGCTTCGAGAAACAACAGCTGAGCTGTCACCAGATTGGCGACGTGATCGTCAATCGGCGTGCCGATAAACAGGATGTGGTCTTTGAGCAGCCGCGAATAGATATCGTACGCGCGTTCGCCTCGCGTCGTCTGTTCGATGACCATGGGGATGAGCATTTTTGGGCG
>DASZIA010000084.1:0-6758 GCA_035949535.1 Planctomycetaceae bacterium | reverse complement strand
AGGAGCAACAAGCTCAGCGTCATGCCGAAGCGTGGCATCGAACGATCTCCTGGCCGGCACGCCGAACGCATTCGTCGCTTTTCAGACTGCAGAGTCTTAGTGCGACGCGGCTGACCGCGGCCAAAATTGGTCGGGAAATATGGAGGAAAGGTGGGCTTGGAGAGAGAGTGGAAGCCGGTTAAGTAGCAGATTGTGCCGATCGCCTCAAGGCGGCTTTCGACGGCGGCGGACAGAGATTGTTGGTGCGAATCTGGCAAAGAGAGGCGAGCGGCGGGTGTCAGCCCGCCGGTTCCTTGGGAGAGTGCAACGGCCTCAATTCCGGCAAAACCGCCTCACACCAGGCGGCAGCTCGAAACAGGCCAGCTTCATCGAAGCGACGACCGACGAGCTGTATGCCCAATGGCAGCCCCTCATCGGACAAGCCAATCGGAAATGTGATCACAGGCTGGCCGCTGAAGGTCCACCGGGAATTAAAAATCGGGTCACCCGTTGTCGACGGATCTGGTGCTGGGCCGAGCGCGGCGGGACAGATGAGCGCATCGACGTCGCGCATCAGGGCGTCTGATTCGGCGATCGCCCGTTCTTGATCGTAGCGCGCCTTGTCGTATTCGGCACCAGTCGTCAGTATCCCTATCTCGATAAGTCCAGCGACTGTCTTTCGATAGTCGAATCGCAGCTTGCGAAACCGGTCCCGATGTGAATTGGCTAGTTCATACGCCATGATGTCGCGATGCGAAGAGGGGATAAACCAGTCGGGATCCCTTTCGACGATCGACGCGCCGGCAGATCGGAATCGGGAAACAGCTTGAGTCAGCGCCGACCACATCGACGCATCTTTGCTCCACATATGGAAGTATTCGACAGGTTCACCTCCTGGGAAAAGGCGAGGCGACGCCAGCAGTGCCAGCCGGGGCGGCTTGATGTTTGCCGGTGTCAAGCCCGCGAGATCGATCGTGAGTTTTTGCGTCGGATCGTCACTAATGCCTTGGTCGACGCCGGAAATCGCATTGAGAATGATTGCAAGATCGGCCACGCAGCCGGCGATCGGGCCCACGGTATCGAGGCTCGGAGCCACCGGCACCACGCCTTCGCAGCTCACGCGTCCAAAGGTCGGCTTGCAACCTGCGACTCCGCAGAAGGACGCGGGGCGAATGATCGATCCGCCCGTCTGCGAACCGATCGCACCCAGGCACATTCCCGCCGCGACTGCTGCGGCAGAGCCGCTCGACGACCCGCCCGGCGTGCGCTCGAGGTTCCAAGGATTGCGCGTCGGCGGTGGATCGAAACAGGCGAACTGAGTCGTAACCGTTTTGCCGAGGATGATTGCCCCAGCCTCTCGCAACCTGCGGACCACGTTGGCGTCGCGCTCGGCAGGTGGTTCGACCATCCGTGCTGCCGAGCCGGCACCCGTCGGCTGGCCGGCGATGTCGATAATGTCCTTGATTCCGATGGGAATCCCGAACAGGGGCGACAACGATTCGACCGTTCCTTCCGACCGGTGCTGGACCAGCTTTGCGTCGCATTCGCGCGCCTGCCGTCGGGCTCCGTCCCGATCAACGCTCACCCACGCGTGGATTTGGTCTTCCCACTCGTCGATCCGACCGAGGCACGTTTCCAGCAGCCCCTCGCACGTCAGTACTCCGCGGGCCAGGGCGGCGGATGCCTCGACGATCGTCATTCGGCGGTCCGGAATGAGAGGCATCGAGAGTCTCTGCAGCGAAGCCATCGGTTTGCTAGAATCGCGCCCCACAATTTAGCAGCAACGCTGCCGAGCGGAACATCACAGCGAATAGAGAAAAGAGGTGCGAACTTGGTTTCCTCCGACCCAAAGATCGCTGAGGCGACGAGCCGATTCAACGCGGCCTCCGAGGCGCGAAATTTTCTCGATCGCCTCAAGATCAAACCCGTGACCGTCGAAAAAGGCTCGGCCGTCTTCGAGGTCACCGTCGACGAATCGCACCTGCGGACGATGGGCATCGCCCACGGCGGGCTCGTGGCGACGATGCTCGATTCGTGTCTCGGCTGCGCCTGCTGGACGCTCGCCCCGCCCGACAATCATGTCGTGACCGTGCAGCTCAACATCAACTATATTCGCCCGGCGTGGCTCGGCGAGACGCTGACAGCCCGGGCCGAAGTCCGTCACGCCGGCCAGATGACGGCCGTATCGCGCGGCGAAATCCGCACCGGCGAAGGTGCCCTCGTGGCAGCGGCCTCCGGCACGTTCATGTACCTCCCGGTTCCCGCAGGCGCCAAACCGGTAATGGAAAAGCGAGACGAATTGGAACGCTGGAAGACCTCCTGAGCCGAGCCCAGGCACGACGCTCGCGACGCGCACGTCTGGCCCTCTATCTCAGCGTGAGCAGCAAGTCCCCCGTTTCGACTTGCGTCCCGGGCTTCACCAGGACCTGGTCGATTACACCGTCGCGCTCCGCGGTCAGATTGGTTTGCATCTTCATCGCTTCGAGCGTCAGCAGCTTTTGGCCCTTGGCCACCGGGTCACCTGGCTGAACCGCGACGGTCACGACCATGCCCGGCATGTTGGCGCCGACGTGGTGTGGATCGTTCGGGTCGGCCCTGCGCACTTTGCTTTCTTCCGGCTGGATCGACCGGTCGATTACGGTCACATCGCGCGGCTGACCGTTCAGCTCGAAGAAGACGCTACGGCTGCCATCGGCGTGCGGATCGCCAGTCGTGAGGTATTTCACGATCAGCGTCTTTCCCGCCTCGATGTCGATCGAAAGTTCCTCGGCCGGGTCTGGGCCGCAGAGGAAAACCGGCGTCGAGAGGCCGCTCGTGTCGGAATAGTCGCGCTGATGCTTGGCGAATTCCTCGAAGACCTTGGGATACAGAACGTAGCTGAGCACCTCTTGTTTCGTCGGCTCACGATGCAGAAAGCGGACCATCTCGGCGGCCTTCTGCTTGAAGTCGACCGCCGCCAGGCTTGCGCCGGGTCGCCCGCGCACCGCTTCTTTGCCGTGTAGCACGCGACTGATCACCCGCTTGGGGAATCCGCCGGGCGGCTGGCCCATCCGGCCGCTGACCAAGTCGATCACAGACTCGGGGAACGCCAGCTCGCGATTTTCGTCGAGTGCGTCTTCCACCGTGAGATTGTTGGCGACCAAAAACAGAGCCATATCGCCCACCGATTTGGACGTCGGCGTCACCTTGACGATGTCGCCCATGAGTTCGTTCACCTCTGCATAGCGGCGGCGAACCTCGGCCCAGCGGTCCGCCAGCCCCAAAGCTCGGGCTTGCTGAAACAGGTTGGTGTACTGCCCGCCGGGCATTTCGTGCCGATACAGATCGGACGTCGCGGCCAGCTCGACGCTCTCGAAGGGAGTGTAGAACTGGCGGACGGCCTCCCAGTAATCGGCCAGACCATCCAGGGCGACCGCGCTCAGCCCTGAATCGCGCGGCGTGAACCGCAGCGCCTCGACCAGCGTGTTGAGATTGACTTGCGAGGTGCCGCCGGACATCGGGGCCATCGCGGCGTCGGCGATGTCGAGATCGGCTTCGGTCGCTTTGAGAATCGAAGCCGCCTGGATGCCGGCCGTGTCGTGCGTATGGAAGTGGATCGGGATTCCGATTTCCTGCTTGAGCGTATTGACGAGTAGATGGGCCGCGTAGGGTTTGCACAGCCCGGCCATGTCCTTGATCGCCAGGAAATGGGCCCCCATCTTTTCCAGTTCTTTGGCCAGCGTGACGTAGTACTTGAGGTCGTACTTGGGCCGGCCTGGATCGAGGATGTCGCCTGTGTAGCAGATGGCCGCTTCGCAGATGGTGCCGGTTTTAATCACGGCTTCCATCGCGACCTTCATATTGGGCAGCCAATTGAGCGAATCGAAGATTCGGAACACGTCGATGCCGGCGGCGGCCGCCTCGCGAACGAATTCGCGCACGACGTTATCGGGATAGTTGGAATAGCCGACGGCGTTTGAGCCGCGCAGAAGCATTTGAAACAGGATGTTTGGGATCTTCTCGCGCAAATCGATCAGGCGTCGCCAGGGGGATTCCTTCAGGAACCGCATCGTCGTGTCAAAGGTGGCACCGCCCCACATTTCGATCGAGAACAAATCGGGGCAGAGCCGCGCATACGCCTCCGCAACATTGAGCAGATCGCGCGTCCGCAGCCGCGTGGCCAAGAGCGATTGATGGGCGTCACGAAACGTGGTGTCGGTGAGCAGCAGGTGCTTTTGATTCAGCACCCATTGCGCCAGTTTTTCGGGACCTAGGCGCTTTAGCTTTTGGCGGCTGCCCTCGGGAATCGGTCCGTCGGTCGCAAACGCCGGCACGGGAGCCGGCGCGCGGCGGACCGGCGCCGGGCGCTCTTTCATCAACGGATTGCCGTTGACGATCGTTTCCGCCAGATAGCTCAACAGCCGCGTCGCCCGATCGCGTCGCCGCTGCAAGTGGAATAGCTCGGGTGTGTCGTCGATAAAAGTGGTGAGGCATTCGCCCGCAAGGAACTGCGGGTGCTGCATGAGCTGGATCAAGAAGGGAACATTCACCTTCACGCCGCGAACGCGGAATTCCTGCAGGCTGCGCTCCATGCGTTTGGCCGCGTCGACAAAGCGCCGCCCGCGGGCGGTCACCTTCACTAACAGCGAGTCGTAATACGGGGTGACGACTGCGCCCGAGAAGGCGGTCCCCGCGTCGAGCCGAATGCCCATCCCGGCCGCAGAACGGTAGGCCGCAATGCGACCGTGATCGGGAACGAAATTGTTGGCCGGATCCTCGGTCGTGACCCGGCACTGAACGGCGAACCCCGTGGTTCGCACGGCGTCCTGCGAGCCCAAGCCAATTTCAGGATCGGCGAGAGGAAATCCCTGGGCGACGAGGATCTGGCATTTGACGATGTCAGTGCCCGTGACTTCTTCAGTCACGGTGTGCTCGACTTGGATCCGCGGGTTGACCTCGATGAAATAAAAATCCCCCGTGTCGGCATCGACCAGGAACTCGACGGTGCCGGCATTTTCATAGCGCAGCTCGCGGCCGATGGCGAGCGCCGCCTCGCAGACCTTTTGGCGAATCGCCGGATCGAGCGACGGGGCGGGGGCGATCTCGACGACCTTCTGATGGCGGCGCTGGATCGAACAGTCTCGCTCGTAAAGGTGCACGAGGTTCCCGTGTAGGTCTCCCATCAGCTGCACTTCGATGTGGCGGGCGCGCGGGACATACTTTTCGAGGAAGACGTCCGACGATCCGAAGGCCACCTGCGATTCGCGCTGCGCCTGCTCGAAGGCGCCCGTGAATTCGGAAGCCGTCCGCACGACGCGCATGCCGCGACCCCCGCCCCCCTTCGAGGCCTTGATGATCACCGGGAAGCCCATCTTCTCAGCCGCCTTCTGGCCGGCGGCTGCGCTTTTCAAAGGCTGGCGACTGCCGGAGAGAATCGGCACACCGATTCGCTCAGCGACACTGCGGGCCGCGATCTTGTCGCCAAGCTGTTCCAACAGCTCGGCCCGGGGACCGACAAAGATGATGTCGTTGGCGACACACGCGCGGGCCAGCTCCGGATTTTCCGACAAGAATCCGTAGCCCGGATGAATCGCGTCGACTTTTCGTTCTTTGGCCAGCGCGACGATCGCGTTGATGTTGAGATAAGAACGAATCGGCTCGCCGGGCTGCCCGATGGGGTAGGCTTCATCCGCCTTGAGGCGATGCAAGGCGAAGCGGTCCTCGTGCGCGTAGATCCCGATCGTGCGAATGCCCAGCTCGTGCCCGGTCCGGAACACCCGGATCGCGATTTCACTGCGATTGGCAACCAGCAGACGAGAGATTCGCCTCATTGGGCTTTTTCGAGCGGCAGGCGACCCAGCGCGACGAACTGGGGCTTCGGTTGGGCGACAGTTAGCAAAGCGGCGCGAGAACCGCCCTCCCGTTCAAATCCGGTCGCGTCGAATCGGGCGTCGATCCGGCGAGGCATCGACGCAATGGGACGGGAGAGCTGTCGAGCCAATGGTCGCGGCGGACGTCCGCGTGAGTCCGTGTCACGAACCTCCCAGGATGGTCAATTCCGGGAGCTTGTTCTTGAGGTGCCGCATCCCGGTGGGAGTGACTTTGGTTCCGGCGACGGAGAGGAATTCCAGTGACTTGAAACGCGCCAGATGCGAGATCCCTTCGTCCGTGACGCTTGTCAGCTGCTCGAGAGCCAGAGTCTTCAAATTTGGCAAGTCGAGATCTCCCAGATTGGCCAACCCCGCGTCGCCGATCTTTGTCGTCGAGAGATCGAGCAACTCCAGGTCAGTTCCGCGGAGATGCTTGAGACCCTCATCGGTGATCTTGGTTTTGCGAAGCTCGAGCCAGCGCAGGTTGTGTTTGCCCTCCAACGAGGCGAGGCCGTCGTCGGTGATCGGGCAATTGTTCAGCATCAGGTCCATGTCCTGATTGATGTCCCGGATCCGCACCAGGAGTGCGTTGGTGATGTTGCCCGCGGGGGCCACGATCTTGACGGTCGGAGTCAGTGACTGAAAGGGCGAGAAACTGGCATCCTTCGGCTCGGCTTGCGAAAACATCACCTGGACGCCGTCCTCTTTCAGCTCCTTCTGAATGCGGGCCGTCGTGTTTTGATCGTGCACCATCGCCCAGTAGAAGTAGCCGCAGAGTGCAATCAAAACCAAAAACGATCCGGCCAGGGTCGCCAGCCGCTTGTGCCCTCGTTTGGCGGCTGCTGTCGACGCCACCGGCGTCGCGATGATCGCCGACTCGTGAGCGTCAAAGGCGCCTTCGGACGGCAGTTGGGCTTCGGACATGGGACG
>DASZIA010000083.1:0-18991 GCA_035949535.1 Planctomycetaceae bacterium | reverse complement strand
ACCGTTCTGGGGTCGCCGCGAGATCCTCGTCGGAATGATCGATCTGTTATGCGTTCAGCGGCTGAACGCCCGGCAGACGCGAGACCTGTTGAGTGCCGCGTTGGTCGAAATCGCGGAAGCAGGGTGCCATGTGGCCACTCTTCTCGGCACGCAAGGCGTACCCATCGGATCTCTGCTGCGGACGGGCTTTATTGAGGAGCTGCCACCAGATTATCTTTACGTCGCGCAAGCGATGACGCCGGATGCGCGCACGCTCAAGACGAAGAGGCTTCACGCGATCATGCGGTAGCCCGCCTACAAGAGTTCGCTGATCGCGCCACCCTGATAGACCTGATGCGGTCGTCCCGCGTCGTCGTGCCAAGCCACCGTCTCGGGCAAACCCAGCGATTGGTAGATCGTGGCCGCCAGGTTCTCGGGAGTCTTGGGGTTGCTGGCTGGGAAGGCGCCGATTTTGTCCGAGGAGCCGACGACCGTCCCGCCCCGCACGCCACCGCCGGCAAGAAACACCGTCTGCACCGCGCCCCAGTGATCGCGCCCAGGCAGCTTGTAAAACTGTGGCAGATGACTGATGCGCGGTGTGCGGCCAAACTCCCCGGCCATAACGATCAACGTCGATTCCAACAACCCGCGCTCGTGCAGATCGTCTAAGAGGGCCGAGACTGACTGGTCGGTCGGAGGAAAGAGCTTATCGCGGAGATGCGGAAACGCTTCGCCGTGCGTGTCCCAAGTTTCGTTGTTCCCCAAATGCACCTGGACCAGGTTCACGCCCGCCTCGATCAGCCGGGCCGCCATCAAGAGCGACCACCCGAACGAGTGGCGGCCGTAGCGATCTTGCACAGCCGCGGATGTTTGCTCGACATCGAGGGCATCCCGGATCCGTCGATCGGTAAGCAAGCTGATCGCCCCCTGTCGAAACCGATCGAATTCCTCGACGTCGGCACAGCGCTCGAGGTCAGCCCGCTGGTGATCAACAACCCGGAGCAGATCGGTGCGCCGGAGCATCCGTGATCGACTCAACGACTGCGGAAGCGACAAGCTCGGAGCCTCGAATCGCGTTCGCCGCGGCGTATTCGGGCGATCTTGGTGGTCGAATTCGTAGGTCGGAAAGGCGCCATAACTCGCGTGACTGAAAGGAGCCACTTCGATGAACCACGGTTCGTGGCGCGCCCCCATCACGCCGGCAAACTGGCCGGGAATGACTCGCCGCGTGTTATGCACGAGCCGATCGGGCAACACCGCCGCGGGAGGCAGATTGTTACGACGCCGCACGACGGCGCCGGCGACCGAGGCAATCGAAGGCCAATCGCTAGGCTCCGGCGCAGCCGGATTGAATCCCCTCGGGAGATCGCTCCGCCCCGTCAGCATGATGTGATGTCCGGCCGAATGGTCGTTCGACCCATGGGTCAGTGACCGGCACAGGGCCCACAAGTGGCTCCGTTGAGCGAGGCGCGGAAGGTGCTCACAAATGTGGAGACCCGGAGTCCCTGTGTCGATCGGCCGAAATTCGCCGCGGATATCCACGGGGGCGTGGGGCTTCATGTCAAAGCTGTCGAGCTGCGACAGGCCCCCCGACAAGAAGATGTAAATCACTGCGCGAGCCTTGGGCTCCACAACCGGGCCGGCCGCCGCCTGCCGCAACGGAGCAAGATGATTGACACCGAGCCCCAACAGGCCGATCGAACCAGCCTCGAGCAGTGTGCGACGGTCGAGGACCGGATGGTGAGGACTGTGCAACGTTCACCTCGGGCGGTGGGAACACTCCGTGTTCCGGCTTTCTGGCGGACGAGGGAGGCGGGCCTCAGGTGGCAGGGGATAGCAGCACCAGATCGTAGCAAGGTCGAGCGCGTTTTGCCCGCGCCGGGTGAGCTCAGCTGGAGCGAGAATCCGCGGCGCTAACGCGTGATCGGTTGCGCGTCGGCTGTCTTGCCTCGTTCCCAAGCTTCCCGCTTGGACTCCTCGAAGCTCGGACCTTGAGAGCCTTTTACTCAAACAATTCGGTTAGGTGCTGCTTTTGGGGAACGCGTCCGCCTTGTTGGGTCAGTGCCTGTCGAGCTGTTAGTGCGACCGGTTTCGGGTCGGCGCTAAGACTGAATTACCTGCTGCACTCCTGCTCCGAACCGCCACTGGTAACGATTGTGGCCGCGCGAAATGGTCTCGCGTTTGTCCGTCGAATAACCGCCTCATTCCCGGGGCACCCGCGTATGTCCAAGTGTCCGCGCAAACACGCGGCAACCACTTGAACTCATCGGAGCGTGGGGCCGATTTTGCCGTAACCACTCTTCCCCAAAGGACGCGATGTCCTGAGCTTGTCGGCTGCCAAGCGCACCGGTGGGCAGCTTGGCCAAATTTTCAGCTGATCGTTCGTCGACGACCAAGCCGGGTTGCTAAAAGAATCGCACATAAATGCTTAGAAAGATGCACACAATGATTAGTTTATTGGCATTTTCTGAGGAATCGCGAATTGTGAGAAATCTCACACTCCTAACAGAAAATTAAATTTCGGCTTGACAGACAGGTTTTCATCGAGTCTTATCGGTCCTTTAGCGGACGTTAAGGTAGCGTCACAATCTGATGGTGCTAAAAAGTTTGCGCTGTTTTTTTGGCGGCCAGGTTTTGGTTCATTTTTGTCACCGCGTAAGGGGTACCGTACATGAGAACATTTAGGAGACAGGGGTTCACTCTGATCGAACTTCTAGTTGTGATCGCGATCATCGCGGTCCTAATCGCGCTCCTGCTGCCTGCTGTTCAGGCAGCCCGGGAGGCCGCGCGACGCTCGCAATGCCGCAACAATCTGAAGCAAATCGGGCTTGCGGAGCACAATTATCACGAAACCAACAACAAATTTACGCCGGGAATGACCTATCGGTGGGGCCTATGCCCCTACGCCCCGCCCCCGCCCTGCTTCTGCTACGGGTACATCTGCATCGGGTGTGCGAACATGCATTTCGCAATGGAAAAACTGTTGCCGTTCTTGGAGGCAAACACGGTCTATCAAAAGATTGACCAGAATAGTCCAATGCTCCCTCCGTGTTGTGAGCATAAGGGGCAGCAATACAGCTACGGTGGCAATGGTTATCCCTGTATATGGCCCAATACACCCGAGCCGCCCTACCCCGGGAAAAACATTACAAATCCTACCCTTGATGCCTGCGCCGGTCAGCGCCCTGGAGCGCAAGTCATTCCGACCTACGCCTGTCCCTCGGCGCCTCGGGTCAACAACCCGTTCGTCGATCAACAGCGCTTGAACTGTTGGGTCTGGCCTGCCGCCTGCGGCGGGTTCCCGAACGTACTCGCCGGAGCGACCGACTATGCTCCGAACGGGGGGTACAAATACGAGCAGTCGTGCGGAGCCACTCTGGGAGGCGGTGGCTGCAAAGAGAAATTCGAACCTCTTGGCGGAGCTTACCTGTACCAAAACTCTTGCCAACGCGAAGCTTCAGGCGAAGGGCCGATCAGTCTTTGGGAGCCTACGGGCGTTGGGATGGACCAGGTCGTCGATGGAACGTCGACGACGATCCTGTTTGCCGAGAGCGCCGGCAAGCCCGACCTCTGGATCCGTGGCGTTAAGACCGCGATCGCGACCTGCTCTGTACCCCAGCCGACTGGAGAAAAATGGTATACCCAGTGGAACTGGGGCGGCAGCTGGGCCAATATCGACGCAAACTGGGTTCAGTGGTCGGGGAGCAATTTCAATGGGACGGGGCATGCGCTAACTGCAACGCCTACGTCTGACCCGATCTGCGCCATCAATTGTACAAACCGCGGGCACCGGAACATTTACTCGTTCCATCCGGGTTCCGCGGGCATCCTGCTGTGCGATGGTTCTGCTCGCATGATCAGCGAGAACCTGAGCATTACGGTCCTGTGTCGCATGTTCACCTACCGCGGTCATAAGCCCGTGACTGACCAGTTCTAGGCAGGAGTCCGACTGCGGTTTCTGTTTTTCTTGGCATTTGGCCGAAGCCAGCCATGGAACGATCCATGGCTGGCTTTCGGCGCATCTGTTCGCGCATTGTTTTACGGAGCCAACCCAATGTCTTTCGCCGCGCGCCGCGCGCCCGCTGCCTCGCTTGCTTCCCTCGCGCTGATCGTTCTCGCCGCTCTTGCTCTGGAAGGGTGCGGTCAAAGTTCGTCACGTGAGCAGGAGTACTTGAAGAACAACCCCAAAGCGACAGAACAACAACCCGTCGGCAAGTTCGCCGGCCGGGTGAGCGTCGATGGCGCAACTCCGTCGGGTCAAGACGCATTGTTCGTCATCCTCACCGACCCGCAGCATCTCGAGAAACCGAACAAATATTCGGTGCGTTGCAAGGAAGACGGAAGCTTTGAATTTATGACCTATGCTCAAGGCGACGGGGTGCCGGTCGGAAAGTATGTCGTCGAATTTGTGGAACTTCGCCCTCCCTCCAAGAAGGCGCGAGGGTTTGGCTCGCAGGATGGGCCGATACCCTACATTGGCCCCGATGGCCTGAAGAATCTCTACAACGACCCGGACAAAAACAAAGACATCAAGGAATTCGTCGTTGAGGTCACACAACCGGGCCGCACGGATTATGAATTCAACTTGACCGTCGCTGGTAAGGACCCGGGAGTGCCGGGACCTCGTGCGGTGAAAAAGATTTCGGACGCTCCGGGGGATTACTGAGCGTCCGCTGGATTCGCAAATCGGTTCTCGGTGCCGATCTACTCTTTTTCGTCGACTGAAAATGGGCGAGGTTGCGTTCTAGCTTGTGCTTGCAAGTCACGTTTGTTCGTGTTGGAACTCCAAGATCATTCTCCTTTGTCGGGAGTCGGACGTGCGGATCCTTGCTGTATTAATGGTCGTTTCGGTCGCATCGGTCGGCTTGTGCGCAGATCCAAAAGAGGCGGACGAGGCATTGATTGGCTGGTGGAGGCCCGACTCCGCCGTGATGGCGGGCAAGGAAATTCCCCGCGAAGAGCTCATTCATAGGTATCTTAAGCTTTCCAATGGGGAGTTCAGGCTCAACTACGGTGATCAGCTCGATATAGGAACCTACAAGATTGGCGAGTCCGATAATCCTAAATCGATCACTTTTGTCGTGACTAAGGGGGACAACAAGGGCAAAACCACCCTAGGCATCTACGAGTTCAACAAAGGCTCGTTGCGAATCTGCTTTGATGCGAGCGGCAAAACACGCCCGACCAAATTCGAGTCGAAGCCGGATACTCAGTCGTTCCTCGCCAGTTATCATCGGCTAGGCAGGGGGCTAGGCAGGGGGCCGCGCCCCTTGACAGATCTGGGCGGCGAGTAATCTGGCTTGTGGCGTGCAAGGCGGGTTTAGGTGTGTTGGAATTTCAAGATCATTCACCTTTTGTCGGGGAGTAAGGACGTGAGGATCTTTGCTGTGTTGATCGTCGTTTCGCTCGTATCGGTCGGATTGTGCGCAGATCCATCGAACGAAAACCTGGCTGCGTTGAACGGCCGTTGGACTTCTGAGTCGGCGGTGAAGGCCGGTGAGGCGTACCCCGACAACGTCCGCAAGTCAATCCGCCTGGTACTTTCCAGGGGGAAATACACCGCTACGGTGGGCGAGGACGTCGATGAGGGAACCTACAAAATCGACGATTCCGAGAGCCCTAAAACGATCACCTTTGTCGTGACTAAAGGGCCGAATAAGGGCAAAACCATCCAGGGCATCTACGAGTTAGACAAGGCCTCGCTGCGGATCTGCTGTGATATGAGCGGCAAAACACGCCCGACCAAATTCGAGTCGAAGCCGGATACTCAGTCATTCCTCGCCAGTTATCACCGACCAACCAGAATGAAGAGACCGGTGCGCGCTTCAGGTTCGGGCACCGGAGAGTAATCTGTCCTTGACGCGGCCGCCGGCACGAGTTGCTCGCATTCGTTTCGTAACAGACGGATCGCAACTCGTGCCCCTCTCCAAGTTGTCCAAATCGCGGCGAGAGTTCGCTGAACGGCCCGAATAACGGCGGCTCCACCCAAAGCCCGGCCACCGGGACCAAGACGCCAACGTCGCAAGTCAGACACATTTGCCCCGTGTGTCTAGGCGCGGGACGTGTTCGGTGTCCCCAATGCAGCGTCGGCATCGATCCCCTGCTCCGTTAGGTCGCGCCGCTCTCGTCCCGGGCGCGGCTGCTTCGCAGCCGCGACAACAAGTAGTCCAGCCACTCGGCGGCGGTCCCCGGGCTGAAACAACCGCGGTCCCCGGTCAGGTCTGGAACCATTTTCTGACGAACGGCTCTCTCAAATAGAGGAATTCCGCGATCGATGGAATCAGGAGCACCAGAGCGGGAATACCGACAATCATCGTGCCTATGAGGCCCCAAGGCTGGAATATCAACCACAGCCCAAGTGCAACTCCGGCGATCTCAAAAGCGATCGTGATCACCTGTGAGCCGAGCACAATGCCCCAGGCCACTGGTCCTCGGAACCACAGGGCTAAACCCAGCGTGATTTGGGCCATCGCGAAGCAGATAATTGCCAAGTCGAAGTAGCCATCACCCCAAGTCAATCCAGCAATCACGGCAAGCGTAACCCCAACCAGAACGTTGTAAATCGACAAAAGAATAAGTCCCACCGGTATGGGTAAGTCCTCCGCCGAGCCGTTTAACACGCGACGAGTTCAGGCGGCCGCGATTAGTAGAACGGGCGAGCGTTTATTCGCAGGTCCGCGACGGGTGGCCTGGCCGCTCCGCTCTGCGGATGCCCCGTCGGTACGCTGCGACGACGGTCACGAAAATACGTTCTCTCGGTCCCAAGCTCTGCTGAGCGGGAGCTTGCGACCGAGGGGAAATCTCCTTGTACGTGAGCGTGTTTCCGTCGCCGGACAGTTGTAACACGGCCGCGTCGCCGCTCCCAGAAGCCTAGGCGTTGGACAGTTTTTATCCGAGGTTTCTGTCTCGACGTTGAAGGGCTCGACGAGTCTCGTTAAAAGCATACGGTCCGGGCCGCCACTGATTTTTAGCCACATTGGTTGCGGGCCTGGAGTTTTGAAAAGTGATTGCTAGAAGGAACCCACGTCGAGGGCGTTCGTCGATTGTCGCAGCAGAAGTCTGCGAAGAACGGGTGCTGTTATCGTCGACCGCTCCGAATGTCTTCGTGTCCTGCACGGGCGTTATTGGAGATCGGTATCTCAGAATCGATGCGCAAGGCAATGGAAATCACTTTTCCATTACGTCACTTGCCAATGGTGATTTGCTGGTCACCGGCCTGAAGGGAACCCTCATCAACGGAGGCACTGCACCCTTTGTCGCAACTCAAGTGAGTTGCAGCGAGCGAATTGTGGTGAATGGGATTAATAATGTGGTGACGATTGGAGCTGAAGGGGGTCCTCGGACGATCCTACCGGCCAAACTCTTCGTGGGCCTTAACGGAGAGGCGGCAACAGGTCCCAACACCTTGATTATTGCCAATACCACGATCGAGAAGGGTAATACGGGTTTTCTGTCTCAGCAGGGGAGCCTTCAGGTCGAAAGTTATTCGGCGGACACGATCACGGTCTACCCAGACGTGGTGGTGGACGGCTTCATTGATCTCACCAAACCTGTTCTATAGTGTCTGCCTCGTTGCCCCCATCCAGTCTCAATGCTGCATGGGGGTTACTTTTTGAACTCGCGCCGACCATAAAAAAACCCCGGATGTTCCGGGGCACGCGAGCGATTGGGGCGCCTTGCCGAGTGGTGATGATGACTTGCCAGGACGTCAACCCGGCGAACTCTTCCGCGTCGGCGGTTCTTGGGTTCCTCTGACTGAGTTCGCAATCATGCTGGGAACGCCGGCGGACTTCGTCGACGACTTACGGGCGCTTGAATGGTTCACAACAAATGGGTTCGATGGCCAAGGATATCGACCAATTCGCGCACCCTACGAGCGACGTGCCCAGATTCAGTCCAGCCAGACTTCAAACAGGGAGGCATGATCGTCGGTCCAAAGCACGCGATCTTCGCTTTTCTGGTTCCGCGCATTGCGAATGCGCGCAGGCTGGAGGGCCTTCGGAGATGCGGAAACCAAAACCCAAGTGCTGGGCTGTTGTCCCCTCCGGGTTCGGCGCGATTTGATGGTCGCCGTCGCGAGATTGTAGACATCCGCAATCGCCAGCACGACGGGTTCCAGCTTGAAGTGCTTGTTGGAAATGTGAACCGCGATGATGCCGTCCGGAGCCATATGAGGCAAATAGATGGCAAATGCCTCGCGAGTCAGTAAGTGCACTGGAATCGCATCTCCGGAAAAGGCATCGAGCACCAGAACATTGAAACCTTGCGGAGTTTCACGGCTTAGGTTCAGGCGCGCGTCGCCGGGAATGATCTCCAGCTCTCCTTTGCAATCCGAAAGAAAACTGAAATAGGAGCGGGCAAACTCCTCCACCTTCGCGTTGATCTCGTAGAACCGGAAATAATCGCCCGGCCGAGCGTAAGTCGCCAACGTTCCGGTTCCCAAACCGACGAGTCCGACGCGCCGCGGGCCGCTGCTAGGCAGCGTGAGAGCCCGCCCGACTCCGGAATCGACGCCATAGTACGAAGGGGCCCGACTCCGTAGTTGGGGATCGAGGAATTGAAAGCCGTGCGTGATGCCGCCGTTGATGAGCAGATGCGTCGGTTCAAGTCTTAAGAGGTTCTGGTCGTCACCATAGCGCCTCTCGGGGTTCGTCACGCGCAGGACCCCGTAAAAAGTGCGGGCAACCTTGATGACATTCTCCCGACGTCGCGCGGAATCTGCGACGAGCACTTTACCCAGCGTGCCGAGAGCGGCAAGCAGCAATAGCAAACAGACTATCTTCCAAAGTCCGCGAATCGGAATCTGCCGCCGGTCGAGGGTGAGGATCAGGATTACCAAAAATGCGCACGCGAACAGGCCGAGGTGCAACTCGTAGTACCCGGAAAACACCAGTGGTGCGACGATTCCGACGAAGATTCCCCCGGCCGCGCCGCCGGCAGAGATCACCAGGTAAAACGCGGTGAGGTGGCGCACGTCGGGCTTCCGCTGCACGAGTTCTCCATGGCAGACCATCGCGCAAAGAAACAGCGCCCCGAAATAGGCGAAAAGCTGCAGCGTCAGATCAGCGTCCGATCCTTGGTCGATCACATAACAGACGCAGGCCATTCCGACGATCATCGATGGAATGAGAAACCGGCGCGAATACCATCCTCTGCCTTCAAAGCACAGAATGAATGTCATCAGATAAAGCGTCAGAGGCAACACCCACAAGAAAGGCACGGTGGCCACGTCGAGGCAGACCTGGTTCGTCGTTGCCAAGAGGAGCACCGACGGAATCATCGCTAGCGCAAACCAAAGAAGCCAGGTGCCCCAACCGGGCGGAGCAACGTCGACACCGTCCGAAACGTCCGACGGCCTCGAGATGGGTTGCCCGCGTGTCGCGGATGCCCAGGCGCAGATCCCGCAAAGGATGGCGAACGCCACGAAACTGGCGGACCACATCCATGCCAAAAAGGCCCTCGGAAAAAGCCATTCAAACACCGCTGGAAATGTGACTAGCGCTAAGAGCGATCCTGCGTTCGAGAGCGCGTAAAGCCGATACGGAGAACTGCTGGGATGTGTGCGGCTGAACCAGCTCTGCAAGAGCGGGCCTGTCGTCGACAGCACCAAAAAAGGAGCTCCGACGGTCGCCGTCAGAACTAACACGATCCGCGAGATCGGCTCCTCCGTGCCGGTCGGCTTGAACATCTCACCGGGGATGATCGGCAGGGTGAGGCAAGCCGCAACCAGGAGCACGCCATGCAAGATCGACTGGGACCGCGGTGTCAACGCGCTCGTCGTCAGGTGCGCGTACGCATAACCGCCAAACAAACACAGCTGGAAAAACAGCATGCACGTGGTCCACACGCTGGGCGTGCCGCCGAACCAGGGGAGCACGAATTTTCCAACCAGCGGCTGGACCTGAAAGAGCAGAAAGGCGCTCAAGAAAATCGTGAGACAATAGATGACGAGCAGTCCACGAGAACTTTCGCGCGTAGTGACGGTGGCCGGTTGGGTTGGGGCGGACGTCGCCGACTCATCGAACGGCAGCACGGACGTCATAAAAATTCAATCGCCGCGATGCTTGGAAGTGCTGAAAGGACCGTGCCGCGGGCTGGCTGCCAAAAGAACGACCGCGCCCCATGGCCACTAATCCAGCATAGCGACGGCCCGGACAAGAGGCGACCACGCTCAAAAACCGCTTAGGCTCGCTCGGAGGCATCTTGTCTGGATTTGCCTGTCCCCGATCGCTTGAGCGGATTTTTCCTTCCGCATTTGAACCAGCTCAGGATGATCGATGACTTCCATGATTTTGTGCGCCGGGACAACGATAGCGAGCCCTAGATTCGCCTCAGAGCGCTCGCCCGCGCGAGCAACGCGGCAAACGGAACTGGAAGAATCGTTCCCGTCGCACGTCGTCTGTGCGTGGATCGGCAACTCTCAGCGCGTCGCCCGCGAGCACTATTTGCAAGCCACCGAATCGCACTTCCAAAAAGCGGTGCAACACACTGGGACGCAGGGCCACGTAGAACCACGCGAGCAAGATGACGACAGCAAAAATGCTGGGGATATGTGCGGAAGTGTGGCTGGGTGTGGTTGCGCGAGTGCAAAAACAATGGTCGCTACTGGACTCGAACCAGTGACCTCCACGATGTCAACGTGGCGCTCTAACCAAACTGAGCTAAGCGACCGCGGGCTGACGTGAACTTACGGTCTGGTCGGAATGCCGTCAAGGGCGGCCGCATGCCCTTGCTCCGGTCCAGTCGCAGGTTGTTCCTCAGCCGTGCGGTCCGAGGCTGCGGTCGAGGTTGAAGGCCGCGCTGATGAGGGCCAGGTGGGTGAATGCCTGAGGAAAATTGCCCAGAGCTTCGCCGCTCGATCCGGTCTCTTCGGCGTAGAGTCCGAGATGGTTGGCGTATCCCAGCATGCGTTCGAATAAGAGCCGGGCTTCCTCGAGGCGCTTGGGTTCAGTGCGGCCGGCTCGGGTGAGGGCTTCGACGAGCCAGAAGCTGCACATGTTGAACGTTCCCTCTTCGCCGCCCACGCCGTCGGGAGAGTGCTCGACGTCGTAGCGAAACACCAAACCATCGGAGGTCAACCCGCGCTCGGCCGGCGGCTTGCTGATGGCGTCGATCGTCTTGAGCATCTTGGGATCGTTGGGGGCCATGAAGAACACGAGCGGCATGATCAGGGCCGATGCATCGAGAAATTGGCTGCCGTACGACTGCACGAACGATTGCCGCTCCTCGGACCAGCCGCGCGTGAGAATCTCCTCGTAGATCGCGTCGCGAACCTTGAGCCAGCCGCTGCGATCGGCCGGGAACGAACGCTTGTCGGCCAATCTGAGTCCCCGGTCGAACGCGACCCAGCACATCAAACGAGAATAGACGAAATCGTGTTGGCCGCCGCGGACTTCCCAGAGGCCGTCGTCGGGACGCTGCCAATTCTTAGAGAGCCAATCGAGCAGCGAACGCAGATGCTTCCACCCGTCGTAGGAAATGGGCGCGCCGTATTTATTGTACAAATAGACCGAGTCGAACAACTCGCCAAAGATGTCGAGTTGAATCTGCTTCGAGGCCGCGTTACCGATCCGCACCGGGCGCGATCCTCGGTAGCCTTCGAGATGATCGAGGGTCGATTCGGGGATGTCGGAGCGGCCGTCTATGCCGTAAAGGACGCCGAGGGGCATGCTGTCTCCCTGCTGTTCTCGGTACCGCGCATCGAGAAATCCCATGAAATCGGCCGCTTCGGAGGTGAATCCGAGCCGCAGCAGTCCGTACAGCGAAAAGGCCGCGTCGCGGATCCAGGTGTAGCGGTAATCCCAATTTCGGGGCCCTCCGATTTTTTCCGGAAGGCTGCAGGTCGCGGCGGCGACGAGGGCGCCCGTAGGCTCGAAGGTGAGGAGTTTGAGCGTGAGCGCCGCTCGATGGACGATATCCCGCCAGCGACCGACGTACTGACACTGTGACAGCCACCGTCGCCAATACTCCACGGTCTGCTCGAAGAGTTCTTGGCTTTCGCTTTCGTCCGGCGCCTTGAGGCACTGTTCGTCGTCGCGAATTTGTCGCAACACGAAGACGGCTGATTCCCCTTCTTGCAGTCGAAAAGTCGCGTGGGCTCCGCGGCGGTCGGACTTGAGCGGCAGCGGACTCGACAGAGCGAGCGTGAGCCGCTCGGAGCGAAAGATGACTCCGTGCGCGGCATGCACCGTGTCGTGCTTCGCGCGCGCGTAATCAAAGGCCGGTTCGCACGTGATCCGAAACTCCATTTCACCGCGCGAGACGCGGACCCGGCGGATGATGCGACTATTTTCGTTCCCGGCCGAGCGACCCAAGATGGGCATGAAATCCTGCAGCTCGCCGACGCCGTTGGGCGAGAGGAAACGCGTCACGAGCACGTTTGTGCCGGGCCAGTAGACTTGCTTGTGCCGGGCGTCCTTGTGCGTGGGACTGATGGTGAAGTGCCCACCTTGCTTGTCGTCGAGGATACTCGCAAAGACGCTGGGCGAGTCAAAGTGCGGGAAACAGAACCAGTCGATCGACCCCTGCGTGCTGACCAATGCAGCAGTCCGCATGTTGCCGATGATGCCGTAATTTTCGATCGGCTGGTAACTCATGGCCACGCACTGGATCGGGGGGTCCGAAGTGGTATCGAGGGCCCAGGAGAGCGCGAAGCTCCACTCAAAATTTGATGCAAGAAACGCGCCATCGCCAGGCTGATCTTCGCCGCGGCCATTATCGCATGAGACTCTCCGGGAATCCCGTGATGAGTGCCTGCCGGTTTCGCGAAGGACAACGGAGGATTTAGAGCCGCGACCGTGAGGGAGCGGGCTATAACGGGGAGAAGCAAGCGTTAGACCCCGCTCCCTCACGGTCGCGGCTCCGAAACTCAATGCAATTTCTTGACGGTCTCATCAATGCATGGCTTTGTCGCTGACTTCCGGATGTTCCTGCATAAAGCGGACGAGGACCGGCGCATAGTCGCTGAACCGCGGGCAACAAAGACTGGTTCCGCTCAGATCAGCCAGCGTGTTTTCGCACGTATATTCGGTGGGGTGCGTGAAGTAGTCGATCGATTCGGGCGTGATGTGGCTCGACCTCGCGGCAGCGGGCAGCATGCGCAGCACGCCCTTCATCAACGGCGCCCAACTCGGAATCCGCAGCAGTCGGCGGCCAGTCGCTTTGGCAAAGATCTCGTAAATCTCCTCGACCGTCGGCGGGTGCGGATCGCAAAGCTGATAGACCTTGCCTCGCGATTGCGGCAGTGCGCTCAGCCGGCAAAGCGCTGCGACCACGAAATCGCGCGGAGCAAAGTTGACGTGGAACTTGCGCGGGTCGCCGACGATCGACATCGGTGCCACGCTCTTCCAGCTCACGAGCCAGCGGAGCGCCCCGTAGGGGCCGTCGTATTTTTGCGTTTCGCCCGTCTTGCTGTCACCGACGACGATCGACGGACGATAAATCGTCGCGCTCAATCCCTTCCTCATCCGCTCCTGGACTTCGACCTCGGCCAGGTATTTGGTCTCTTCGTAGTAGTTATTGAAGCGCTGGCCCACCTTGAGATCGCGCTCCGAGAAAACGCCGGGATGACGCCCGCTCACGTAGCACGTGCTGACGTAGTGCAGGCGGTCGAATGCCGGACAGGCCTCGATGAAATCGAGCACGTGCGCCGTCCCCTCGACATTGATGCGCATGCCCAGCGGTCGCGGCACAGCAAGGTCATAAATCGCGGCGAAGTGATAGACCTCGCGCGTGTCGGCTTTCAGCTCGTTTGCGCCCGCCTTGAGGTCCAGCTCCGGGTGGGTGATGTCCCCCTCGACGAGCTGAATCCGGCCCTTCCACTCGGGGTGCGTTGCGGCGATCTTTTTGGCACGCTCTTCGGCCAACGGCCGGAAATGAGATTGGACCAAACAGGTCACACGCGTCTGCGGATCGGTGCGCGAGAGAAAATCAGGCAAAAACGCTGACGCGAGAAAGCCAGGGAAGCCAGTTAAAAGCGCGGTGGGCATGGCGTTCTGCGCGATCCTTAAAAGCGCGTTCGAAGAATCGGCCAACCAGAAGGGCCGCATTGTAACGGATCGATGCGCGCGTCGAAATCGACCGTGCACCGCCCGGCGGATGAAAATCTTATCCTCGCCGGCGGCCGCCGTTCCCGCTTAAGAATGGGCCGCGTCACGAGATTGCGGCAGTTGCCCCCGTGTGCCGAGCGGAGCATACTTGGACTATCGGCCCGTGCCGCGGGTTCGTCGTTCAGGCCGACGGAATTTTGGTCAGGCAACTTAGGGAGGGTTTCATGCGTCGAGCAATTGTGTTGGCGGCAGTATGCGGATTGTCGGTCTCGAGCGCCTTGGCCCAGGATTGGGCGAAGGAGAAGCTCAGCAAATCGCCGCGGCACGGCGAATACGTCGATCTCAGGTCCGGACGACGCAACTTGCAGGCGTTCGTCGCGTATCCCGAGGTCGGGCATAAGGCGACGACCGTGCTCGTCATCTACGAGATCTTTGGGCTGACCGATTGGGCCAAGCTTGCGGTCGACGAATTTGCGGCAGCCGGCTACATCGCGATTGCGCCGGATTTTCTTTCCGGCATGCCGAACACCGGAGAAGCTCGCCGAGCTGTCTCGCGACTTCCCGAAAAACAGGTGATGGCCGATCTCGACGCCGCATTCGACTACGCGCGGCGCCTGCCGGCGGCTAACGGCAAGGTAGTCGTCGCGGGATTCTGCTGGGGGGGCGGCATGGCCTTTTCGTACGCGGCCCATCGCAAGGATCTTGCCGCGTCGTTCGTGTTCTACGGAGCCCCGCCCGAACAGCCCGAGATTTCCAACCTGCATTGCCCGGTGTACGGCTTTTATGGAGAAAAGGACGCCCGTATTACGACCACAGTCGACCAGACAAAAAAGTTCGCGGAGAACGCGGGTAGAAAGTACGAATCGATCATCTATCACGGCGCGGGGCACGGATTCATGCGGGCCGGCGAGCAGCCAAACGCCTTACCCGACAACGTCAAAGCCCGCAACGAAGCCTGGCAGCGCATTAAGCAAATCTTGCCGAAGGTCTGAGCGGCGCGATCGGTCGCCCCCCGGGGCTGGGGGCCACGGGGGTGGCGTGGCTCGCGCTCGTTCCTACTGACGATCGGTCGGTGAACAAAGCCCGTCGCGCTACGGCTTCTTCTCTTCCGGCTTGATCAGCTCGGGCAGCTTTTCCCGCACTTTCTCCACCAAGGGGAGCGCGTGGTGCTCGATGTAGGGCTGGCTCGGGTGTTTCTTGGCGTAATCCTGGTGGTACGTCTCAGCCGGATAGAACGCTTTGAGCGGCTCGAGCGACGTGACAATCGGATCGGGAAAGGCCTTGGTCTCGGTCAAGTGCTTGATCTTGGCCCGAGCGGCGCGCTCTTGCGCTTCGTTGGCGTAGAAGATCGCCGAGCGATACTGCGTGCCGACGTCGTTTCCTTGGCGATTCAGACTGGTCGGATCGTGGGCATTGAAAAATGCGTCGAGCAGCCGATCGTAGCTGACTTGCTTCGGGTCGTAGGTGACGCGGATCGACTCGGCGTGTCCCGTGTTGCCTTCGCAAACTCGTTCGTAATTCGCCGTCTCCTTCGGGCCGCCGGCATAACCGCTCTCGACGTCGGAGATGCCCTTGAGCTGTTCAAAGGCCGCCTCGGTGCACCAAAAACAGCCGCCGGCGAACACCGCCGTGGCTTTGCCGTCCTTCACGACGTCGGGGGAGGCCGCATTTTGTTCGGCAGTTGGGTCGGCCAGCGACACCAGCTTGTCCTTGTCGGTGAATTTGAGCGACTCGGAGTTGAGGCAGAACCGCAGACCGGTTGGGCGGGGACCGTCTTCAAACACATGTCCCAGGTGACCGTCGCAACGTGCGCACAGGATTTCAGTCCGCTGCCCGATCGAATTATCGGCGTGCTCGATGACGTTCTCTTTCGCGATCGGCTGGAAGAAGCTCGGCCAGCCAGTCCCTGAGTTGAATTTGGAATCCGACGCGAACAGCGGCAAGCCGCAGCCGGCGCAGGTGTAGACGCCTTCTTTATGGTTATCGAGCAGCGTACCGCAAAAGGCGCGTTCGGTCCCTTGCGCACGAAGGATGTGGAACTGATCGTTCGTCAGCCGTTTGGCCCACTCGGACTGGCTCAGTTCCACCTTGGGACACTCGACGGGGCCGACGAGTTTTCCGCTGCGATCGAACACACGCACGCGAACCATGGCACTTTTCTCCTGGTGACGCTCCTCGCGACTCTGCTGACCTTTGTCGCCGGCCTCGGCCTTCTCGTCGAGCGACGACTGTGCGCAACCCGACAGGCTAAGACTGCCGTAGATCAGGATCCAGCATCCCAATTCTAGCGCCGCCGTCCAGCCCCGAACCGCGTGGCCGCCAATCGTTTTGCCAAAGAGGTCCGAGCGATCGTCCGCAGGGCCGTTCGTCGCGTCTGATCGTAAGTCGGTCCGCAAAGGAATGTGCCTACAACGCATCATGGAGCTGGCTCTCCTTCGTTGTGTGACTCGGGAACTGCGGTAGGCGCCCTCTCGCACCGCGGCCACGTATGCCGCTTTGTACGTCTTTGTACGTCGAAACTGCCAGACCCAACAGTGCCAATCTGGCCAAAATGGCAAAGAGTTGCCAACTTCGGTCGGCGTGAATTGGTCGGGTCCTCGATTCGTGCGCCTGAAATTATAAGGAGAGTCGTCCAGCCCCAACATCCAAATGCGCGACGGGTGTGAGATTCCGCTCAATTGCCGACTCGCTCGGGACTTCCTGTCTTACCGGAACATGTTGACCAATTTCGGATCGCGACCTATATTCCGCCGCCCAACGGATGGGTCTGGCTCTGCGTGTACTTGCAGGGGCCGCGGCTTACAGCGCTGCCCACGTCCGTGCGCTTCACGACGAGTTACCGCTCGCAATGACACAAACACCGACTCAAGCTCCTGCGGCGGCTGCCGAGACGGCGGCTCCAGCGAAGAAAAAGCTGCTCAGCGGCAAGAAGGTCAAACTGATCGCAATCGTCGCGGGAGTCATGATTCTCCCAGCCATCGGCGCCGCACTGCTCTTGCCGAAGGGCCATGCGGCCACGGGTGAGCAATCGGCAGAAGGCGGGACACACGCTGAGGACGCCCATTCGCAGAAGTCCGAGAACGTCCTCGAAGTCGAAGTGGGCAGCTTCAGTGTTTCGGTCGAGCCGGACGACGCCCAAATGTGGAATATCAGCTTCAAGCTGTACGCGACGATCTCCAACGATTCGCAGTCGCGTTTTAGCGACGCCAGCGAACGCTACAAGGCCCGTCTGCGGCAGGCCGTGGTGAAAGTGGTCCGCATGTCGAGCATCAAGGATTTGCGCGATCCGCAGCTCGAACTCATGAAACGGGAACTAAAGAGCCAGCTCAACAACGTGCTGCCCGAGCCCTACATCCAGGAAGTCGTCGTAAGCGAAATTCGAGTCATGCAGCAGTGATGGGAGCGCCATGGCCGACGATCTCCTGAAGCCCGAAGAAATCGAAGCCCTGCTGAAAGCTGCCGGAACCGGTTCCGGCGGAGCAGAAGGGAAGACTTCCGCCAGGCAAGCTGACTCAGCGGGGCAGGCGGATCAGAAAGGCGGGCCGAGCGCAGCGACCGCGGGGCGGGCCAGCCTTTCGTCCGGAGGCGCGAAGGAAAAAACGCCCACCGAGCGCTTGCTCGAGCAGGCCGAAGCGGGCTTGGCGGCGGCCGTGTCCCCCAGCTTGGGGCGTAGCGGCATTCCGCAGGAACTTGGATTGGCCTCGCAGTACGAATTTCAAGCTTTTGACCGGACGGGGCAGACGAGCGGTGACGGCGTCGGCCTCAATGCCCTGCAGGACGTCGAACTCGACCTGCGGATCGAGCTCGGGCGGACGGAGCTCCTGATCGAGGAAGTCCTGCAGTTGAAATCGGGGTCGGTCGTTCCGCTCGACAAGCTGGCTGGCGACCCAGTCGACATCCTCGTAAACGGACGTCTGGTGGCGCGCGGCGAGGTCTTGGTGCTCAATGACAACTTCTGCGTGCGGGTGGCCGAAATTGTCGCACCAGCGCTCTAGGTCGACGATTGGCCTGCTCATACTGAGTGCCGGAATCTTCGTCGTTGCCGGTCGGGTCGACTCGCAATCACAGGCGGATGATCGGTTTCCAGCTGCCGCCAATGCCAATCCGCGCCCGATGGCGCCGCGCTTGCCATCGGTCGAAGGCCGGGAAACGGTCTCGCTGCCAACCGAGTCCGCGCGGACTGCTTCCCACAAGGCCTGGAAGGAACTGGCACGGGCACACAACGAGGGAAAGCCTCGCGAGACGCAGACCACCGGTGCAACGCACCTGCCCGGCGAAGAAAAGCCTCGCGACACGCACTCCCACGGCGCATCGCTGTCGCCCATTACAGCCGTCGGCGCATTGGCTGTCGTAATCGGCTTGATTCTGGTTCTGGCTCGAGTATTTCGGCGTCACGCTCCGCTTTTCAGTCAGGCTCTTCCCACGGAGGCGCTGGAAATTCTGGGACGCCGCTTCGTCGACCAGAGGCAATCGATCGTGCTGTTGCGAATCGGCTCGCGGATCCTGGTCGTCGGCTCGTCTCCCGCCGGACTGCAGGGGATCGGCGTGGTGAGCGATCCCGTGGAGGTCGATCTGATCGCCGGGATTTGCCGAGGAAGCAGAAATGGGCAGAAGCTCGGCACGTCCTTCTTGAGCCTGCTGAAAGGGCAGCCCGCTTCTCAGAGTACAGCCCGCCATCGCAACGAACCGGCGCGTCGCCCAGAACCCCGCGTCTCGGAGTCCGCAGTCGAAAATGAACTCTCGGCCGCGCGAATGTCGGATCCGGAGCAGGAGTTGTCGCGTCGGCTGCGCGGCGTTTCCACGCCTGGGACACCCTCGAGAGGTACGCAGGTGTTTCGTGACTGACCGCTTTCGATTGAATCGAATTGCACCGCACCGCGGCAAGCTGGCCGTCGCAGCGCTTTTTGTCGCCACGGTGATTGCGATGATTCCGAAAGGGACCGCGGCGCAATCGCCCCAGCGGC
>DASZIA010000082.1:0-6221 GCA_035949535.1 Planctomycetaceae bacterium | reverse complement strand
GACTATGTACCGCTTGCTACGGAGCTGCTATTCGACGACGACCCACGTCTTACCGCCGAGCGGCGCGATCGTGCGAAGCGCGAAGGGTTCTTTATCGCCGCGTAGGCACCCGGATTGCAGAACAAGCCCACTTATCGCTATGGGGTCACGCTAGAGAAGGCCTGACGAGAAATGAAAGAGGCGGCGCGCGTAACTTTCCAATGAACGCCCTTTTTAAGTCGGGGCGACTGGATTTGAGCTCGAATCGGAATCGTTCGAATTTCGTCGCGCATTTTGATCCGCTCTCACGGGCCGAGGCCGCGTTCCGCCAAAACGTATGGCAAGCTGGTGCACGGAACCGCGCCGAAAAACGGATGAGTTTCCGGTGCCCGTGACGGCGGCACTTATCGGTCGTTTCGCCACACGGCGTGGAAAACGTATGAGTTGATGACATCGCTCGGTCTCAGCGACTGACAACCATCGCAACCTCGTGGTTGTCGTTCGCTACACTCGACGGAATCGTCGCGAAATTGGTGATAGCTTTCCAATTCTGACATCGAGGGAAACTCACCCCCGCTCTCGAAGAGACGGAGCGATTGCTGTAACTCTCGATTTGATCAATCACTTATGCCGCATGGGACAGCTCGCTCGTTCGGCACAAACTGATCACAGGTTAATCCAGTTCTCGCAGCCATCGCAAAATCCCCCAGGCAGCGTCAGCCTGACTTCCCTGTGCCTCTGAAATTTGCGCGCGTTCAACCGAAAAACTTCTCGTCAGGCGCATCTAATGAATGGCGTGGAGGGCAATTCGCTCGCTAGTGGTCTAGACGCAATCGTCGCGAGCTGTCGGAAGGGGGACAGCGTCGCTCAGCGTGCGCTTTATGAGCGGTTTCACCGCAGTGTCTATGGCCTCGCGGTTCGATTCGTGGGCAGGACGGAAGCGGCCGATTTGACCCAGGAGATTTTCCTCCGGGTATTCGCGGGATTGGACAGTTTTCAGGGCACCGCCTGCTTCTCGACCTGGCTCTATCGCGTTGCGATCAATGAGTGTCTGCGGCACCGTCGCGTCACCCAGATTTCCCCCGACAGGTTAGTGTGCGATCCGGTCTCGCGTGAAATCGAGCCAGGACAGCGACTCGAAGACTCGGAGGCGCTGGAACATGCACTGGAGCAGGTCGATCCCTCGCTTCGGGCCATCTTTCTCCTGCGACATGTCGAAGCACTGAACTACAAACAGATCTCAGACGTGCTGGGAATTCCCATCAGCACGGCAGCGACGCGGCTGGCCCGGGTGCGCGCGGAACTTCAACGACTTCTACAAGGCGCCGAGCTGCGCTCATGAATTGTGAAGAAACCAGACGATTGCTGAGCTGCTTCCACGACGGCGAGCTGGACGCTGCCGAGCGAGAGCAGATCGCGGCCCATGTCGAGATCTGCTCAAACTGCGCCGGCGATCTTGCGGCGCTGGCGCAGTTGGATCGCAAGAGCCAACAGCTCCGTTCTCCGGAACCGCCGCCCGATCTGTGGGATCGAATCGCCCAACAGCTGTCGGCCGGTCGTGTTAGCGTGGCCGCACGCACGGGAGTCGCCAAAAGGCGTCGGTTCGTGTTGATTACCGTGATGTTGGCCGCGTCGCTCGTGGTCGGTCTTCTTGCATCAACCTTTGTCCGACGCGGACGCTCCGACTTGGCCTCCGGCGTCGAGGTGCCCGCAGCTTCGGGTGCGTCCGACGCGGTCATGGTCAACCTGTCATTGCTCGGCCCCGAAGATCGCCGGTTGGCTGAATCGCAAGAAACCTGCGCCGCAGATGGTTGCGATGTGCAGTTGGGCGCTGAGGGGCCGCCGGTGAAAGTTGTGCTGCGAGACATGCCGGTGCTTTGCTGCAGCCACGAATGTGAGCTTTGGGTGCGTGCCCACCCCAAGGAGGCGATCGCCAAGGCCCGCATGCTCGTGCATCGGCATGAAACTCGGAGTGGCGCCAGCACGGCTCCGTAATCGACAGGCTTGAGTTCATACCGACAAGGATCCAAGAGATGTCCCGACAGTTCGGCCGGCGCATTCTTGCCCTGATCGCCATCGTGACTTGCGTTCGCAGCGTCGAGTCGCCTGCGTTGCCGGCGGACAAAGTCTTCCAAAAACAAAGCACACAAGTTCTGGCCGAGGAAGCCAAGGCTCAGTTGAGTCGGCAGGACTGGTCGAAAGCGGTTGCTGCGCTCGCGCCACTCGTCCGCGTGAATCCGTACAGCGGACAGCATTGGTACGAGTATGCGCTGGCTCTTCATTCCCTCAAGCGACATGACGAAGCCATTAAGGCCTGGGACGAGTCGGTGAAACTCGGCTTCCAGCCCACTGCGGCGCTCTACAACATTGCCTGCGCCAATTCGCTTGCCGGTCACACTGACGAGGCGATCGCCTCGCTGCAGAAGGCGCTCGACGCCGGATTTGCTCAGGAAGCATCCGCCCTCACCGATCCCGACCTCGCTCCGATCCGTTCGGATCCGCGCTTCAAGCAAGTTGTCGGCACACAACCCGAAGGTCTGTCGCGCACCGAACGTTGGAATTTCGATCTCGACTACCTCATTCGCCGGATGGAAAGGGTTCACTACAACCTGTACGCAAGAGTCTCCCGGGAGGTACTCCGGGGAGCCATCGACGATCTGAAGGGCCGCATCGCCACCCTCAAGGATGAAGAGATCGCGGTGGGCGTGCAGCGGATCCTGGCATTGGTCGGTGATGGCCACACCATTTCGGTATGGCGGCCGCAACACGACGAGCCGCTGCTTCGCTACTCGGTTGAGCTTTACCTCTACAAGGAGGGATTGTTCGTTCGCGCTGCTGCGCCTGAATACCAAGACATCGTGGGGAGCAAGGTCCTGAAAATCGGCAACCTCACTGCCGAGGAAGCCCTCGCGACCGTCGAGCCTCTCTGCTCACGCGACAATCCGATGGGCGTCAAGCTGCAGTCACCCCTCTTTCTCACGAACCCACACGTGCTGTCGTACCTTAAAATCTCCGAAAACACGAAGAACATATCGTTGACGGTCAAAACGCCGGCGGGCAAAGAAGTGCGCGTGGACCTCAAGCCGATTCCGCTCAACCGAGCGGCCACGGCCAAGTTTGTCAGGGCCAATTGGTCTTCAAAGTCGTCTGAGCCCATTTCGTTCAAGCAGAACGACAATCCGTTTTGGTTCGAATACCTGGCGGATAAGAAGGTGGTTTACTTCCAGTTCAACGCCGTTGCAAACAGGCCCGATGAAACCTTGAAAGAATTCTGCGGCCGCCTGTTCGGCTTCATCAGCGAACATCCGGTCGAGACGTTGATCGTGGACATGCGAAACAACGGCGGCGGGAACACGCTCCTCACTCGCCCACTCCTGCATGGCCTGATTCGAGCGGAGAAGGCAAATCGGCGGGGGCATTTGTTCGTGCTTGTGGGCCGGCGAACATTTTCCGCAGCAATGAACTGCACGGTCGGCATCGAGCGCAATACGGACGCAATTTTTGTCGGCGAGCCCACTGGGTCCAGCCCGAATTTCGTCGGCGAAAGTACGATGCTGCAGCTGCCCTGCAGCAAGCTGCGGCTGACATGCTCCTCTCTCTATTGGCAAAGCTCTTTGCCGATGGACCGGCGCACGTGGATCGCCCCCGAGCTTGTGGCCGAGCCGTCGATTGAGGCATTCGCAGCCAATCGCGACCCAGGTCTGGAAGCCATTTTTGCGTACCTCGATTCTCAGGCACCGCCGGCCAAGGCCAGTCCGAGCGTTTCGCCGTCTCAGGCAACATCCCTGCGTCAAATCGTCGAAGAATGCAATCGTAAAGTGATCGCGGATTTCAAAAGAGGGGACATGCTGGCGGTGGCGCGCAGCTATGCCGACGACGCGACGATTTACTTCGGGCGCGGGCAAGAGGTCCACGGCCGACACGC
Source organism: Planctomycetaceae bacterium (assembly GCA_035949535.1). Classification (GTDB taxonomy): domain Bacteria; phylum Planctomycetota; class Planctomycetia; order Planctomycetales; family Planctomycetaceae; genus DASPSM01. Next base: position 2,317 of record DASZIA010000082.1, on the reverse strand, counting down.
AATCGACCGCTACTGGCAAATGGTCAAGGGTGCGAAAGATTGGAAACTCGAAGCAATCGAGGTCGGCGGCACTCCGGCGGCCATTTACGAAATCGGCAAATCCTCGCTCACAACCGAAGTCAACGGCAAAGGCAGCACCTATGTGTGCGACTACGTGGTGATCTGGAAACGGCAAAAGGACGGCACTTACCGGACGCATAGCGATATCTTCAACTAACGCGCAATGAGCGGCACTATGGCCGCCCTTACCTCCTGGACAGAGTGGACCCCTAGGGCACAGGATTCTTCGCCGCTCTCTCCAGAAGCGTGCTGATTCGTACCATCGCGCTCTTGAGGGTACGAACCTCTAATTAGAAATCGTTCGAATTCTGCCTACGATTTCCGGGCGTCTGATCCGCGCTCACAGCCTGATCCCGCATTCCGCCAAAACGCATGAGAATCCGGCACGCGGAGCGTGTGCCGAAATACGGATGAGTTTCCGGTGCCTGCCACGGCGGCATTTATCGGTCGTTTCTTGTGAGACACAGAAATCGTATGAGATCTGCCAAGCTCGCGCGTGGCCGAACGCTGTCGAGCGTTCAGACCCTGGACCGCCGAAACATCCGACTGGTCGAAGCCGTCCGGAATTATTCGCTCTGGCGATCAACGAGTCGCAGTCTTACGCGATGCGGCGCGTGCCGGCAACGTGAAGCCCAATCGTTTTCTCATCCAGGACCCGCTGGGCAATTTCGGCTCTGGCTGCCGCTTCCGGATGAGCCAGCTTTCAAGCCAATTTTTGAACGACAATCCTTGATCCCAAAACGAGTTGCCCCAATTCAGCCGGGCATCCGCACTATCGAGCTCGGCGTCCAAGTTGTTGGGGTCCCACAGGACCATCGGAAGTTTCTGATACTCGCAATCTACACAGGACCACATTCCGCATCCGTACTTGGCAAGTGGAAGTAAACGCGCCGGCCAACGCCACTCGGCGTTCTCCTTTTCGAGCTTAAGCATTCGCTGGTAGCACGTTTCGAGCGTGCACCCGTCCAGCTTTGCTCCCCCTTTTGTTCCAACGATTCCGTACTCGGGACCAAAGCCGCCATTCCCAACCTTGAGGTAGATGGTGCGGAGCAATGGAGGCAGCTCGAAACCAATCATACGCTCAGCAACTTGTATCGCCTTGGCGGTGGGAGGGCGAATCGCAGTGCGGGGGTGGATGCGTCCGTCAGTGGCACCCTCGCGATGTGCGTTGCGCTCCTGGAGCCGTTGAACCAGCTTTTCGTCTGATGCTGGCATTCGTCCTCGCTGCAAATCCTGTCGGCTCACTCGTGATTCTCCAACCAAATTGAGCTGACAATAAGCGGCCGGCCAGAGGCTCGTCAATCACCGGTTGAACCGTCAAACGCCCATGCGATGTGCTAGCATCCACTCGTCCGGGAGCAGCTCCGCCAACCCTTGCCGCTCGGTCAGTGAACTCACGAACGTGTCTGCAAACGAGTCTGATGCAAAGTGATTGATCTGCGATGAGCAGCGCCGTTGGTGGTTCGGCAGCTGGCGGGAACAACCGTCCCGAGAATGGTTCGATTTCTGCCACGATTTCAGGGCGTTTGATCCGCTCTCGCAGCCCTAAGCCGGATTCCGCCAAAACGTATGGCAATCCGGTGCACGGAACAGCGGGACGAAAACGGATGAGTTTCCGGTGCCTGGCGCGGCGGCACTTATCGGTCGTTTGTGGGCTCTGCCCGGAAAAGGGTTGAGTTGATGAAACTCCGCTGCCGTCAGATCCCGCCAGCCGCTTAAATATCGTGGTTACCGGTCGCCGCGGCGCAATCCGCCGAGGCGTCCACACGGGCGGGCAGGAGCGGGGCGGTTGCAGCGGCCGCCCCAGTCGGAAGTGTGAAGCACCATCGCTGACTGTTCGCTGGCGTGAGAAACCGGTGCGGTCCGCCAATCGGTCGCTCACACCGACGATGTACTCCCGTCCGTCGCGGCCACGCCCCGCTTCGACATTCCGGCGAGTTGACGGCGTCCGGGTGCTCCCCCATTCGTGCACCGGCTCGATTTCTGGTCACCCACGGACCGGGATTTTGGGACCCGCGTCAGGACCAACCTGCAGAATTTTCTGCGGGTCGTTGACGCGCGGGATGACATGCAGTAGTATCTGCATATTCGCTTCCGGAAGGAATCTGCAATGCCACGGTTCACGCCCGGTGAGTTGACTGTCATGCGGCTGCTGTGGGAGCACGGCGAGATGAAGCCAGGACAGATTCAAAAGCTCCATCGAGAACCGATCAAAGATCCTGCCTTGCGATCGTACCTCACGATTCTCGTCAACAAG